>DATLGD010000134.1:0-5486 GCA_035540755.1 Mycobacteriales bacterium | reverse complement strand
GGTAGACCTCGTGCGGCGTGCCCTTCTCGGCGACGGCGGCGGCGTGGTCGGGGGCGGCGTCGTCGGCTCCGGCTCGGGCTCGGGCTCCTCGACCGGCTCCTCGGTCTCCTCCGGCGTCAGCTCGGGCTCCGGCTGCTCGTCGAGCAGGTCCGCCCGCTCGCGCAGCAGGGCGGCGAGCTCGGCGATCCGGGCGGCCTCCGCCGAGCTCATCTCGCCGTTGCGCACGGCGCTGTCGAGCAGCCGCTGCAGCTCGTCGACGCCGCGGCGGACGTCGTCGGCGTCACGGGCGTTGGCGGCGTCGGTGATGTCGCCGACCTTGCCCCGGATCTCGTCGCGCGCGTCGACGGCGCAGCCGGACAGGACCAGCGTCAGGCACAGGGCGCCGGCGCCCAGAGCGCGGCGCACCGCGGCCGTCCTCGGGGTGCTCATCCGCTGTCGCGGCCGCGGCCGCGCGACGGGCGCTCGTCGTCGTCCTCGTCGTCCTTCTTCTTCTCGGCCTTCTCGGCCTTCTCGGCCTCTTCCTCGGCCTTCTTCGCGGCCTCCTCGGCCTCCTTGCGGGCCTGCTCGGCAGCCTCGCGCTCCGCGGCCTCGCGGGCGGCGGCCTCCTCGGCCGCCCGCCGCTCCTCGGCGGCACGGCGCTCGGCAGCGGCCTGCTCGGCCTCGCGCGCGGCCCGCTCCGCCTCGGCCTGCTGCTCGGCCTCCCGGGCGCGCTGCTCGGCCTCGCGGCGGGCGAGGACCTCGGGGTCGATCTCGTCGGCGGCGGCCTGCACGGCGAGCGCCCGCTCGCGGACAGTCGCGGCCTCGGCCTCGGTCAGGTCGCCTGCGCGGACCGCCTCGTCCAGGCGCCGCAGCAGGTCCTCGACCGCGGACCGCACGCCCGCGGCGTCGCGGTCGTTGGCCTCGGCGGTGATCGTCTCGACGAGCGACCGCAGCTCGGTGCGCGGGTCGCTCGCGCAGCCGGACAGCAGCAGCGCGCTGAGCGCGACGCCGGCGAGGGCTGCGGGGCGGCGGGTCACGGCGCCGCCGGCTGGTCGACGGCGTCCTGCAGCTGCTGCAGCGGGTCGCGGATCTCCTCCGGCAGGTCCGGGCTGATCGTCGGCAGCTGGCCGGGGTCGGTGGTGCGGCTCTGGTCGTACAGCAGCCCGCCGACGACGAGCGCCGCGATGACGGCGAGCAGCAGCAGGACCCACGGCGTCGCCGAACCCCGCTTCGGCGCGGCGGGCGCCGGCCGCGCCACCGGTCGGGGCGCCGGACGCGACGCCGGACGCGAGCGCGGCGGCACGGGCGCCGCGGCCGTGCGCGGCAGCACCTGCGTCTCGGAGCCGCCGCGCGGGGCAGCGGCCAGCACCGTGGTGGCCTCGCCACCGGCGGCGATGACGCTCAGCTGCTGGGCCACCTGCTCGGCGGTCGGCCGCCGGGCCGGGTCGCGGTCGGTCATCGCGGTGAGCAGCTGGGAGAACCCGGAGGGCAGGTCCGGCGGGATCTCGGGCTGGCGGCTGAGGCGGGCGAGGGCGACCTCGACGGTGCCGCCCTCGTACTCCCGGCGGCCGGTCAGGCACTCCAGCAGCACCAGGCCGAGCGCGTAGGTGTCGGCGGGCGGGCCCACGACCTCGCCGGCCACCTGCTCCGGCGCGAGGTAGGAGGCCGTGCCGACCATCATCCCGGTCGAGGTGACCTTGGCGGAGTCGATCAGCCGGGCGATGCCGAAGTCGGTCAGCCGCGACCGGCCGTCGGTGCCGACGAGGACGTTGCCGGGCTTGACGTCGCGGTGCACCAGGCCCTTGCCGTGCACGTAGTCGAGCGCCTCGGCCACGGACCGCCCGATGGTCGCGGTGCGGTCCGGCGAGACCGGGCCCCGCTTGAGCGTGTCACCGAGGGTCTCGCCCTCGACCAGCTCCATGACCACCCACGGCCGGCCCTCGTCGTCGGTGCCGGCGTCGTACACCGGCACCAGGCCGGGGTGGTTCAGCCGGGCGAGGGTGCGCGCCTCGTCGCCGGCGCGCTTGGAGCCCTCGTCGTGCGGCACGGTGACGAGCTTGAGCGCCACCTCGCGGTCGAGCAGGGTGTCGTCGGCGCGCCAGACCTCGGCGGACCCGCCGCGGCCGATGATGTCGACCAGCTCGTAGCGGTCGGCGACGACGCGACGCGGCGCCCCGGCCGGGATGGCCTCCGTCCGGTCGGTCACGCGCCCGCCCCGTTCCTCGCCGCGACGAGCTCGGCGATCTGCACCGCGTTGAGGGCAGCGCCCTTGCGGAGGTTGTCGTTGGAGACGAACAGCGCCAGCCCGTTCTCGCCGTCCTGCCGGATCCGCCCGACGTAGGAGGGGTCGCGGCCGGCCGCCAGCAGCGGCGTCGGGATGTCGGTGAGCTCGACGCCGGGAGCGTCGCGCAGCAGCTCGGTGGCCCGTTCGACCGACAGGGGCCGGGCGAACTCGACGTTCAGCGACAGCGAGTGCCCGGTGTACACCGGCACGCGCACGCAGGTGCCGCTGACCCGCAGGTCGGGGATCTCGAGGATCTTGCGGCTCTCGTTGCGGAGCTTCTTCTCCTCGTCGGTCTCGAACGAGCCGTCGTCGACGACCGAACCGGCCATCGGCAGCACGTTGAACGCGATCGGCCGCGCGTACGCGGACGGCTCCGGGAACGCGACGGACGCGCCGTCGTGCACCAGCGACGTCGCCCCGTCGGCCGTCTTGCGGACCTGCCCGTCGAGCTCGTCGACGCCCTTCAACCCGCTGCCGCTCACGGCCTGGTAGGTGCTGGCGACGATGCGGACGAGACCGGCCTCGGCGTGCAGCGGCTGAAGCACCGGCATCGCGGCCATCGTCGTGCAGTTCGGGTTGGCGATGACGCCGCGCACCGCCTGGTCGATCGCGTGCGGGTTGACCTCGCTCACGACCAGCGGCACCTGCGGGTCCATCCGGAAGGCGCTCGAGTTGTCGATGACCACGGCGCCGGCGTCGGCGAAGCGCTGGGCCTGCGCACGGCTGGTCGTGGCTCCGGCGGAGAACAGCGCGACGTCGAGGCCGCTGGGGTCGGCGGTGGCGGCGTCCTCGACCGTAATCTCGCTGCCCTGCCAGGACAGCGTCGAGCCGGCGCTGCGGGCGCTGGCGAACAGCCGCAGCTCGCTCACCGGGAACGCCCGCTCGGCGAGCAGGCGCAGCATCACGGTGCCGACCTGGCCGGTGGCGCCGACGAGACCGACGCGCAGGCCGGTCATCGCCCGGTCCCGGCGTACACGGTGGCGTCCTCGTCGGTGCCGAGCTCGAAGGCGGCGTGCACGGCCTTCACCGCCGCCGGCACGTCGGTGTCGCGGCAGACCACCGAGATGCGGATCTCCGAGGTGCTGATGGCCTCGGCGTTGATGCCGGCGGACGACAGCGCCTCGAAGAACGTGGCGGTGACGCCGGGGTGCGACTTCATGCCGGCCCCCACCAGCGACACCTTGCCGATCAGCTCGTCGGACAGCAGCTGCTCGAACCCGACCCCGCTCTGCACCTTCGCCAGCGCGGTCATCGCCGTGTGCAGGTCGCTCTTGGGCAGGGTGAACGAGATGTCGGTGCGGTCGGTCGCCCCGGACACGTTCTGCACGATCATGTCGATGTTGACCTCGGCGTCGGCGACCGCACGGAAGATGCGCGCCGCCTCACCGGGCTTGTCGGGCACGCCGACGACCGTGACGCGCGCCTCGGACAGGTCGTGCGCGACTCCGCTGATGATGGCGGCTTCCACGTCGGGCTCCTCGGTGATCAGCGTGCCGGGCTTGCTCGAGAACGACGACCGCACCACCAGCGGGACGGAGTAGCGGCGGGCGTACTCGACGCACCGCAGGTGGAGGATCTTGGCGCCGGAGGCGGCCAGCTCGAGCATCTCCTCGTAGGAGACGGTGGGCAGGAACCGGGCGTCCTTCACGATGCGCGGGTCGGCGCTGTAGACGCCGTCGACGTCGCTGTAGATCTCGCAGACGTCGGCCGACAGCGCCGCCGCCAGGGCGACGGCGGTGGTGTCGGAGCCGCCGCGCCCGAGCGTGGTGATGTCCTTGGTGTCCTGGCTGACGCCCTGGAACCCGGCGACGATGGCGATGTGCCCGTCGCCCAGCGCGGTGGTGATGCGCCCGGGCGTGACGTCGATGATGCGGGCCTTGCCGTGGCTCGAGTCGGTGATGACGCCGGCCTGGCTGCCGGTGAAGGACCGGGCGCTCGCGCCGAGGTTCTGGATCGCCATGGCGAGCAGCGCCATCGAGATCCGCTCCCCCGCGGTGAGCAGCATGTCGAGCTCGCGCCCGGGCGGGAGCGGGCTGACCTGCTGGGCCAGGTCGAGCAGCTCGTCGGTGGTGTCGCCCATCGCGCTGACCACGACGCAGACGTCGTGGCCGTCCTTCTTCGTGGCCACGATGCGCTCGGCGACCCGCTTGATGCGGTCGGCGTCGCTGACGGAGGACCCTCCGTACTTCTGCACCACGACGCCCATGGTCGCCGACTCTACCGGCGGCCTTCCCGCCCGAGGGTCACGCGCGGCGCCGCCACACCGCCCCGGCCGCCCCGAGCGCCAGCAGCACTACCGCTGCCGGCGCCGCCGCCGGCCACGTCCCGGTGGCCGGCAGCGCGGTCCGGGCGGTCGCCGTTCGCACTGCCGCAGGCCCTGGACGACCGGCGACGTCCCCGGTCGCGCCGCCACGGCCGCCTGGGTCGCCGCCCGGGTCGCCGTCGTCCCCTCCGGGCGCCGGCGCCGTCGACGCGCCCGCCAGCTCCGGGCAGGTGTTGGCGAGATCGCCGGTCGCCGGCCGCGCGACGGTGGTGCTGCCCGGCGGCGCGACACCGTCGGTGACCCAGGCCGTCAGCCGCCCGAAGGCCTCGCGGTAGCAGGGCAGGATCGGCCGGGTCTCGGTGGGGAACAGGTCGTACCGGTCGTCGACGTGGTTGCCGTCCTCGATGACGTAGTACCGGTGCATGGCGCCCTTGCCGGCGTCGGCGATCATCTGCGTGTAGACGTCGGAGTCGGTGCGGATCGGCAGCAGCGCGTCGAGCGTGCCGTGCAGGGTCAGCATCGGCTTGCCGATGTTCCCGGTCAGCGACACCGAGGCCACGGCGTCCTTCACCTCCTGCGGGCGCGAGGCGTAGTCGTACTGCGCGTCGCACGCCGTCGGCGTCCCGGGCTCGCCGCCGGTGCGGCAGAACGGCGTGCCGGCCTTGGTGTCGCCGTCGTACCCGGGGTCGAACGCCTCCCGGTAGACCCGCTGGGTGAGGTCCCAGTACACGGCGTAGTGGTCCGGCCAGAGCACCTCCGACCCCGGTTCGAAGCCGACGTCGTACATCCGCTGGCGGGCAGCCGGGTCCAGCTGCGCCCGCGGGTACTCGCGCAGCGCGGTCGGCAGGTAGGTGAACAGGTTCGGGCCCTCGGCGAGCATCAGGGTGCCCTCCCAGTCGACCCCGCCGTCGTAGAGCTCCGGCCGGTTCTCCAGCTGCCACCGGGTGAGGTAGCCGCCGT
>DATLGD010000133.1:0-18570 GCA_035540755.1 Mycobacteriales bacterium | reverse complement strand
TCAGAGAGGTTCCTCCTCGATGTCCGCACGCTCCAGCCGCCTCACCGCGGTCACCGCCCTCGTCGCGGTCACGGGCCTCGGTCTGGCGCTCTCGCCGGCCAGCGCCCTCGTCGCACCGGCCGACCAGGCCGGCTCGACGGTCGCCACCGTCACCAACGGCGCCTTCGCCCCCCAGCTGGTCACCGTCGCGATCAAGGACGACGCAGACAAGACCCGGCTGGCCGAGCTCGACCTCGACCTGACCGAGCACGCCGGCCACGACTACGTCGAGGTCGTCCTGCACTCGGTGGAGGACGGCGCCCGGCTGCTCGCCGCCGGCTTCACCTGGGACGTGCGGATCCCGGACCTGCTCGCCCGTGAGCTCGAGCGGGTCGAGCTGGACGCGACGTACGCGGCCAGCACCGAGGTCAGCCCGCTGCCCTCCGGTCGTACCACCTACCGGCAGCCCGCCGACTACGCCACCGAGATCGACGCGCTCGTGGCGGCGCGCCCCGACATCGCCAAGCGCATCTCGATCGGCAAGAGCGTCGAGGGCCGCGACCTCACCGGCATCGAGATCGGCCGCGACGTGAACGCGCCCGAGGACGGCCGGCCCGTCTTCCTCATGTTCGGTGCCCACCACGCCCGCGAGTGGCCCTCGGCCGAGCTGCCGATGGAGTTCGCCACCGACCTCGTGCGCAGCTTCGGCAGCGACGAGCGCATCACCAGCCTGCTGTCCCGCGGCCGCATCATCATCGTCCCGGTCAGCAACCCCGACGGCTTCCACGCCTCCCGGGTCAGCGGCGACGTCGTCGACCTGCGCCAGGTCGACCGTGGCGGCACGGTGAGCATCCTCGGCACGCCGGGCAACGCCTACAAGCGCAAGAACTGCCGCTACGTCGACGGCCAGGCCCAGCCTGCAGGCACCTGTGTCGCCATCTCGTCGCCGGGCGGGTTCGGCCCGGGCGTCGACCTCAACCGCAACTACGGCGCCCTGTGGGGCGGCCCCGGCACCGAGAGCAACCCGGCGTCGCCGATCTACCGCGGCCCGAAGCCGTTCTCCGAGCCGGAGACTCAGGCGATCCGCAACCTCATCTCCACCCGCCAGGTGACCACGCTGATCACCAACCACACCTTCTCGAACCTCATCCTGCGCCCGGTCGGCGTCAAGCCCAGCACCACCGCGCCCGACGGCGACCCGGTCGGCTTCGCGCCGGACGAGTGCTTCACCGGCGCCGACGGCGTCGACAACGGCATGCAGGCGCTGGGCGAGCGCATGGCCGCGCAGAACGGCTACAAGAACCAGTTCGGCTGGGAGCTGTACGACACCACCGGCACCACCGAGGACTACAGCTACAACGCCACCGGCGGCTACGGCTACACCTTCGAGATCGGCGCGCACGAGTTCCACCCGCCGTTCCAGGAGGTCGTCGCGGAGTACACCGGTGACAACCCGGCCGCCAAGGGCGTCACCCCGGCGAAGGCCGCGAGCCTGACCACCGCCGCGGCCGACAAGTGCGGCGGCCTGCGCCAGACGCACGAGCAGGTCGGCGGCGGCAACCGCGAGGCGTTCCTGCTGGCGTTCGAGAACGCCGTCGACGCCGGCACGCACTCGCTCATCACCGGCGTGGCGCCGGCCGGCGCGACGCTCACCCTCGAGCGCACCGGCGTCTTCCCGCTCTGGGACGGCTCGAAGGTCGCCGACACCGTCAAGACCGCCATGGTCGTCGGCGCCGACGGGCGATTCAGCTACCACGCCAACCCCTCGACGCGGCCGTTCGTCCAGTCGCGCAAGGCCGGCGTCCTCGGTGAGCCCAAGGACACCCTGAGCACCACCGGGAACGTGGCACCGGCGAGCAGCACCCGCACGCCGTTCGTCGTCACCCAGCCCGCGCAGGTCCTCAAGGCCACGCTCACGCAGTCCGTGGGCACCGGCGAGACGGTCGTCCGCAACATGAGCCTCAACCTGCTCAACCCGGCCGGTGAGGTCGTCGCCACGGCGAACGCCTTCGCCGCGTCCAACACGCTGGCCTGGACCGGTCCCGACGGCCAGGGCGTGCCGGCCGGCACGTACACGCTGCGGGTCAACAACACCGCCGGCGTGGTCCCGGCCTACTCGCTCACGGCCGCGACGCACGACGTCGTCAGCGACCGCACCGCCCGCCAGTTCGAGCAGTGGACGCTGAGCTGCATCACCGACAAGGGCGTGGTCGGCCAGCAGGGCATCAGCGTCGAGCGCGGCCAGTCGGTCGACGCCGGCGACGTCTGCAACGCCGGTCTCGGCGTCAGCACCGACCCGGCGCCGGTCACCGGCAAGGTCAAGAAGCCGAAGTCGGGCGGCAAGAAGTAGCCCCACCCGGCACGTCCAGGAGGCCCCGCGCTTCCCGCGCGGGGCCTCCTGCGTTCCCGACCCGAATCCCTGCGGGCGCTCCCCCGCCCGGGTTACGGTCGGGACGCCGGCACCCCGCTCCCGTGCCCCCGCCACGCCGACGACGGGATGACGTGACCGAGCCCCTCGCCCTTCCCGAGCTCGACGACAGCAGCTTCGCCGACGCCGTCCACCGGCTGCTCGCCGTCGTGCGCACCCAGCTCGGCATGCAGGTGGCGTGGGTGAGCGAGTTCATCGGCTCGGACCAGGTCCTGCGCTTCGTCGACGCCGAGGACGGCGCCGACGCCCCCGAGGAGGGCACGACGCTGCCGCTCGGCGGCTCGTTCTGCACCCGCGTGCTCGACGGCCGGTTCCCCGGCGCCATCCCCGACGCGAGGGGCGTGCCGGAAGCGGCGCTGCTCGACGTCACCGCGGCCCTGCACATCGGCTCCTACGTGGGCGTCCCGCTGCTCGGGCCGCAGGGCGTGGCCAACGGCATGCTCTGCGCCATCAGCGACCGCGCCTCCCCCGATCTCACCGAGCGCGACGTCGCATCCATGACGCTGCTCGCCGGGGTGCTGCACGACCTGCAGAAGCGGGCTCTGTCGCACGCCGAGGCCGCCCGCCGGCACGAGGCTCTGCGCTTCCTCGTCCGGGCCGTCGTCGAGGGCGAGGGCCGGCATGCCGTCCTGCAGCCGATCGTCGACCTGGTCACCGGCGAGGCGGTGGCCGCCGAGGGGCTGACCCGCTTCACCCTGCCGAGCCCCACCGGCCTCGACGCCGCCCCGCCGGTCCTGCGCTCGGCCGCGCAGTGGTTCGACGACGCCGGCCGCCTCGGGCTGCGCCATGAGCTCGAGGTCGCGACCGCCGAGGCGGTTCTCGACCTGCTGGAGGACGGCACGACACCGGACGGCGTGGCCGTGACGGTCAACCTCGGACCCGCCACGCTGCTCTCGCCGGCCCTCGAGCCGCTGCTGGCGGGGCGGCCCCTCGACCGCGTCGTCGTCGAGATCAGCGAGCACGCACCTGTCAGCGACTACGCCGGCCTCGTCGAGGCGCTCGCCCCTTACCGGGCCGTCGGGCTGCGCCTGGCGGTCGACGACTGCGGAGCCGGCTACGCCAGCCTGCGGCACGTGCTCGCCACCCGGCCGGACATGGTCAAGGTCGACATGGCGCTGACCCGCGGCGCGGACGGCGACCTCGCGCGGCGCACGCTCCTGCACGCCCTGTCGACCTTCGCCGACACCGTCGGCTGCCGGCTGGTCGCCGAGGGCGTCGAGACCCAGGCCGAGCTGACCGCCGTGGCGGCCTGCGGGGTGCACCTGGCGCAGGGGTACCTGCTGGGCAAGCCGAGCCGCGATCCGCGCTGGAGCGGCTTCCCGGCACCCTGACACCGGACCGTGCAGGGGAAGCCTGCGCGGGAGTGGGCACACCGTTCTCGTGCCCTCCGACTCCCCCGCCTCCGCGCCGCGAGGCGGGGAGCGGCCGGGGCGCTCCCGGTGGCGGGTCGCGCTGGTGGTCACCGGCGCCGTCCTCGGGCTGCTCGCCCTGGTCGGCACGTCCGTGGCGCTCGTGGTGCGCGACCTGGAGGACAACGTCGAGCGGGAGCGGGTCTTCGACGCCCTCGACGAGGCGGACCGGCCCACCGACGACCCGCCGGTCGCGGGCCCGCGGCAGCCGATCGACGTGCTCGTGCTCGGCTCGGACAGCCGCGACGACCCGATCGGGCAGGACTTCCAGGGCGAGGGCGACGAGCACTTCGAGGGCGAGCGCACCGACACCACCCTGCTGGTCCGCCTCAACGCCGAGCGCGACGCCGGGTGGAGCGTCAGCATCCCGCGCGACAGCTGGGTGCGCCTGCCCGCCTGCACCGGCCCGGACGGCGAGCAGCTCCCGCCGCGCGACGACCTGTTCGCCAACGCCTTTCGCGACGGTGGCCTGGCCTGCACTGTCAAGACCGTCGAGTCGCTCACCGACGTGCGCATCGACCACACCGTCGTCGTCGACTTCACCGGGTTCACCGAGATGGTCAACGCGCTCGACGGCGTGCCGGTCTGCCTCGACGAGCCGTTCCGCCCGCGCCGCGTCGACATCGAGCTGCCGGCCGGGCGGCACGTCCTGCACGACCGGGAGGCGCTCGAGTTCGTCCGGGCCCGCTACGGCCTCGGCGACGGCACCGACCTCGGGCGCATCGAGCGGCAGAAGGAGTTCATGGCCTCGATGATCGACCGGGCGAGAAGCCGGCAGCTCCTCGTGCGCCCGGACCGGCTGGTGCGGTTCCTGTCCGCCGCCACGAGCAGCCTGCGGGTCGACGAGGACCTCGACCTGCGCGCGCTCGCCCTGTCGCTGCGCGGCCTGGAGGGCGAGCGGGTGGTGTTCTCCACCGTGCCGCTCGACCCCGACCCCGGGCCGGAGTTCCGCGACGGCGGGCGGCTGTTCGGCCGGGTGGCGTGGGACGAGCCTGCCGCCGACGAGCTGTTCACCGCGCTGCGCGAGAACCGGTTCCCGTTCGAGGATCCCGCCGAGCCCGCGCCGGGCGACGACGCCGCGCCGCCGGTGGAGACGACGACCGCCGCAGACCCCTGCACCTGAGCGGGCAGCGACGACGTGACTTCGCGACGAGGCTGGCGCATCGGGGCGAAGCGGCGCAGACTCGTCGCACGGCCACTCCTGGAGGCGATGGTGTCGCACGTTCCCGACGTCCTGCCGGTCCTGTCCCGCGGCAAGCACCGCAACCCCAAGCGGGGCGCCTGCTTCATGGAGCTGGCCTCCTATCTGGCCGGCGAGCGCTGGAGCGACCGGCCGGCGTGCACCCACCCGCTGCTCGCCGAGGTCGCGCGCAACGTCAACGACCGGATCTCCGACGAGGCGCGCTCGAGCCTGGCGGTGCTCATCCCCGAGGTCATCGGGCTCGCCACCGACGACCCCCGGGCCGACCCGCGGATCGCCCTGAACTGCGCGCTGGTGGCGCTGCCGGTCGCGCCGTTCGAGCGGCAGCGGGCGCTGGCCGTCGCCGTCCTCGCCTGTCTCGAGGTGCTCCGCGGCCTCGACGACGGGCTGCCGGTCGATCTCGAGCAGCGGGCCCAGGCCGCGCTCGCGCAGGAGCCGCACGCCACCGGCTGGGCGCGGAGGTTCGCGGCGAAGGCGGGCACGGGTCGGGGTGAGGCGGCCCTTCGCCGGTTCCGGCGCAACGCCGCGCACGACATCGTCAAGATGGCCGGCCGCGGCGTCGAGCAGAGCAGCGACCGCGACCGCGACGAGCTGCTCCACCGGATGCTGGCCGGCGCCATCGCCGAGTGCCGGGCGCTGCAGCCGCGAGGCACCGTCGACATCGACGAGGCGGCCTGGCAGCGGGCCTGCGCCCTCACCACCTGACCGCCCGGAACCGGGCGATCAACCCTCTTGGCAGGAGCCCGTCCGGGTGCGACCGTGGGGGCCTGCCCAGGAGGCGCCGTGCAGACGATCAGCAAGGTCCCCGACCAGCGTCCGCGCTACACCGCCCTCACCCCCGACGAGCTGGCCGCGGCTCTGCGCGACCTTCCCGAGTGGCACGGCGACACCCGCCGCATCGCCCGGACGGTCACCCCGACCGACCTGTGGAGCCTGCTCGAGCGGGTGGCGGCGGCCGAGGCCGAGCTCGACCACCACACCGTCGTCGACCTCGACTCCGGCACGGTCACCTTCTCGCTGTGGACCCACGTGCGCGACGCCGTCACCGAGGCCGACATCGCCCTGGCGCACCGCCTCGACGCCGTCATCGGAGCCGGCCTCGACGCCGGCTGAGCCGACACCCCCCGCCTCCCCGCGCGCAGGCCGCCCGCGGGCCAGGATGTCCCGACCGCACACGGCGAGCCGGGAGGTCCGACAGGCATGGCAGCTGACCCCTCGGGGTTGACCGTCGGGGTCCTGCGGGAGCAGGCCCGCGACGAGCAGCGGGTCGCGGTGACCCCCGACGGCGTCACGCGGCTGCGCGCCGCCGGGCACGAGGTGGTGGTCGAGGCCGGCGCCGGCAAGCGGGCCTGGTTCCTGGACGAGGAGTACACCGCCGCCGGCGCGACCGTCGCCCACCGCGCCACCCTGCTCGACCGCAGCACGGTCCTGGCCTGCCTGCAGCCGCCGTCCATGCTCCACTCGCTGCGCCGCGGCCAGCTGCTGCTCGGGATGCTGCAGCCGCTGCTCGACCCCGGCCTGGCCCGCCGGCTCGCCGAGGCCGGGGTCACCGCCGCCAGCTTCGACACCCTGCCGCGCACCGTCAGCCGCGCGCAGTCGATGGACGCGCTCACCTCGCAGTCGAGCGTCGCCGGCTACAAGGCGGTGCTCGTCGCCGCCGACGCCTACGGCGGGTTCTTCCCGATGCTCACCACGGCGGCGGGAACCAGCCGGCCGGCCAGGCTGCTGGTGCTCGGCGCGGGGGTGGCCGGGCTGCAGGCCATCGCCACCGCCCGCCGGCTCGGGGCGGTGGTGTCGGCCTTCGACGTGCGGGAGAGCGCGCAGTCCGACATCCGCTCCGTCGGCGCATCGGTGCTCGACGTCGGCGTCACGGTGGCCAGCGAAGGCGGCTACGCCCGTCCCCTCACCGACGACGAGCAGCGGGCGGTGACCGCGTCGGTGGGCGAGGCGGTCGCGCGGTTCGACGTCGTCATCACCACGGCGCAGGTGCCCGGCCGGCGACCGCCGCTGCTGGTCCCCGCCGCCGCCCTGGGCCGCATGCAGCCCGGCTCGGTGGTCGTCGACGGCGCCTCCGGCGACCTGGGTGGCAACGTCGAGGGCTCGCAGCCCGGCACGACCGTCGTCACCGACCGGGGCGTCAGCGTCATCGGCGCGGGCAACCTGGCCTCGCTCGTGCCACGCGCCGCCTCCAACGCCTACTCGCGCAACGTCGTCGCCGCCGTCGCCTACCTGATCCGCGACGGCGCGGTCCACGTCGACCTCGACGACGAGGTGCAGGCCGGGCTCGTCGTCGCGCACGGCGGCCGGGTCGTGCACCCCGGCGTCCGCACCCTGCTGGAGGGAGTCGCATGAGCGGCGAGCTGCTCGCCACCATCACGGTCTTCGTGCTCGCGCTGCTGGTCGGCTACGAGGTCATCGGCAAGGTCCCGGCCACCCTGCACACGCCGCTGATGTCCGGAGCGAACGCCATCCACGGCGTCATCGTCGTCGGCGTCATGCTGGTCGCCGCGAGCACCGACTCGACCGTCGGGCTCGTCGTGCTGTTCCTCGCCGCAGCCTTCGCCGCGATGAACGTCGTCGGCGGCTACGTCGTCACCGACCGGATGCTCGAGATGTTCCGCGCCCGGGGCCGGCGCTCGTGACGACCGCGGCGCACCTGCTCTACCTGGTGTCGGCCGTCAGCTTCGTGCTCGGGCTGCACCTGATGGGCACGCCGTCCTCCGCCCGCCGCGGCAACCTGCTGTCGGCCGCCGGCATGGCGCTCGCGATCGCCGTCACCGCAGCGCTTCTGGTGGACGACGGCGCGATCAGCGGGCGCGCCGTGGTGGTGCTGCTGGCCGGGCTCGCGGTGGGCAGCGTCGCCGGCCTGGTGTCCGCGCGCCGGGTGCAGATGACGGCGATGCCGCAGCTGGTCAGCCTGTTCAACGCCGTCGGCGGCGGGGCGGCGGCGCTGGTGGCGTTCGGCGAGGTGCTCCGCCCCGGCTTCGTGCTCGGCGACGTGGGCGTCGACCTCGCGCTGCCCACCGTGCTCGACGTGCTGATCGGCGCCGTGACGTTCTCCGGCTCGCTCGTGGCCGCAGGCAAGCTCGCCGGACGCCTGCCCGGCAACCCGGTCACCTCGTCGGCCGGGCGGATCGCGACGATCGCCCTCGCCGCCGTCGCGCTGGTGGCGGGCGTGGTGCTGCTCACCGGCCGGGGCGGCACGCCGCTGCTGGTCGTCGTCGGCCTGGTCGCGCTCGCGCTCGGCGTCCTGCTCACGCTGCCGATCGGCGGCGCGGACATGCCGGTGGTCATCTCGCTGCTCAACGCCTGCACCGGCACCGCGGTCGCGATGGCCGGCTTCGTGCTCGACAGCACCGTGCTCGTCATCGCCGGGGCGCTGGTCGGCGCGGCCGGCGGCATCCTCACCGTGCTCATGGCCGAGGCGATGAACCGGTCGCTGACGAGCATCCTGATCGGCGGCTACGGCACCTCCGACGTGCACGAGGCGGTCGCCGCGGGCGGTGACGTCCGAGCGACCACCGTCGACGACGCCGCGCTGCAGCTGGCCTACGCGACCAAGGTCGTCGTGGTGCCCGGCTACGGGCTCGCGGCGGCGCAGGCGCAGCACGAGCTGGTCGAGCTCTGCACCACGCTCGAGCGGCACGGCGTCGAGGTCAGCTACGGCATCCACCCGGTCGCCGGCCGGATGCCCGGGCACATGAACGTGCTCCTGGCCGAGGCGGACGTGCCCTACCCGCAGCTGCGCGACCTCGAGGAGATCAACCCCGAGTTCGCGCGCACCGACGTCGTGCTCGTCGTCGGCGCCAACGACGTCACGAACCCGGCCGCCCGGCGGCCGGGCAACCCGGTGTCGGGCATGCCGATCCTCGACGTCGACGCCGCGCGCAGCGTGCTCGTCGTCAAGCGCTCGATGGGTGCGGGGTACGCCGGCATCGACAACGAGCTCTACACCGACCCGAAGACCTCGATGCTGTTCCGCGACGCCAAGGCCGGCCTTCAGGAGCTCGTGCAGGCCGTGCAGGCCTACGTGCGCTGAGCGGGCTCAGGCCGAGCGCGACCGCCAGAGGATGGCGGACGTGGCGCCGGCCGGCAGCACGGTGAGCGCGGGTGCAAGGGCGGCCGGCTGCTCGGGTGCGCGCTGCGCGGGCAGCACGGGCGGAGGCGTCCGAACCGGCGGGGGACCGGCGGCCGGCCTGGCCGGGGCCGGCTGCTGCAGCTGACCGATCAGGTCGGACAGCGCCCGGCGGGCAGTCGACTCCACGAGGCCTCCTCTGCGCAGGACGGCCACCGCACGGGCCGTTGCTCCGGTTCTCGGCTGCCGGTGGCGCGAACCTGAGCCCCGACCGGGCGAGCGCGCGCCGTCAGCGGCTCCACGGCGACCGGCGCCGGGACCGGCCGCGGTCGAGCGGCTCCGTCGCGTCCCACACCCGGCGCCACCGCGGCGCGGGCCGGCCGGCCGGCGACGGCGTGCCGCCGTCCGCGGCCCGCCGGAGCGAGGCGAACCAGTCGGTGTCGTCCTCGTCGAGCAGCCGCGCCACCTCCGCGTGCAGGCGGTCGGTGAGGCCCGCGGCGTCCTCGCCGGGCAGCGCGTGCAGCGGTGCGCCGTAGCGCACCCGCACCGGCGGCCGGCCAGGGACCGGCCAGGAACGGCCCTTCGGCATGGCGGGGAACGAGCCGCGGATCGCGATCGGCACCACCGGCGTGCGCGTGCTCATGGCCAGGTGCGCGGCACCGCGCCGGAACTCCCCCGCCCAGCCGTCGGCCGACCGGGTGCCCTCGGGGAAGACCAGCACGCTCCAGCCCTCGAGCAGCAGGTCCTCGGCCAGGGACGTCCCACCGCCGCCGCGGCGCTCCATCGGGAAGGTCGAGAAGGCCATCGTCGAGCCCACCGCTCGCGGCAGCGTGTCGAAGAAGTAGTCGGCCGCCGCCGCCACCGCCGTCCACCGGCGCCAGCGCTCGGGCAGCGTGGTGAGCACCAGCGGCGCGTCGAGGTGCGAGCTGTGGTTCGCGACGAACACCACCGGCCCGCGCAGGTCGTCGAGGACCTCCCGCCCGGCGACGTCCACCGACACCTGGGAGCGCACCAGCGGTCGCAGCCCGTACCGCTGGACCGCTTCGCGGACGGCCACCGCGCCCGGGGAGCGCGCCCATGCCGTCCCGAAGCTGCGCGCCTCGAATGGAGGCCGGTGCGGCTCGGCCGACGCCGGCACGAGCGGCGCACGGCCCCAGCGCCAGCCACGCGCCACCGTGCGGACGTCGCGTCGCAGGCTCATCGCGTGACGTCCGACGAGGCACGCGCGGCGGATGTGTCAGGACGCGGACGCAAGGGGGTCATCGGACGTCGGCGATGGCGAACGGCGGGGAGTGCAGGTAGGTGACGGACGGCGAGCGCCCGACGGTGCCGCTGGCCATCTCCAGCGCGTCGCGCAGGGTCGAGGCCGCCCGGAAGCCCATCCGCCCGACCGTGCGCGGGTCGGCGCCGACCCAGATGACGTCGCCGAGGTGGTCCATGGCGTGCGCGCCCCAGTACCACATGTAGAACGGGTGCACGCCGTGGTAGGCGTGCGAGGTCCGGTACAGGTGGATGTACCAGGGATCGGTTGCGTACTGCTGCTCGAACTTCTTCTCGATGGTCGCCGGGTCGGTGGACTCGGCGAGCACCTCCTCGAAGAAGTCGACGTAGCTGGGGTGGTGCAGCTGCGAGAACTCCCACGGCACCGGGTGGTACAGGATCATCGCGCCGCCCTGCCGCACCAGCGGCTGGTTGCGGTACATGTTGAAGAAGTAGCCCATTCCCAGGCACATCGCGAGGATCGGGTTGAGCGTGCTGTTGACGTTGTACGGGCCGACGTAGGGCACCCCGACGACGAGCACGTCGCTCTGGCCCTGCACCTCGACCAGCTGCTGGCGGTGCACGTTCTCCAGCGTCCGCTCGTGCACCGGGTCGGTGGCGCCGGCCTGCACCGAGGTGACGCCGTACGGCGCTTCCATCGAGCGGAAGATGCGGCTGCGCGCCTTGGCCGGCGCGAGGTCGAGGCCGCGCTTGACGGCGAGCATCGTCGCCTGGTCGCGAGCGCCCCACTCCCACTCGCGCTTCATCATGAACCGGTACTGCGAGGGGAACGCGTCGTTGTTGAGCGTCGTCTCGACGTGGAAGATCTTCACGTGCTCGGCGACGACGGCGCCCATGCGGGCCGCCGAGCCGTGCAGCGCCGACCTCGGCGGGTCCATGTAGCTCTTGCTGTGCAGCATCGTGTGCGTGTTGTGGTGGTGCCGCAGGCTCGTGTAGGACGCCAGCCCGATCGGCACCGACTTGTGCCCGCCGTCCATCGACACCAGGTTGATGTTCACGTAGACCAGCAGGTCCGACTCGGCCGCGCGCCGGTTGATCTCGACGTCCTCGCCGTGCCGGGTGGTGCCGAGGTGCAGCAGGTTGTCGCGGTCCTCGGCGTCGTGGTTGGTGAGCGCGTCGGGGAAGAAGCTGCGGAACACCCGCTCCCCCAGGATGCGCCGCAGCTCGGCCGGGGTCATCCGCCGGTGCAGCGCGTTCGCCGCCACCAGCTGGACGTCGTCGACGCCGGCGGCCGCCGCCATCGTCAGCACCTGCTCGACGATGCGCTGCCGCACGTCCGGCGTCTGCATCGGCGGCAGCGGCAGGGAGATGTCGTCGAACGCGATGGTCAGCCGCATGCCGCGGAACAGCAGCTCCGGGAGCGGGTCGCTGCCGAGCGGGTTGAGCAGCGCGTCGCGGATGGCAGCGTCGACGTCGGCGATCCCGGGCAGCGACTCCGGCGGGTAGATCACCCGCGTGCCGAGGGGGAAGGTCTCCAGGCGCAGCCTCTCGCCCTCGTGGACGAGCAGAGGCGGCGTCCGCTCGTCGACCTCCAGCACGAAGCCTGGGCGGCTCACGGGTTCTCCCTCAGGTCGAAGTGCACCTTCACTGTGCCGAGGCGGCCGGCGTCTCCTGCGTGGTCGAGCGCCTCGCGCCAGCGCTCCAGCCGGTGGCCGGCCTGCGTCACGTCGTCGAGCGGCGCGGTGGCCGCCAGCTCCATCGCCAGGGCGAACGAGCTGCGACCGTCGGGCTCCTGCGCGGTGGCGTAGGACCCGACGACCTCCAGCTCGCGGAACCACACCGGCGACAGGTCCACGCCGGACGGCGGCATCCCCGACAGCACGACGCGCCCGCCGGCGCGGGTGGTGCGCAGCGCCGTGTCGAGCGCGGCCCGGCTGCCGACGCAGTCGATCGCGGCGTCGACGCCGCCGAGCAGGAACGGCCGGCCCTGCTCGGGCTGCAGCCGGATCGCGCGGGTCGCCCGGCGCACGCCCGACAGCGCCTCCGCGGGCGCGACGACATCGGTGGCACCCAGCTGGGTGGCCAGCTCCCGCTGCTTCGGGTGCTTGGCCACGACCGTGATGCGCCCGGCACCGGTGAACGCGCGCAGCGCCAGCACCGTGAACAGGCCCACCGCGCCGGCGCCGACCACGAGGACGGAGTCGCCGTCGCGCGGGGCCAGCCGCAGGGCGGTGTGCACGGCGCAAGCGAGCGGCTCGACGAGCACCGCCCGTTCGTCGGGCAGGTCGTCGGGCACCGGGTGCAGCTGACTGCGGTGCGCCACGAGCCCGTCGCTCCAGCCGCCGCCGGTGTCCTTGCAGAAGCCGGTCTGCAGGCCGGGGGCCAGGTGGCCGAGGGTGATGGAGCTGCAGCGGCTGGTGGCGCCGGTGCTGCAGGCCGGGCACGGGTCGAGCCCGCGCGGGACGCAGCCGAGCAGCGGGTCGAGCACCACGCGAGTGCCGGCCGGCAGGTCGTCGACGTCGTCGAGCAGGTCGCCGACGACCTCGTGGCCGGGGGTGAACGGCAGCGACACCAGCGGCGAGAAGTACAGCGACGACGTGCCGCTCACCAGCGACAGGTCCGACCCGCAGATGCCGGCCAGCCGAGGACGCACCCGCCCCCACCGCGGGCCGGGGCGGCGCACCCCGCCGTCGCGCACCAGGCGCAGCGGCGCGGCCGGCGTGCTGCTGATGCCGGGCAGCTTCGTCGCGAGCAGCCGGGTGGCGGCGTAGCGCGGCAGCGACCGGTACACCTGCACCTGGCGCTGGGTCGTCGTCACGTCGTCGCCCCGCTCAGCCGCCGGGCCGGACGGCCGGCGGACCGCCAGTCCTGCACCGGCCACCGGCCGGCCCGCGCCGCGCGCAGCGTCGTCACGTCCGGGTTGACGGCGACCGGCCGGCCGACGGCGCGCAGCATCGGCAGGTCGCTGGCCGAGTCGGCGTAGGCGTAGGAGCCGGCGAGGTCGAGGTCGTGCTCGGCCGCGTAGGCGCGCAGCCAGCCGGCCCGCGCCTCACCGACCAGCGGCGGGAACGCCAGCGACCCGGTGGCCCGGCCGTCGTCGTCGACGTCGAGGACGGCCGAGGCGACGTCGTCGAACAGCGGGCGCAGCGGACGGGTCAGCGCGGTGATGGCGCCGGTGACCAGCACGGTCCGGTGCCCCGCGGCCCGGTGCTCGCGGACCCGGCGGAGCGCCGCGCCACTGACCCGGGCGAGCAGGTCGGAGGCGATCTCGTCGTCGACGAGCTCGTCGAGGTCGGCCAGCGACGCACCGCGGTACTGCCGGTAGACGTCGCGGACGAACGCACCGCGGTCCCGGCGCTCGGCGAGCACCCAGCCGGGGAGCAGCGCCGCGGCGGTGCCGAGCTCGCGGGCGCGGTGCGCCCCGGCGAGCCCGGCCAGGCGCAGCCGCAGGAAGGACTCGACGACGTTGGAGGGCAGCAGGGTGCCGTCCATGTCGAAGACCGCGCAGAGCTGGCGGCCGTCGTCGCCGCAGCTCGGCAGGTCGGTGTCGATCCGGTCGCGCGGGCCCTTCTTCGTCGCGGTGATGGTGCGGACGAGCGCGGTGACGCTGGGACAGTGCACCTCGCCGAGGTAGTGGTCCCAGTCGACTTGCCGCGGGTCGAACCCGTACATGTCGCGTTCCTGCTCCGGCAGCAGGGCGTCGAGCGCGGCGGTGCCGTCGTCGAGGTAGACGACCTCCGCGGCGGTGTAGGGCCGGTAGAGGTCGAAGTAGCGGCGCAGGAACTCCACCTGCGCTCGCTGCCGGTCCAGCTTCAGCGCGACGCTGAGCACCGTGCGGCCGCGGGGCAACGCCTCGAGCACCTTGTCGGCGACGTCGACGGCACGCTCTCCGGCGCGCAGCCTGCGCTCGAGCCGCTCCGAGCCGGGGAACTGCCACTCGGGTACCGCGAAGGTGCCGCGGTCACGCGCTTCGAGGGGGTGCCGCCGGAAGTACTCGCGCACGATCCGGGACAGGTCGGCGAACAGCAGCGGGTTGCGCGCGCCGGTGCACAGGTGCAGGTAGCGGCGGGCAGCCGCTGCCGGCGGGTCGGCTGCGGCGGCCAGGGTCGCCGACACGACGAGGTCGACCGGAACGATGTCGACGATGCCGTCGGGCACCGCGGGGAACTCCGGCAGGGCGCCGCGCCCGTACGCCAGGATGATCGGCTCCGCCATCTTGTAGCCCTCGATCCAGCCCGGGAAGGGCTGCGCGAGGGCGCTCTCGATGATGGACGGGCGCACGACGGTCACCGGCAGGTCGCCGGCGAGCTCCTCGACGACACGCTCACCCATGGCCTTGGTGAAGGTGTAGCCGTCGGTGAAGCCCAGCGACAGCGCGCGCTCGCGGCCGGCGTCGACGAGCTGGTCGTGCACCCACTGCCGGCGGCGCTTCTCGGCGTCGGCGGCGACGGCCTGCGGGCCCTCGCGGCCGAGGTCGTCGCGAGCCGACTCGAGGAAGGCCGACAGCTGGGCCGCGCTGCGGCTGGCGTCCTCGACCCGCTCGCGCAGCCGCGCGGCGGCCGCGGCCTCGGTGCGCCAGTCGACGTCGTGCTCGAGGCGCCCCTCGGCCACCGGCCCCTTCCGCAGGCCGTTGACGTAGGCCGTCGACACGTGCACGACGTGCGGTCGCGAGCCGGACGCGTGCAGCGCGGTCAGCAGGCCCTCGACGCCCAGCGCGTTCGTGGTGAAGGCGTCGTCGATCGGCGGGTCGAAGGAGACCTCGCCAGCGCAGTGCACGACGACGTCGAGGTCCGCGGGCAGCTCGGGCCAGCGGGAAAGGTCGCCGTCGAGCACCTCCACGCGCTCGGCGAGCAGGCGCGCGACGCCGTCGACGCCGACCCGTTCGCGCAGCGGGCCGAAGGCCGCCTTGGTGAGCAGCTGCTCGACCCGCTGCGTGGCCGTGGCACCGGGCTTGCCACGGACCAGCAGCACCACGCGGGTGTCCGGGAGGTCGGACAGCACGCGCTCGAGCAGCGCCTCGCCGACGAAGCCGGTGGCGCCGGTCAGCAGCAGCCGGCGCCCGGCGAGGGAGGCGCGGACACCGGGCCAGGGCGCGTCAGAGCTTCCGGGCGGCAGCGGCACCGGCCGATCGTGACACATGCCGTTGAGGGGCTAAGTTGGTGTGACAGAGGGACTTCCGATGTCTCACTGCACACCGCCGACGTCCCAGTGCATCCCGTCCTTTCAGCGGGTTGACGGGCGCCGCGGGTCAGCCGGTCAGCTGCACCGTGCGGACGGTGCCGGCCGCCACGTCGTCGGCGCAGAACCGGCCCTGCACCCAGCCCTTCTGGCTGTAGAGCCGGGTCTGGTCGGCGAAGTGCTCGCTGGTCGGGTTGGTCGACTGCGAGTAGGTGAGGATCGTCCGGGTGTCCGGGCAGCCGTCGCCCTTGAAGCTGACGGTCTGGATGAACGAGGCGCCGTGCGCGAGCGGGTTCACGTAGCCGCGCGAGGAGCTCCACGAGGCCGCCATGGCGTTGAAGACGCCGAGCCCGCCCGGGCCGCCGTGGTACGGCGTGACCGTGCCGTCGGGGCGGGCGTCCTTCTGGAAGTCCCCGAGCGGCGCGTCGAGCGGGATGCCGGCGCCGTCGAGGTCACGGACGGCGTCGCCGAACGCCTGCCGCACCTGCGGCAGGCGGGTGTCGAGGTCGCGCGGCGTGCCGATCGGGTCCTGCCGGTCGAACTGGGTGCGCCACAGCAGCGGCGCCGGCACCCCGGACGCGCGGGTCCAGAACCGGCGGAACAGGATGGCGCCCTGCGACTCGATGTCGTCACGCAGGTCCCAGCCGGCGAGCACGTCGCAGGCGTTGCGCACCGGCGTCGGCCCGGAGGACGACGGCGCGACGCCGCCGGGGAACGCCCGGCACATGGCGACGACGTCGTCGCGGGTCAGCTCGCCGGCGTGCTGGCGGTTGCTGAACAGCAGGTCCTGCATCTCCTGCCGGGACATCCGGTCGCCGCCGGCCAGCTGCTCCTCCATCATCACCAGGCCGGAGCGGGTGCGCAGGCTGCGTGCGGTGCCCTCGTCACCGATGATCCTCGGGTAGCCGGTCAGCGGCGACCGGGGCTGGGCCAGCCAGTGCGAGTCGTTCATGTTCGACACGTAGTCGGTGCGCAGCAGCGACGGCATGCTCGACGGGCCGAAGGTTCCGGGCTGCAGCGCGTCCGGGTCGCTCCCCCAGTTGCACTCCGAGCGCGAGCCGTCGAGCACCGGCAGCCGCAGCGCCGCGAACGTGGCCTGACCCAGTGCGGTGTTGCAGCGCATCGCCTTGTCGTCGGTGACGTGCGGCGTGACCGAGATGTCGGCGTACAGGGCGACGCCGTCGTCGTCAGCCGCGATCGTGTTCACCCACGGGATGCCCTGGTTGCGCTCGAGCACCTCGAGCACCTCGGCGCTGCTCTGGGCGTGGTTCACGTCGAAGAAGTGGTTGAGGTAGCGGAAGTTCGGCGCGTTCGCGTCCCCCATCGCGAAGGCCGTCGCCGGCGTCCACGGGAAGATCGGCAGGCCGAGCAGCGACGTCAGCACCGGCCCGTACCGGGTGGAGTACAGGGTGCGGCTGCGCGGCCCGTCGGGCGTCTCGACCGTGACGGTGCGCGCGTCCATCTCGGTCGGCACGCCGTCGTAGAGGTAGGTGGTGGGCGAGCCGGGAACCAGCGTCAGCTGGAACGGGGTGAAGCGGAAAGCGGTCGAGACGGTGTGGCTCCAGGCCATCCGCTCGGTGTGGCCGATGAGCACGATCGGGACGCCGAGCAGCGAGCCGCCCGCGACGTCGACCTGACCGGGGATCGTCATGTGCGACTGGAAGAACCGCTCCGACCCCAGCCACGGGAAGTGCGGGTTGCCGAGCAGCAGTCCGTGGCCGTTCTCGGTGCCCTTGCTGCCGACGCCGACGGCGTTGCTGCCGATGGCGAGGGTCTGCCACTGCTCGTCGAGCAGGCGGGCCGCGGCCTCGTCGTCGTGCTGCTGGTTGGGCAACGGTGCGCTCGGGTGCGGCGGCTGAGCGCCGCCGATGCCGTCGATGGCCACACCGGAGCTGGCCAGCAGGGCCAGCTGGTAGAAGCGGCGGTAGGCGTCGATCTCAGTGATCTCGGTGACCCACGGCTTGCCCGCGCACGTCGGGTCCGGCACGCCCGCGGTGCCGCCGACGTCGCGCAGCCAGCGGTTGTAGCCCTCGACGTAGCCGCGCACGGCCTCGCGGATCTCGGGCTTGGGGCCCTGCGGCACCGGCTGCTCGAGCAAGGCCTCGATGCGGCCCTCGTCGATGATCTGCCGGAAGAAGAAGTCGCTGTTGAGGTTGTTGACGCTCGCCCCGTTGCCGCGGAAGACGTAGCCGGCGCCCGGTCCGAAGTGCTTGCTGCGCTCGCCCCGCACGGTGGTGTAGCTGTCGGCGAGGGTGCAGATCGTCTCCCCGGCCAAGGCGTACGCGTAGCCGTAACCGAGGCTGCCGTAGTCCTGCGCCTCGATGTGCGGGATGCCGTACTCGGTGTACCGCAGCGTCACCTCGTACCGGTGGTCCTCCGAGGCGAGCGCTCTCTTGTCCTTCTTGTCCTTGGTCCCGCCCTCCTTGGCGACGGCGGCAGGGGCGACGGTGACCGCGAGCAGCGCGGCGAGCAGGACGGCGACACGACGACGTGACACGAGAGTGCTCCAGAGTCGAGGGCGGTGCCCAGGTGCTTCGACTCCGCGAGTGCAGATTCCTGCCCGGGAACTCGGCGCTCTTGTGCGTCGGTGTCAGCCGCTGCGGTCGACCAGCTGAGTGCGGGCCTCCCGGACCTGCACGGTCACCGGGTCGCTGGTGACGATCGCCGGCGTCGGGATGTCGAAGACCTCACCGGAGCCGCCGATCGTGAACGAGCCCTTCCAGCTCACCTCGACGTAGGCCGAGAAGTCCCGCGCCTGCGCGTAGGAGTGCGTCACGACCGGCCGACGCGGCTCCCCGGGCGTGGTGAACGTCTTGCTGGTGCCGTCACCCCAGTGCCAGGTCCACGACGTCGGGCGCGCGGTCACCGTCACCGTGATGCCCGGCACCGGCGTCACCGACTGGCTGAAGGTCTGCGCGCCGCCGGCGTAGAAGGCCGTGTTCACGTGCACCAGGCTGGTCGGGGCCGGCGCCACCTCCACCGCAGCCCGCGGCAGCGGCAGGTCCTGGAACCCGCGCTGCACCAGCAAGATCGCCCGGCCGTAGTCCGGCACGCCCGGATCGTCGCTGCCCAGGCAGTA
>DATLGD010000132.1:0-4614 GCA_035540755.1 Mycobacteriales bacterium | reverse complement strand
CGCTGCCACTCCCCCCGTCGACGCCGCTCGACGCCGTCGTCGACACGGTCCGTGAGCTGCTGGAGCCGGTCGGCGCGACCGGGCCCGACCCGGTGCCGTCCGCGCCGTCGCCCTCCCCGTCGGGCGGCCTCGTCGGCGGCGTCGTGGGCGGGCTGCTCGGGCCCGCTAGCTAGAGGAGGCGACCGGCCGCCGCCGTGACGAGCCGCGGCCCTGCACCAGCAGGCCGACCAGCACCAGCCCGGCACCGAGCGCCCCGGCAAGGCCGAGCCGCTCGCCGAGCACGGTCGTGCCGAGCGCCGTGGCCACCACCGGCTCGGCGAGCACGAGGGTCGTCACCGGCCCGGCCGGCAGCACGGCCAGGCCGCGGCCGAACAGCACGTAGGCCAGCGTCGTCGTCACCAGGCCCAGGTACAGCGCGGTGACCAGGCCGCCGGGCGTCGCCAGCCAGGCCGTCGGCTGCAGCAGCAGCACCGGCGCGAGCAGCAGGCCGCCGAGGCCGAACGCCGCCGCCATCACCGGCGCCGACGCGGCGCCCCGTCCCATCATCGACTTGGCCAGCACGGTGTAGGCGGCGTAGCCCAGCCCGGCGATCAGCGCCAGCAGCACCCCGACGACGTCGGCGTCGCCGCTGCCGCCCTCGAGCACCAGCAGCGTGAGCCCGACCAGGCAGAGCGCGGTGGCGGCCGCCCAGGCCCGGCCGGGTCGCTCGCCGAGCAGGAACCGCGCCAGCAGGCCGGCGAGCACCGGGCCGCTGCCGATCGCGGCCAGCGTGCCGAGCGCGACACCGGCCCGCTCGACGCCGGCGAAGAAGCTCACCTGGTACAGCGCGGTGAAGGCGCCGGCGCCCAGGCCCGCCGGGGTGCGCCACAGCGCCACCGCGTCCCGCACGCGGTGGCCGAGCAGCGGCAGCACGGCCAGCAGCGCCAGGCCGCCGACCAGCAGGCGGACCGCCCCGACGCCGAGCGGGGTGGTGGCGTCCGGGCCGAGCGCCTGCGCCGTGCCGGTGGTGCCGAACAGCACCGCGGCCAGCAGCACGGCGCCGACCGCGGCGGCGGGCGAGGTCGTCGGCACGGCGGCTGGGCCGGCGGGGGTTCTCACCGGTGCGGGTCGATGACCGGCTCGGGCGGCTCGACCGCGGCGCGCCGCGCCGTCGCCACGCCGTAGAGCAGGGAGGTCAGCCCGTACCCGGCGGCGATGAGCAGCAGCACCGCGTAGGACTTGCCGTCCGGGGGGAGCAGGAGGGCGGCGGCAGCCGCGGCCGACACGAAGCTGAGGTTGAACAGCGTGTCGTAGAAGGAGAAGACCCGGCCGCGGAAGTCGTCGGCGACGCTCTCCTGCAGCAGCGTGTCGACGCAGATCTTCGACGCCTGGGCGGCGAAGCCGAGGAAGAAGGCGGCGACGAGGAACGCCCCGTGCGTGTACGGCCAGCCGAACACGATCTCGACGACGGCGGCGACGGCGAACACCACGACGATCCAGTACTGCGTGCCGAGCCGGCGGGAGGCCGCGGGCGTCACGAGGGCGGCGAGCAGTCCGCCGACGACGGAGACGACGACGACCTGGCCGAGCCCGCCGAAGCCCCGCCCGATGGCGCCCTGCTCGGTGTAGAGCAGCAGCGTCGCGACGAAGGACAGGCCGTAGAAGAAGCGGTGCGCGCTGATCGCCGCGAGCCCGCGGGCCGCCGGTCCCCGCTCCCGCACGTGCTGCGCGCCCTGCAGCACCCCGCGGGCGACCGCCCCGAGGGCCTCGCGCAGGGTCGCGTGCTCCGGCGGGCCGTCCGGGCCGAGGGCGCTGCGCCCGATGGTGCGGGCGAGCAGGGCGGCGAGCACGTAGACGGCTGCGGCCACCAGGGCGGTGCGCGACGCGCCGAGGTCGTCCTCGCCGAACACCCAGCGCAGCGCCACCGCGGTGCCGCCGCCGGCCGCGGCCGCCCCGCCGCCGACGGTGGTGCTGAAGGAGTTCGCGGTCACGAGCAGCCGCGGGGCGACGACGTGCGGCAGCGCCGCCGACAGCCCGGCCAGGACGAAGCGGTTCGCCGAGACCACCAGCAGGGCCAGCGCGATCACCGGCGGGCTGGTCGGGCCGAGCACCGCGAGCAGGCCGGCGAACACGACGATGGCCGCCGCCCGGGCGAGGTTGGCGACGAGCAGCACCCGCTGCCGGCTCCACCGGTCGAGGAAGACGCCGGCGAACGGGCCGACCAGGCTGTACGGCAGCAGCAGGGTGGCGAAGGCGGCGGCGGCCTGGCCGGCCGAGGTCGCCCGCTCCGGGTTGAAGAACACCGCCGAGAACAGCGCGGCCTGGAACAGGCCGTCGGCGAACTGACCGAGCAGCCGCACCCCCATCAGCCGCCGGAAGCCGGCGCCGGAGACGACCTCCCGCAGCAGTCGGGAGTCGGTGCTCACGGAGGTCAGCCTAGGTGCCGCTCGGCTGCGTCACCGACCGCCAGGAGCCCTCCCGACGGTTCCCGGGCCGCGCGGAACCGCGTCAGCCGCTCCCGACCCCGGGGCGGACAGCCGCCTCAGGCCCCGTCGGCCGGCGGCGCGGCGCGGCGTCGACCCTTGGCTGCGGTGCCGGCCGGCGCCCCCGCCACCGCGGGGACCGGCTCCGCCGCCGCCGGCTCCCGCTCCCCGTCGCCGGCACCGGCGAGGCGGCCGAGCAGCTTGCGCACGTCGATGCCGGTCAGGTCGCCGGACAGCTGCAGCCCCTGCTCGACGTTGCTGGCGACGCTGCGGCCGAGCGAGCCGGCGCCGTCGGTGGAGATGACGGTGAGCTTGTCGACGGCGGCCAGCGGCGCCGAGGCCTCCCGCACGATGTCGGGCAGCACCCGCACGAGCAGGTCGAGCACCGCGGCCTCGCCGAAGTCGGCGAAGGCGCGGGCCTTCTCGTCGAGCGCCTCGGCCTCGGCCTTGCCGCGCGCGAGGATCGCGGCGGCCTCCGCCTCGCCCTCGAGCCGCACCGCCTCGGCGATCGCGGTGCGGCGGGCCCGCTCGGCCTCACCGGTGCGGGCGCCCTCGATCGCCTCGGCCTCGGCGAGGGCCTGCCGGCGGGACCGCTCGCCCTCACCGGACAGCCGCTGCTGCTCGGCGGCGGCCTGCGCGGCGGCGATGGTGGCCTGGCGGTCGGCGTCGGCCTTGGCGATGGCGGCGTTCTTGGACGCCTCGGCCTCCTGCTCCACCTGGTACCGGGCGGCGTCGGCCGGCCGGCGGATCTCGGTGTCGAGCTCGCGCTCCTTGAGCGCCGCCTGCCGCTCGGCGACCTTCTCCTGCTCGAGCAGGATCTCCTGGTCGCGGGCGGCCTGGGCCAGCGGGCCGGCGGCGTCGGCCTGGGCCCGCGCGGCGTCGGTCTCGGCCTGGATCTCGGCGTTCTTCAGCGCGAAGGCGCGGTTCGCGACGGCGATGGCCTCCTCGGCGAGCAGCCGCTCCTGCTCGGCGGCCTGCCGGGCCCGCGCCTCGGCGATGGAGGCGACCTGCGCCACCCGCGCCGCCTCGGGCCGGCCGAGGTCGTTGAGGTAGTCGCCCTCGGCCTGGATGTCCTGCAGCTGGAAGGTGTCGAGCTGCAGTCCCTGGTTGGTCAGCGAGGTCTCGGCCTCCTCGGCGACGGCGCTGGCGAACGCGGCGCGATCCTTGATGATCTCCTCGACGGTCAGCCGTCCGACGATGGCGCGCAGCGAGCCGGCGAGGACCTCCTGGGTGAACACCTCGATGCCGGCCTGCTGGTCGAGGAAGCGCTGGGCCGCGGCCCGGATCATGTCCTCGCTGCCGGCCACCTTGACGATGGCCACGCCCTCGAGGTCGCACTTGATGCCGGTCGAGCTGACCGCGCCGCGGATCGCGACCTGCAGCCGGCGCGACGACAGGTCCATGACGTGCAGCTTCTGCACGAACGGGATGACGAACACCGACGCGCCCATGATGACCTTCTGGCCGCTCATGTCGGTGGAGACCAGGCCGGTCTCGGGGTTGGTGACCGGGCGGCCCTTGCGGCCGGTGATGAGGAAGGCCTCGTTCGGCCCGCCGACCTTGATCCGCGACACGACCGCGAGCGCGGCGACGACCACGAGCGCGAGCGCCCCGAGCAGGACGTAGGTGAGGGTGGTCAAGGCTGCCTCCTAGGCGAGCAGGCCGGTGCGGGAGACGACGACGGCGGTCGCCGACAGGACCTCGGTGACGTACACGGGCGTGCCGGCGTCGAGCGGTTCGTCGGCGCGGGCGCTGACCTGGATCCGGCTGCCGCCGCGCACGAGCGCGACCTGGCCGTAGCCGCCGGCCGGGACCGCGCTGACGACCGTGCCGAACAGGCCGATCATCTCGGCGCTGGAGGCGACCCGGTCGGGCGGACCGCCGAGCGCCACCCGCACCAGCAGCAGCGTGGCGACGCCCACCGCGAGGCCGATGCCGACGCCGAGCGTGGTGCCGACCAGCAGCCCGAACGGCGAGGCCAGCAGCGCGCCGCCGAAGCCGACCGCGGTGAGGGCCGCCCCGAGGGCAGCGGTGACACCGGGGCCGGCGTCGAAGGCGTCGAAGACCGAGCCGAGCGCGCCGTCGACGGCGTCACCGAAGACCAGGCCGCCGAGCAGGAGCAGCAGGCCGACGCCGCCGAGGACGTAGAGGC
>DATLGD010000131.1:0-3988 GCA_035540755.1 Mycobacteriales bacterium | reverse complement strand
TGCCCGCGGAGGTGCGGGAGAGGAACAGCCCACTCGGGTCGGGGAGTTCCTCGATGCCGTCGTCGCGGAGGCCGAAGCAGCCGACCTCGTCCGAGGGCCCGTAGCGGTTCTTCACCCCGCGGACCATCCGGAGCCGCCCGGTGCGCTCGCCCTCGAAGTGCAGGACGACGTCGACCAGGTGCTCCAGCAGCCGGGGGCCGGCGACCGCGCCGTCCTTGGTCACGTGGCCGACCACGATCGTGGCCGTGCCCCGAGTCTTGGCCACCCCGATGAGCGCCGCGGCGACCGCCCGGACCTGCGTGACGCCGCCCGCGGTGCCGTCGACCTCGGCGCTCGCGACGGTCTGCACGCTGTCGACGACCAGCAGGTCGGGCGCCACGGTGTCGACGTGCGCCAGCACCGCGCCGAGGTCGGTCTCGGCCGCCAGCCAGAGCTGCTCCTCGAGCGCGCCGGTGCGCCCGGCCCGCAGCCGCACCTGCGACGCGGACTCCTCGCCGGTGACGTAGAGGACGCGCACGCCGTTGCGGGCGGCGCGGGCGGCGACCTCGAGCGCCAGCGTCGACTTGCCGGCGCCGGGCTCACCGGCCAGCAGCACGACGGCGCCGGGCACGAGCCCGCCGCCGAGGACGCGGTCGAGCTCCTCGACACCGGTGGCCCGGGCGGTGGCCGCCTCGACGTCGATCTGCGAGATCGGCCGGGCCGGGCTGGTGACGGCGGTGGGCACCGCGCCGCCGCGCGGCGGCGGGGCGGCGACGGCGGTCTCGGTCAGGGAGCCCCAGGCCGAGCACTCCGGGCAGCGGCCGACCCACTTGGCCACGGTGGCGCCGCACTCCGAGCAGCGGTGCGCCGGGCGGTCGGGACGGCGTCGGGCGGTGGTCACGCCGCGGACGCTAGCCGCGGGCTCCGACAGCGCGGGTCAGCGACGTGCCGCTGTCGCCCGGTCAGGACGACCGGGCCGGCGGGGCGTCGGCTCAGCTCTGCCCGGTCTGCGCCTCGGCGGCGTCGTCCAGGCTGCCGCCCTCGGAGATCGGTCCCTCCCCGCCCTCGTGCTCGCTGCCCGGCGGGTGGAAGTTGTCGCTGCGCTCGCGCTCGTAGTCGTACTCGTTGGTGGTGGCCACCGGCGCCTGCACGGTGAGGCTGCCGTTGCGCTCGAAGCGGAAGGTCAGCTCGACGTACTCGCCGATGCGCAGCTCCTCGGTCAGCCCCTCGAGCCGCAGGCTCACCAGCGTGCCGGTGGTGCCGAGCGCGGGCAGGTCGACGCCGTCGACCTCGCTGTCCTCCTCGAGGATCTGCACCGAGGCCCCGGCCGGCGAGGTGACCTCGACCAGGCGGTCGTCCTCGCCGCCGTCGTTGACCAGCGTGAGGCGGACGTCGACGTCGTCACCGGTGGAGTGCAGGCCGTCGTCGTCGGCCGGCTCGAGCTGCACGTTGCGCAGGGCGATCGCGCCGACGGCGGCGTTGGTGCCGTCGCCGACCGAGCGCTGCTGGTAGGTCTGGGCCTCGAAGCCGGCGCCGCAGCCGGAGAGGGTCAGGCCCAGCGCGAGCGCGAGGACCGTCGGGGCGGTGCGGCGGGAGAGCACGCGGCTCACTGGTCTTCCTTCCCTCGGCGAGAGGCTGGCTGCGCGAGCAGGGGCAGGTCGGCGGCGAGGTCGCTGGCCGTCGCACCCGCCGGGTAGAGCACGGGCAGCCGGTCGTCCACGTCGTACGCGAAGATCACGTTCGCGTGCTCGACAGAGTATCCAAGCGGTCGGTCGTGGGTGTGGGGGGCGGTCCCGGGCTTGTGCGCGTGCTCGTTGGGCTGGCCCGGCAGGGTCGGCACGTCCCCGCCCCGCTCGGCCGGCCGGATGCCGGCGGCGCGCTGCGCGGCGTCGACCTCCTCCTGCGTGCCGTGCAGGCCGATGAAGCTCTCGCCGAACTGGTCGAGCCAGCTGCGCAGGCGCGCGGGGTCGTCGCGCTCGGGGTCGGTCGTGACGAGGACGACGTTCACCGTCTCCCGCAGCTCGGGGGCGGTCTGTCGCAGGGCGGCGGCGAGGTCGGCCATGGCGGTCGGGCACTCGTCGGGGCAGTCGGTGTAGCCGAAGTAGACGTAGGTCGGCTCGCCGCCGGTCTCCGCCCGGAAGTCGAACGCGCGGCCCTCGGTGTCGCGCAGGACGAAGTCCGGGCGCTCGGGGACCGGCTGCGGCTCGATGCCGTGCCAGGCGGCACCGGCGGCGAGCGGACGGGCCTGGCTCGACTGCCCGGCGCAGCCGGACACGGCGAGGACGGCGGCGGCGGCGAGCGCGGCGGCCAGGCGGCGGCGGGAGGGAGCGGACATCCCCACCAGTGTGACTCAGACCTGGACCAGCGCGCTGCCCCGGACCACCAGGAGGGCCACCCCGAGCCCGGCGACGACGATCGCGGCCCGGAACGCCGCCCGCGATCCGGGGCGGACGGCGAGGGCGAGGCCGGTGCCGGTGACGGCGGCCGCGAGCCCGAGGACGGCGGCGGCGAGGGCGCCTGGCGACCCGGGGCCGACGGCGAGCAGGGCGGTCGCGCCGAGCAGCAGGACGGCAGCGAGAGCGGCGGAGGCGCGGGCCCCGAGCCGGTGCGGCAGGCCGCGCACGCCCTCGGCGAGGTCGTCCTGCAGGTCGGGCAGGGCGTTGGCCAGGTGCGCCCCGACGCCGAGCAGCGCCCCGGCGGCGGTCGCCCACCACGGCGCCCAGGGCGAGCCGGGCAGACCGAGGACGACGATCGAGGGGACCAGTCCGAAGGCGAGCGCGTACGGCGCCCACGACAGCGCCGTCGCCTTGAGCCGGGCGTTGTAGGACCAGGCGGCGGCCACCGCGAGCAGGTGCACCGCGCCGGCGAGCAGACCCATCGCCAGGGAGAGCGGGACGCACAGCGCCGCGGCCAGGACGGCGGCGCGGCGCACGGTGCCCACCCGGACCTCCCCCGCGGCGACCGGCTTGTCCGGCCGGGCGGCGCGGACGTCGCGGGCGGCGTCGATCCAGTCGTTGCTCCAACCCACCGAGAGCTGGCCGGTCAGGAACGCCAGCGCCACCCAGACCGACGCGGCGCCGCGGCCGGCCGAGAGCGCGAGCGCGGTGGCCACCGCCGTGACCGCCGCCGTCGGCTCGGGGTGGCAGGCCCGCACCAGGGCGCCGGCCCGGGAGGTGCGCGGCTGCGGGAGGCTGGTGGCCACCCGGGAAGTGTTCCAGCGTGTCCCGGTCGCCCCGCACGGACGCCCGACGCCCGCACCCAGACAGGAGGAGCCGCTCGTGGCCGACCCGCCGGTGCGACCGCTCAACGACCCGCAGCAGTACGACGACCTCGCCGAGGCCTGGTGGGACCCGCGCGGCCGCTTCGCGATGCTGCACTGGATCTCGGCCGCGCGCGCCCACCTCGTCCCGCTGGCGACCCACCCCGGCAGCCTGCTGCTGGACCTCGCCTGCGGCGCCGGGCTGCTCGCGCCGCACGTCGCCCGGCACGGCCACCGGCACGTCGGCCTCGACCTGTCCCAGGCCGCCCTCGTGCAGGCCCGGGCGCACGGCGTCGCGCCGGTGCGGGGCGACGTCACCCGCCTGCCGTTCGCCGACGAGGTGGCCGACGTCGTCGTCGCCGGCGAGATCCTCGAGCACGTCCCCGACCCGGCCGCCCTCGTCGTCGAGGCCTGCCGCGTCCTCAGGCCGGGGGGCACGCTCGTCGTCGACACCATCGCCGCCACCTGGTGGGGCCGGTTCTCGGCCGTCACCGCCGCCGAGCGGCTGCCCGGCGGCCCCCCGCCGCGGCTGCACGACCCGGCGCTGTTCGTCGACCGCGAGCAGCTGCTGCGCGCTGCCCGCGGCGGCGGTGTCGAGCTCGGGCTGACCGGACTGCGGCCGAGCGCACGCGACTACCTCGGGTGGCTCGCCGGCAGGCGGGAAGGAGTACGGATGCGCACCACGCGCTCGACCGCCGGCCTGTTCCAGGGCGTCGGCCGCAAGACCCGCACCAGCCCCCGGACCAGCCC
>DATLGD010000130.1:0-12077 GCA_035540755.1 Mycobacteriales bacterium | reverse complement strand
GACAGGGTGGGTCATCGGAGCTCCTCGCAACGGGGACGGGACGGGGTCGGGTGGTTCAGGCGGTCGGGGTGTCCTGACCGGCCTGCTCGCGCGACCCGTGCCGCGTGCGGCGGGCGTCGACGACCCGGTCGGGGTTGCGGCGCAGATACTCGGTCTCGAGCTCCTGCGTGCGCACGGTGTGGAAGTGCAGGGCGTCCTCGCTGCCGTGCAGGAAGGTGTCGTGCCGGGTCTCGTGCAGGTGCTCGAGCTCGCGCTCGAGGGCCTCGTCGGACAGCTGCTCCGGGGGGACGCCGGTCACGGGTGCTCCTTCGCGCGCTGGTGCGGTACGGGTGGTCAGCCCCTACCCGGGTAACGGCGGGGCATGACCGATTCCACCACCTCCGCGCCCGCTGCCCACGACCGCCCGTCGGCGCTCGTGCTCGACGTCGACGGCACCCTGCTCGACACCAACTACCTCCACGTCATCGCCTGGTGGGAGGCCTTCCGCGACGCCGGGCAGGAGGTCTCCGGGTTCGACATCCACCGCGCCATCGGCCGCGGCTCGGGCGACCTGGTCAAGACGCTCATCGGCCGGGAGGACGACGGCATCGTCGAGGGGCACGCGAGGAACTGGGAGCCGCTGCGCAAGCAGTGCATCCCCTTCCACGGCGTCCCGGAGCTCATCCGCACCTGCGCCGAGCGCGGCATGAAGGTCGTCTACTGCACCAGCGGCAGCCCGGAGGACGTCGAGGACTTCCGGGAGAAGATCGGCTGCGACGACGTCGTCGAGGCCGTCGTCAACTCTGCTGACGTCGACAACAGCAAGCCCGAGCCCGACATCGTGCGGGCCGCGCTGGACGCCGTGGGGGTCGAGGCCGACCGGGCGGTCATGCTCGGCGACACCGTCTTCGACGTGCGCGCAGCGCACGCCGCAGGCGTCACCTGCATCGGTCTGGTGTGCGGCGGCATCAGCGAGCAGGAGCTCGAGGAGGCCGGCGCCGACGCCGTGTACGGCAACGTGTCCGAGCTCCTGCAGGAACTCGACGACTCGCCCGTCGCCCCGCTGCTCAGCCGCTGAGCAGCGGGGCGAACAGGTCGCCGCGCTCCTCGACGCGCTGCAGCACGTCGTCGCTGGTGAAGACCAGCTCGTCCGGCGCGGTGCACGCGTCGACCTCGTCCCAGGTGACCGGCGTCGACACGGTCGGCCGCTCGCGGGCACGCAGCGAGTAGACGCTCACCGTGGTCTTGGCCGCGCTGTTCTGCGACCAGTCGACGAGCACCTTGCCCGGACGCAGCGACTTGGTCATCCGGTGCACGACGTCGTCCGGATGGTCGCGCTCGAGGCGCTGCGCGAGCTCCTTGGCGTACGCCGAGGTCTCGGCGGCGGAGGTGAAGCCGTCGGCCCGCGCGTACAGCTGCAACCCCTTGCTGCCGCTGGTCTTGGCCAGCGGCGACAAGCCGTCCGCCTCGAGCAGCGGGCGCAGCAGGCCGGCCACCCGGCAGCACTCGACGATGCTGGCCGGCGGGCCGGGGTCGAGGTCGAAGACGACCATGTCAGGCGGTGCCTGCGCCGGTTCGGGCCCCGAGCTGTCGACGCGCCACATGTGCGTGTGCAGCTCGAGGCTGGCGAGGTTGGCCGTCCAGACCAGGGTGGCCAGGTCGTCCACGACGACGTAGTCGATGGTCTCGCGGCCCTTGCTCGACCCGGGTGACGGCAGGCGCTCGGTGCGCACCCACTCCGGGGTCCCGCGCGGCGCGTTCTTCTCGAAGAACACCGAGCCCTCGACGCCGTCGGGATAGCGCTTGCGGGTCAACGCGCGGCCGGCCAGGTGCGGCAGCAGCACCGGAGCGATGCGCGTGTAGTAGTCGACGACCTGCGCCTTGGCGAAGCCGGCCGCCGGGTAGAGCACCTTCTCGAGGTTGGTGAGGGCGACCGCGCGCCCGTCGACGTCGACCACGACCTTGCTGCCGCTCACGTGCGCGCTCCCTCGCTCCTCGACGACCCGCGGGTCGGCATCAGGGCTCGACCACGACGTGCGCCGGGTCGAGGTCCTCGCGCAGGCCCTTGTACGACGGGTGGCGCAGCCGGCCGTCGCGCGTCCACGCAGTGAACTCGACGTCGCACACCAGCCGCGGCTCGACCCACACGGCGGTGCGCGCGTGCTCGCGCGGGACGTCGGAGGCGAACGGCGACGTCTCGCGGCGCAGCGGCGCGAGGCGCTCCCCGAGCATCCGCAGCACGGGGGCGGAGAACCCGGTGCCGACGTGGCCGGCGAACACCAGCCCGTCGTCCCCCTGGACCCCCAGCAGCAGCGAGCCGACCCGTCCCGAACGGCCGCCCTCGCCGGGCTTCCATCCGGCGACGACGGTCGACTGCCGCTTCAGGTGCTTCACCTTGACCCAGCAGTCGCTGCGGCGGCCAGGCTCGTAGCGGCTGTCGCGGCGCTTGGCGACGACGCCCTCCATCCCCTGCGCCAGCGTCGCCTCGAACACCGCTCGACCGGTGCCAGGGAAGGCGGCCGGCACCGACCAGTGCGGCCCCTCGAGGCCGAGCGCCAACAGGGCCGCCCGGCGCTCGTCGTAGCCCGCGTCGAGCAGCGACCGGTCGCCGAGGTGCAGCACGTCGAAGAGCATCAGCGTCACCGGGACCTCGCGCAGGAGCGCGGGCGGCGGGCGCCGGGCGTGCATGCGCGACTGCAGCACGCCGAAGTCGGGCCTGCCGCCGGAGAAGGCGACCACCTCGCCGTCCAGCAGCGCCGCCGTGTCGAGCTGGGCGGCCAGCCCCGCCAGCTCCGGGTAGGCCGCGGTGACGTCGTTGCCGTTGCGACTGGTCAGGCGCAGGCGACCGTGCTCCGCCGCGGCGAGCACCCGCACGCCGTCCCACTTGACCTCGAACGACCACCGCTCGTCGTCAGGCGGGAGCGGTCCGGTGCCGGCCAGCATCGGAACGAGGCCGCGCGGGAGCGACGAGTCCGGAGGCACCCGAGCGTCCTACCCACGTCGCGATCGTGCGACGATCTTCGGTCTGCGGTCCGTGCCGCAGGGGTCGCGAGCTCGAGGCGGACGCCGTCGTGCGAGCGGCGGGTGCCGGGCGGGTAAGGGGGTGTCGTGAGGTCGATCTGGAAGGGCGCGATCAGCTTCGGGCTGGTCACCATCCCGGTGAAGCTGTACAGCGCCACCGAGGCCAAGGACGTCAGCTTCCACCAGGTGCGGCGTTCCGACGGGAGCCGCATCAAGTACAAGCGCGTGGCCGCGGCCGACGGCGAGGAGGTCGCCTACGGCGACATCGCCAAGGGCTACGAGCTGTCCAGCGGCGAGACGGTGGTGCTCACCGACGACGACTTCTCGGACCTGCCGCTCACCACGAGCCGCGCCATCGACGTGCTGCAGTTCGTCCCGCTCGAGCAGGTCGACCCGATCTACTTCGAGAAGAGCTACTACCTCGAGCCGGACAAGGCCGGGACCAAGCCGTACCTGCTCCTGCGCGACGCGCTCGAGCAGTCCGGCAAGGTCGCCGTCGTGAAGATCGCGCTGCGCAACCGCGAGTCGCTCGCGACGCTGCGGGTGCGCGACGGCGTCTTCGTGATCGAGACGATGCTGTGGCCGGACGAGGTGCGCAGCCCGGACTTCGACTTCCTCGACGAGGACGTCGAGGTGCGCCCGCAGGAGCTCGCGATGGCGGGCAGCCTGATCGAGACGCTGTCCGGCGACTTCGACCCGACCCAGTACAAGGACGACTACCGCGAGGCGCTGCAGGCCGTCATCGAGGCGAAGGTCGAGGGCCGCGAGGTCACCCAGCCGGCCGCCGAGCAGCCCACCTCGGGCACCGTGGTCGACCTGATGGCGGCCCTGCGGGCCAGTGTCGAGGCGGCGAAGAAGGGGCGCGGGGACGCCGCGACGTCCGCCGAGGAGGCCGGCGCCGACGAGAGCGCCGCGGGGGCGCCCGAGGACGGCGACGAGCCGGGCGCAGCCGCGGGGAAGAGGGGCAGGCGGGCTCCGGCGAAGAAGGCTCCGGCGAACAAGGCCGCGGCGAAGAAGGCTCCGAGCAAGTCCGCGTCGTCCGGCTCGGGCGGACCTGGCCCGGAGGGGGCGGCCGCGACGTCGTCGAAGGTCGGCAGAGCCGCTGCCGGGAAGTCCTCGGGCGGCAAGAAGAAGGCGGCCAAGAAGGCGCCCGCCCGCAAGTCGGCGTGACGCGCGCACAACCGCTGCCCGCTCGCAGGGGTGCCCGGGGTCGATGCTGGGCAAGGCGTTCGTCGTGAACGCTGCCCGCCTCGGCGGCACCGGGTCCGACGGTGCCGCCGTGCTCTCCCTCGGCGCCGAGCTGACCTCGGTGCGGGCCGCCCGCCGCTTCGTGCAGGCCCACTGCGCCCGGCTCGGGCTGGACGAGGCCCGCTGCGACGACGCGCTGCTGCTCACCAGCGAGCTGGTCACCAACGCCGTGCTGCACGGCCGCAGCGAGGTCTGCCTCGAGGTCGCCGTGCGGAACGGCGTGGTGCGCTTCTCGGTCGCGGACGAGAACTCCCGGCACCCCACGCCGGTGACCGAGGACCCCGACGCGCTCGACGGCCGCGGGCTCGCGCTCGTGGAGGCGCTCTGCGAGCGCTGGGGCGTCGAGGACCGGCCGATGGGCAAGGCGGTCTGGTTCGAGCTGAGCCCGCGTTGAGCCCTGCAGCGGACGCCGTGTCGTCGATCGGGCTCGAGAGCGCCCACGACGTCCTCACCGATCCCACCCGCCAGGCCGCCGTCGCCCGGCTGCTCGGGCCGGGGACCCGGTCCGAGGGCCTGGACCGGCTGACGGCGCTGGCCGCGCTGCTGCTCGGCGCGCAGTACGCGCAGGTGTCGCTCCTGACCGACCGTCAGCACGTCGCCAGCCTGGCGGGGCTCGACGCCGAGCCGGAGCAGCTCACCGGGCCCGCGGAGGACAGCCTCTGCACGGTCACGCTCCGCTCCGGCGCTCCGCTGGCCGTCTCCGACGCGTCGGCCGACGACCGCGTCCGGCTGCTGCCGCCGGTCGTGCAGGGCGCCGTCGGCGCCTACCTGGGCGTGCCGCTGTCCGACCGCAGCGGCCTGCTCCTCGGCGCGCTGTGCGTCTTCGACCCGCAGCCGCGTACCTGGTCGCCGGAGCAGGTCGGGATCCTCGGCGAGCTGGCTGCGGCCGTCGTCGCCGAGCTCGAGCTGCGGGCGGTCACCCTCGAGGTCGCGACCTCGGCGGCCCGCCTCGACCTGGCGCTGTCGGCGGCCGACATCGGCAGCTTCGACTGGGACCTCCAGACCGGGGTCCTCACCTGGGACGACCGGCTGGTCGCGCTGTTCGGCTACGACCGCGAGACCTTCACCTCCGACATCGACAGCTTCACCGCGCGGCTCCACCCGGACGACCGGGCCGCCGTCGACGCGGCGATCCAGCGGGCGCGCACCTCAGGGGAGCTCGCCGCCGACTACCGCGTGGTGCTGCCCGACGGCGGTGTGCGGTGGGTCGAGGCGCGCGGTCGCGTCCTGAGGGGCGCGAGCGGCGGTGACCGGATGCTCGGTGCCGCGTACGACGCGACGGCGCGGCACCTGGCGCAGGAGCAGCGGGAGCGCGACGCCCGCGAGCGCGAGCAGGCCGTGGTCGAGCGGGAGCGCGCGTACGCGGCCGCCGAGGCGGCCAACACCCGGCTGTCCCTGCTGGTCGAGGCGACCTCCCGGCTCGGGGAGTCGCTGGAGCCGCAGCAGGTGCTGCAGACGCTGGCCGGCACCCTCGTCCCGGCGATGGGGCGCTGGCTCGTCGTCGCGGCTCCGGTGGAGGTGGCGGACGCCCTCGGCGGTGACGTCGGTGCCGTGACCTCGTCCCGCGCCGTCGTGCCGGTGCTCGTGCAGCACGCGGACGCGCAGCAGCAGGAGGGGTTGGAGGCGCTGATGGCGGCGCTCCCTCTCACCACCGACGACCCGCACGGCGTCGGGGCGGTCCTGCGCACCGGCGTTCCCGAGTGGCTGCCGGAGGTGGGCCCCGAGGTGATCCGGAGCTTCGACTTCAGTCCGGGGCTGCTGGGGCGGCTCGAGCAGCTGCAGGTCGGCCGGGCGTTCACCGTCCCGCTGCTGAGCCGCGGCCGGCGCCTCGGCGCGCTGTCGGTGGCCGAGCCGCTCACCGGGGTGCTCGACCGGGCGCTGCTGCTCGACCTCGCCGGCCGGGCCGCCGTCGCCCTCGACAACGCGCTGCTCTACCGCGCCGAGCGCAAGACGGGCATCACGCTGCAGCGCAGCCTGCTGCCGCGCGACGTCCCGGCGCTGCCGGGTGTGGAGGTGGCCGCCCGTTACCTGCCCGGCGACGACGGCGCCTTCGTCGGCGGCGACTGGTACCAGGGCGTGGTCGTCGACGGAGCGCTCGTGCTGGCGATGGGCGACGTCATGGGCCACGGCATGCGCAGCGCCGCCCGGATGGGGCAGCTGCGCGCGATCGTCGCCGCGCTGGCCCTCGAGGGCCATGGCCCGGGGCAGCTGCTGGCCCGACTGGCGCGGTCGACCGACGTCCTGCTCGACCTCGACCTCGCGACGCTCCTGGTGGCCCGGCTGGAGCCCTCGACCGGCCGGCTGGCGGTCGCGTCAGCGGGGCACCCGCCGCCGCTGCTGGCGGTTCCCGGGGAGCCGCCGGCCTTCCTCGACGTGGCCCCGGGACCGCCGCTGGGCACCTTCCCCGGCGACTACGTCGAGACCTCGTCCGAGGTGCCTCCCGACGGGACGCTGGTCCTTTTCACCGACGGCCTGGTCGAGAACCGCGACGAGCCGCTCGGCGCCGGGCTCGAGCGGCTCCGGGCAGCGCTCGACGACGTGCGGCGCCCGCCGGAGGAGGTGGCCGACCACGTGCTCGCGGCGACGGGTCGGCTCGCTGGCGCCGACGACGACGTCGCGCTGCTCGTGCTTCGCCGCGCCGCGCAGTGAGGGCAGCGTGACGGCCGGCGCGCCGAGCCCGCCGGTGGGGCTGATCTGCCTGCAGGGCGGCGGCGAGTTCTCACCGGGCTGCCGGCCGATGGACGTCCGGGTCGTGCGCCGGGTGGCCGGGGGAGCGGCCGCCGGGGCGGCCCCGGTCCGGGTGGTCGTCGTGGCGCTCGCCGGCGCCGAGGGCCGGGAGCACGACACCGCGGCTGCGCGCGGCGTGGCGCACTACGCGCGGCTGGGTGCCGACGCGGTGGCCGCCCCGGACGCCCGCACCGACCCCGACGGCGCGGCCGAGGCGATGTCGGATGCTCAGCTGCTGATCCTCGCCGGCGGCTCCCCGTCCCGGCTGATCGAGGCGCTGCACGCGACCCCGGTCGGCGGCGTGCTCGTCGACCTGGTGCGCCGGGGGGTGGCGGTCTCGGGCGCCAGCGCGGGCGCGATGGTGCTGTGCGCCTGGGCGGTGCTGCCCGATCGGCGCGGCGAGCACGGCCCGGCTGTCGTGCGCGGACTCGGGCTCGTGCCGGGCGCGCTCGTCGTGCCGCACTGGAGCGGCGGCAGCAGCCGCGGCGACTGGCTGCGCGCCGTGTCGGCCACCGTCGCGGAGCCGCTCCGGGTCCTCGGCCTGCCGGAGGAGTCGGGCGTGCTCGTGGAGGGACCCCGGCTGACGGCGCTCGGGCGCTCGGCCAGCTGCGAGGTCGGCTCGGGGCAGGAGCTGCTGCCGGGCTCGACCCTGGCCCTCGGGGTGGATCGCTGAGCGGCCCCCGGCGCAGCGGTCCGGTCGCGGCGGCCTCGACGGCGTCCGGGAGGCCGGGCATGCCCTTTCGCCGCGTCGCGTCCGCATCGCCCGGCGGCGGGTGCGATCATCGGCGTCGCCGTGCGGCACGACGGTCGAGGGCAGGACGAGCGGGAGGAACGACGTGAGCGAGACGACGGGTCGGGGCACCGGCCCCGGCACACCGGGCGGCCCCGCCGCCGTGCCGGGCATGTCGCCCGCGGCGCCCGCAGGACCGCCGTCGGGCGGCCCGGTCGCCGAGCGGATGCAGGCGCTGCTGTCGCGCGCGGTCGAGGAGCAGGTCTCCGAGCAGCGCCAGGTCTCGGCGGTGCTCGGCGACCTGCGGCTGCAGGTGGCCGGGCTGGAGGAGCAGCTGCGCGCCGCGGCCTCGGGGGACCGGGTCGAGCAGCTGGCCGGCGACCTCGGCTCCCTCACCACCGAGCTGCGCCGGTCGACCGGGGGCCTGGCGGAGCGGCTCGAGGCCGTCGCGCGGCGGCTCGACGAGCAAGGCGCCTCAGCGTCGGAGGCCGCCGCGGCGAGCAGCGCGGGCACCGAGGCGCTCGCCGTGCGCATGGGCGCCCTGGGCGCCGACGTCGCCGCGCAGGGCACGGCCCTGGAGCGGGTGACGTCGGCCCTCGAGTCGCTGTCGTCCTTCCCCGACGCGCTGGCCGCCGTCCAGGGCGAGCTGGCCGGCCTGCACGACCGCCTGGCTCCGCTCGGCGAGATCCGGTCCGCGCTGGCCGACCTGTCGGCGCGCACCGCCGGCGTCGAGGCGCTGCGTCCCGAGCTCGGGGCGGTCGCGGACAAGGTGGCCTCCCTCGCCACCTCCGCCGACGTCACGCGGTCCCGGGACTCCCTCGTCGTCGCCGTCGGCGACCGGCTCGACAGCCTCGAGCAGCTGGCGTCCCGGCCGACGCTCGAGCGGCAGGACCTCGAGGACCTGCTCGGGCCGGTGCGCACCCGCCTCGACGAGGTCGCCCAGGGCGGCCCGGCGATGGAGCGCCTCGGCACGCTCGAGCAGCGGCTGGCGGGCCTGGAGGCCCGGCTCGGTGAGATCGCCGAGCGGCTGGGCAGCGTGGACTCGGCCGCGGGCGCCGTCCCGGGCGTGGCGGCCGACGTCGCGCTCGTCGCGAACCGGCTCGACGTCCTCGGGCCGCTGCGCGACGAGGTGGCCGCGCTCGGCGCCGCCCTCAGCGAGATCCGCGACGACTCGACGACGCCGTCGCTGCTGCTCGGGCTGACCTCCCTGCGCGACGACGTCGAGGACCTCGGCGGCCGCCTCGATGCCGTCGAGGTGCCCTCTGCCGACGCGGTCGCGAGCGCCGTCAGCGGCAAGGTGGGTGACCGCATCGTCGACGCGCTCGCGCCCCGCGTCGCCGAGGTCGTGCTGACCCGGGTCGCCGCAGTCCTCGTCGACCAGGTGGCGAGCACCGTCACCGCAAGCGTGCAGAACGGCCTCACCGAGCGCGTCCGGGCCGCCACCGCCGAGAGCGAGCGGCGGATGAGCGCGCACGTGGACGAGGCGATCCTGGCCCTCGCCGAGGCGCTGCTGCGGCGGCGTCGTCCCACCCGCCCCTCGGCGGCCGCACCCGCTGCGGCTGTCGACGCCGGGAGCGGCGAGGACCTCACCACGGCCGTGCCGCTGCCCGGCCTCGCCGCCGCGCGGGCGGCCGGGCAGGCCGACGCCGAACCGTCCGCCCCGACGCCGCCTCCGGCCGGGACGGAGCAGGGCGAGGCGGCGGGAGTCGAGGACGCGGCTGCGCCCGCGGCCGACGCGGATGATCCCGCGGTCGCGCTCGACGCGGACGAGATCGATGCCGAGGCCGGGGAGGCCGACACCGACGCCGGGGAGGGTGACGACGAGTCCGCCGGCCGGGTCGCCGAGCAGTCCGCGAGCGACCAGCGCGAGGGCGAGGACCTGCTGGACGAGCAGGCCGACGCCGAGCTGGCGGCGGCCAGCGGCCAGGAGCCCCAGGCCGAAGGCGGGCCCGCAGCGGCTCCTGACGACCTCGTCGGCACGGGCGGGATCGAGCCGGACGAGGCTCAGGAGGACGTGGCGCAGCAGGACGTGGCACAGCAGGACGCGGTCCAGCAGGAGGTGGTCCAGCCGAACGGGGACGGCCGCGTCGACGAGGCCGAGGACTCGGCACTCGAGGCCGCCGGGGACGAGGCCGCCGGGGACGAGGCCGCCGAGGACGAGGCCGCCGGCGACGAGGCCGCCCCAGGCGACGAGGCCGGCACCGACAGCGAGCCCGAGGAGGACGAGGAGCCGGTCGAGTCCGCCTCGGAGCGCACGGGCGCGCTGTCGCTGCGCTCCGGCTTGCGCGGGCTCGGGCTCGAGGTGGAGGACCCGGTCCTCGACGAGGCCGCCGCGGTCCAGGAGGTGCCGACTCGCCGTCCGGCGCCGCCGGCACGCCCGCGGGCCCTGAGCGCCCCGACCGCCCCCGGTGACGACCAGGAGGAGGCGCCGGCCGCTCCGGAGAGCCGCCGTCCGCCGCCGGTGACGCCCCGCGCCGACGTGCAGCAGCGGTTCGCCGCCGCCTCCAACTCCTTCACGACGTCGGCCCACGAGGTCGACGAGGGCCCCGAGGACGAGGACGACGAGGACGCCCCACGCCGTCGCCCGTGGTGGCGTCCCGGCGGCTGACCCGCCGGTCTCGCACGCGCGACGGGCCGCGCCCCGGAGGGGGCGCGGCCCGTCGCGTCTCGCGGAGGACTACGTGAAGGCGTCCTTGACCTTCTCGCCGGCCTGCTTGAGGCTGCCCTTGCTCTGGTCGGCCTTGCCTTCGGCCTGCATCTCCTCGTTGCCGGTGGCGCCGCCGAGGTGCTCCTTGGCCTTGCCGGTCCACTCCTCGGCCTTGTTGTCGACCTTGTCCTCGCCGCTCATGGGTTGCTCCTTCGCTCGTGGGACTGTCGACAGGCCCCTACCCGCCTGGGCGCGCCGTCACCGTCTGCGCGGAGGGTCACACTGCGGCCCGCGGGGAATCGCCGCCGGCCTGGCAGCCTTGTGCCGAACACGAGCCGTCCCGAAGGAGCCCGACCGTGCCGCTGCCCCCGCTGGTGGAGCCCGCCGCTGACCTCACCCGGTCCGAGGTCATGCGCTACAGCCGCCACCTGATCATCCCCGAGGTCGCCACGGCCGGGCAGAAGCGGCTGAAGAACGCCCGCGTGCTCGCCGTCGGCGCCGGCGGCCTCGGCTCGCCGACGCTGATGTACCTGGCCGCGGCCGGCGTCGGCACGCTCGGCGTCGTCGACTTCGACGTCGTCGACGAGAGCAACCTGCAGCGTCAGGTGATCCACGGCCAGAGTGACGTCGGGACACCCAAGGCGCAGAGCGCGAAGCGCTCGATCGAGGAGATCAACCCGCTGGTCGACGTCGTGCTGCACGAGGAGCGCCTCGACAACGACAACGTGCTGGAGATCTTCGCCCAGTACGACCTCATCGTCGACGGCACCGACAACTTCGCGACCCGCTACATGGTCAACGACGCCGCGTACTTCCTCGGCAAGCCCTACGTGTGGGGCTCGATCTACCGCTTCGACGGGCAGGCGTCGGTGTTCTGGCCGACCGGCTCCGACACCGCGCCCTGCTACCGCTGCCTGTACCCGGAGCCGCCGCCGCCCGGCATGGTCCCGAGCTGCGCCGAGGGCGGCGTGCTCGGCGTCCTGTGCGCCAGCATCGGCTCCATCCAGACCACCGAGGCGATCAAGGTCCTGACCGGCATCGGCGAGCCGCTCGTCGGGTCGCTCATGGTCTACGACGCCCTCGAGATGGAGTACCGCAAGATCAAGGTCCGCAAGGACCCCGAGTGCCCGCTGTGCGGCAAGAACCCGACCATCACCGGGCTCGTCGACTACGAGGCCTTCTGCGGCACCGTCTCCGAGGCCGCCCAGGACGCGGCCAAGGGCTCCACGATCCTCGCCACCGAGCTCAAGGCCAAGCTCGACGCGGGGGAGGACCTCTTCCTCGTCGACGTCCGCGAGCCGGCCGAGTTCGAGATCGTGTCCGTCCCCGGCGCGACCCTCATCCCGAAGGGCGAGATCCTGTCCGGCGCCGCGCTGTCGCAGCTGCCGCAGGACAAGGAGATCGTCCTGTACTGCAAGAGCGGCGTCCGCTCGGCGGAGGCGCTGGCCGCCGTGAAGCAGGCGGGCCTGAACGCCGTGCACGTGCAGGGCGGCGTGCTGGCCTGGGCGAACCAGGTCGACCCCAGCCTGCCCACCTACTAGGCCGCGCTCGACGAGGCGCCCGCCCCGGCAGGGGACGGGCGCCTCGTCGCGTCCGGGCTCAGCCCAGCGCTCGCGGTGATCGACGGAGGACCGGCGGCGGCAGGACGTCGTCGTTCGACGACGGGAGCGTCGCGTGGTTGACGACGGCGCCGGAGAGGATGCCGCCGACCGACCGGAACGGCTG
>DATLGD010000129.1:0-2577 GCA_035540755.1 Mycobacteriales bacterium | reverse complement strand
CGTCGCGACGGCGAACAGCACGACCAGCGCCGTGGCCAGCCCGATGGACGCGAGCACGCCCATGCCGGTCAGGACGAGCGCCGCCATCGCGAGGATCACGGTGACACCGGCGAACAGCACGGCGGTGCCGGACGTGCCCATGGCGCGGGACAGCGCGACGTCGTCGGGCGCACCCGCGGCGCGGTTCTCCCGGTAGCGGGAGACGATGAACAGCGCGTAGTCGATGCCGACGCCCAGGCCCACCATGGCGGCGATCGTGGGCGCTGAGGTCGAGACGTCCATCGCGCCGGCCAGCAGCGTGATGGCGCTGAGCCCGGCGGCGACGGCGACCAGCGCGAGCGCGATCGGCACGAGGGCGGCCACGACCGTGCCGAAGGCGACGACGAGCACGACCAGCGCGACGACCACCCCGACCGCCTCGGCACCCGACGGTTCGGGCTCGCTGTTGAGGAACACCGCCTCGCCGCCGACCTCCGCGGTCAGCCCTGCCGAGCGTGCCGGTTCGACGGCCTCGGCCAGTGCCTTCGCCGGCTCGGGGCCGAGCTCGCCGGAGGGCACGTCCATGGCGATCTCCGCGACGCCGATCCGCCCGTCCGGCGAGATCCGGGCGGTCTCGAACGGGTCGCTCACCGCCGCGACGTGCTCGACCTCCGCGAGCCGCGCGAGCGTCGCCTCGACCTCGACCCGGAAGGCCTCGAGCCGCTCGCCGTCACCCGCCGCGAACACGGCGACGGCGGTGCCGCCACTGGCCGCCGGGAAGCGCGAGTCGAGCAGCTCGTTGGCCGCGGCGCTGTCACTGCCCGGCGCGGTGAAGTCGTCGAGGAAGGCGCCGCCGAAGGCGCCGGACAGCACGACCACGAGGGCGGCGACGAGCGCCCACACCCCGATGGCCCGCCTGGGACGTCGTGCGCAGGCGTTCCCGAGGCGACGGACGAAGGCGTTCACGGGCTGCTCCTGGCGGGTCGTGGGCTGGTGGCACGACTCTTCGCCGCGGCAGGGGCGCTGTCGCCCGCCGCAGGGCGGGACCGCCGCGGCTGCTCCTCCACCTGCAGGAGGAGACGCGCGCCCCCCGTAAGGACGACGACGGCGGGCTGCGACGCGCCTACGTTGAGCCCGTGCACCGGGGGCCGTTCACGCGCTGGCCGCGGGCGGCCGACGCCGTCCTCGCGGCGGTGCTGTTCGTGCTCACCCTCGGCGTCCAGGATGGCGAGCCGGACGCCTTCCAGCTCCGCGACGTCGATGCCGTCCCGCTGTGGATCGTCCTGCTGTTCGCCGTCGGCAGCGGCGCGCTGTACTGGCGACGCCGCGCACCGGTCGTCGTGCTCGTCGTCGTCCTGGCCGCCTGGGCGCTGACCCTCGGCAGCGGCTTCGCCGACCTCGGCGGGCAGTCGCTGATCGCGGTCTACGGCCTCGGCCGCTACGGCAGCGCCGAGCGGTGGGCGCACGTCGGCGTCGACGCGGCGCTGGTCGTGCTCGTGCTGGACGGTCTCACGGGTGACATCCCCTGGGGCGAGGTCGCCTTCGGCTGCGTCGTGTTCTTCGTCGCCTGGTACGCCGGGCGGCGGCTGCGGCTGCGCTCCGAGCGGGCCGAACGCCTGGCCCGCGAGAAGCAGGAGGAGGCCGAGCGGATCGTCGCCGAGGAGCGGGCGCGGATCGCCCGCGAGCTGCACGACGTCGTCGCGCACCGGGTCAGCCTGATGACCGTCCAGGCCGGCGCCGCCAAGACCGTCGCGGCGAGCGACCCGGCCGCCGCCGTCCGGGCGATGGCGGCGGTCGAGGCCGCCGGGCGGCAGGCGCTCGACGAGCTCCGGCACCTGCTCGGCGTGCTGCGGCCGGCGTCGGTCTCCACCGGGATGCAGCCGCAGCCGTCGCTGGCCGAGCTCGACCCGCTGCTGGAGCAGACCCGGCAGGCCGGCCTCGACGTCTCGCTCATGACCGAGGGCCCGCTCACCGGGCTGCCGGCCAGGGTCGAGCTGTCGGCGTACCGGATCGTGCAGGAGTCGCTCACCAACGTGGTCAAGCACGCCGGACCGGGTGCCCGCACGGCTGTGCGCCTGACGAACGACGGGAGCTGCCTGCTCGTCGAGGTGACCGACGACGGCAGCGGCGCGACGCTCCTGCCGGGGTCGGGGCACGGCATCGTCGGCATGCGCGAGCGCGCGCTGCTGCTCGGCGGCAGCCTCGACGTCGGACCGGGTGCCGACGGCGGGTTCGGCGTCCGCGCCCGGCTGCCGCTGGTGACACCGTGACCATCCGGGTCGCCGTCGTCGACGACCAGGCCCTCGTGCGCGGCGGGTTCGCGATGGTGCTGAACCACCAGAGCGACATCGAGGTCGTGGCCGAGGCCGGCAACGGGATCGAGGCGGTCGCCGTCGCGCGCCAGCACCGGCCGGACGTCGTGCTGATGGACATCCGGATGCCGGAGATGGACGGGCTGCAGGCCACCGCGCGGATCGTCGAGGAGCTCGGCGGGTCCGTGCGGGTGCTGATCCTGACCACGTTCGAGCCGGACGAGTACGTCTACCGCGCGCTGCGGGCCGGCGCGAGCGGCTTCGTGCTCAAGGACATCCCGCCGGA
>DATLGD010000128.1:0-6685 GCA_035540755.1 Mycobacteriales bacterium | reverse complement strand
GATGACGCTCTTGACGCCGGCCTCCTCGGCCTCCTGCCACTCGTGGACGTCGAGCGGGTAGCCGTGCCGCTCGGCCCACCGGTAGTACATCCGCCACAGCATGAGCGCCCAGTCCTGGCTGTCGACGCCGCCGGCGCCGGGCGTGATCTGCACCAGCGCCTCGCGCCGGTCGTACTCGCCGGACAGCAGGGTGCGGACCTCGAGGCTGCTGATCTCCCTGCGGAGCGCGGCGGCCTCGGCCTCGGCCTCGGCGACGACCCCCTCGTCCTCCTCCTCCGCGGCCATCTCGAACAGCACGGCGACGTCGTCGAGCCGGCGGCGCAGGCCCTCGACGCGCTCGATGTCGGTCTTGACGTTCGACAGGCGCGTGGTGACCTCCTGGGCCTTCGCGGTGTCGTCCCACAGCCCCGGCTCACCGGCCTGGGCCTCCAGGTCGCCGAGCTCGACGCGCAGCCGCGGCACGTCGAGCACCTTCTCGATGCTCGTCAGGGTGGCGTCGAGCGCGGCGAGGTCGTCGGAGCGGTCGGCGGGCACGAGCGAGCAGGCTACCGGCGCCGGCCCGGCGCAGGGCTACGGACCGACGACCGGCGCGCGGGCGCGAGCGACCGCCGTGACCGTGACGTCTCCCTGACCGAAGACCGCGAAGGGCGGCCGGACGACGCGGGCGGCGGTGACGACGGCTGTGGTGCCCTCGAGGCGGACGCTGAGCTGCAGGCCGGGCTGCCCGACCTGGGCGTCGGCCTGGTAGGCGGCCACCCTCGCCGCGGCGTCGGCGGCGCTGAGCGGGATCTCGGTGCCGAGACCGGAGGTGAGCAGCGCCTGCTCGTCGAGGGCCTGGGCCGCGCTCACCGCCGCGCCGTCGGCCGCGCTCGCGACGCCGCGCTTGGCCAGGACCACCGCAGACACGTTGGCGACGATCGCGACGACGACGACGAGCAGCCCGGCGAGCCCGAGAGTCAGCACCAGCACCGAGCCCTCGTCGTCGCGCCAGGAGGGCCGCCTCATTCCTTGAACCGGTCGACGACGGCGACGTGCGAGGCCCGCACCGGGATGTTCGGCGGCACGACCCCGCGGAACAGCCCGCCGATCAGCGGCAGCGGCACCCGGTGCACGACCTCGACCCGGACGACCGAGCCGGGTGCGACGCCATCGCTCGGCTCGAGCCGCAGCGGCTCGGTCAGGGCCACGCCCTGGTCCTGCAGCGCCAGCTGCGCGGCGGCCTGCGCCCGGGCCCGCCCTTCCGGGTCGCTCTCGGCCGTGGCGTAGGCACGCCCCGCCTGGCGCGCGGCCTCGGTGACGCCGAACGCGGCGCGCTGCACCTGGAAGGTGGTGGTGAGCACGTACACCAGCGGCACCATCAGCAGGACCGACAGCCAGACGAACTCGAGCATCGCGCTGCCGTCGTCGCGCCGTCGGCCGGTCATCCCTCGTCCAGCGCGTGCCCGCGCACGGTGATGCGCATCGGACCGGCCGGCAGGAACACCAGCGGCAGCGGGCCGGACACCTCGATGCCGACCACCGGCAGGCCGCCGGACGTCCCCGGCGGCAGTGGTTCCACGACCATCCGTCCGGCGACGCCGCTGCCGAGGGCCTCATCGATCGCCTGCCGAGTGCGCGCGACGCCCTCCTCCGGGGTGCGATCGGCGTTGGCCGCGTACCGAGCGCCCTCCTGCGCCGCGCTGACGAGGACGTTGCGGGTGTGCAGGGTGAACGCGACCTGGAGCACCCCGAGGAACAGCGTGACGACGAGCACCGAGACGAGCGTGAACTCGACGACGGCGCTGCCGTCGTCGCCCGTCGGTCGCCGAGCCGTCAGGCCGAGCCGCCCGGACCGGACACGGAGTTGAGGGCGTTGGTGAGGATCGCCAGCAGCCGCGGTCCGGCGAAGGCCCACAGCACCGTGACGATGCCGGCGGTCATGAGGGTGATGAGCACCCAGCCGGGGACGTCGCCGCGGTCGCGGCCCTGGGCCCGGATCTCCGCGAGCCGGGTCTGGGCGAGCACGACGAGCAGCAGCGGCAGCGCGCGGACGAGGGTGGAGACGGGCACGGGACAGACCTCCGGGGACGTCGCCGTCGGCGGCGGCGAGGTGCGGGACGACTTCGACGGCCGGCGGCGAAGTCCTGCCCGGCGCTCGGGTGACGACGGTCTCGCCGCTCACTGGGCGACCAGCGTGATGCCGTAGAAGCCGGGGAACAGCGCGAACACGACGGTGACCGGCAGGACGAGGAACACCACCGGGACCATCATGGCGATCTCGCGGCGGCCGGCCGCCTCGAGCAGCTGCCGCTTGCCGGCCTCGCGGACGTCGACCGCCTGCGCCCGCAGCACGTCGGCCAGCGGCGTCCCCCGCTCGACGGCGATGGCGACGCCGTCGACGAAGCGGGCCAGCGGCGTGAGCGAGGTCCGGGCCGCGATGCCCTCGAGCGCCTGGACCAGGGAGGCACCTGCCCGCGCCTCGGCCAGGGCCCGGCCCAGCTCGCGCGACAGCTCCCCGGCGGAGATCCGGTGAACCCGCTCGAGTGCGCCGACCGGCCCCTCCCCCGCCGTGACGGCGAGCGCGAGCAGCTCGGCGACGGTCGGGAACTCCTCGAGCATGCGCTCCTCGCGCCGCTGCACCTGCTTGGTGAGCCAGCGGTCGCGGCCGAGGACGCCGCCGAGGGTCAGCACGAGGGCGCCGCCCAGCAGCGCCACCGGACCGCCGCCGGAGCCGGTGACCAGCCCGAAGACGCCGAGCGCCAGCGCCGCCGCGAGGCCGAAGCCGCCCCAGATCACCTGCTCGGCGCGGAACTGCTCGAGCGTCATGTCGGTGCCGAGCTGCTCGAGCCGACGCCGCACTCCCACCGAGCCGCCGATCCACCGCTCGACGAACCGGCTGGCGTCGCCGAGCACCGGCCGCAGCAGGCGCTCGACCGTGGGGAACGGCGTCAGCGTGCTGTCGCCGGCGAGCAGGCGCGAAGGTCGCGGCGCGTCGCGCAGGTACGGCGCGAGCCGGTGGTCCAGCGTCGGCCGCCTCGCCCACGGCGTGCCGGCGGCAGCCAGCAGCAGCCCGCCCGCGGCGAGGGCACCGAGACCGGCCCCGACGACGACGGCGCTCATCCCACCCTCCTCATCGCAGCACCCGCCGCTCGGTCGGCAGCCGCGCGATGCGCAGCATCACCCGGTAGGCGGCGAAGGAGACGCCGCCACCGACGAGCAGCACCATGGCACCGGCCGAGGTGTTGTAGGCGTCGACGGCGCTCGGGCGGGTCGACAGCAGCAGGAGCAGCACCCACGGAGCGGCCAGGGCCAGCCGCGCCGCGTTGACCGTCCAGCCCTGCCGGGTCTCGAGCTCGGCGCGGGTGCGGGCGTCCTCGCGCAGGAACGCGGACAGCGTGCGCAGCAGCCGTCCGAGGTCGGTGCCGCCGACTTCCCGGGCCATGCGCAGCGACTCGACCACACGGTCGCCCACCGGGTCGGCGAGGTTGCGCTTGAGGGTGTCGAGGCTCTCCCCGAAGCGGCCGGTGGCGCGGTAGTCCTCACCGAACCGCCGGAACGGCGACCGCAGCTGCTCGGGTCCGCGGACGCCGAGCTGCGCGAGCGCCTCAGGCAGCGACAGCCCGGCGCGCACCCCGCTGGCGAGGTTGTCGACCGCCTCGGGCCACACCTCCCGCAGCTCGACGCTGCGCTGCGCGCGACGCCGTCGCACCAGCACCAGCGGACCGGTGGCGGCGAAGCCGCCGAACAGCAGGGCGATGACCGGCACCTGCGAGGTGCCGAGCACGAGCACGAACACGACCAGGCCGAGCACGGCGCTGACGCCGGCCAGCTGGCGCGGCGTGATCCCCTCGATGCCGGCCTGCGCGAGCAGGTCGCGACCGCGGTCCTCCCACGACTCCCCGGCCGGCGACGTGACGGGCGCGCGTTCGCCGGACCGCCAGATCAGCAGCAGTCCGAGGCCGAGCAGCAGCCCGAGCAGCGCACCCACCTTCAGGCCTCCTGGGCCAGCAGGCGCGGCAGGTCGAGCCCGTTCCACTCGAAGCGCTCGGGGTGCGGCGGGTAGCCGTCGGCTCGCACCAGCCGGTTCCCGCGGGACACGAACAGGTCGGCCACCTCCACCACGTCGCCCTCGACCCGTCCAGGCACCGCGACGATCTCGCGGACGCGACGGTGCCCGGTGCCGTCCTTGGCCGTGTGCACGAGGACGTCGACGCAGCTCGCCACCGTCGGCACGACGAAGTTGTGACCGACGTTCTCGCCCGCCAGCAGCGGCAGCGTGCACAGCTTCACGATGGCCTCGCGGGCGCTGTTGGCGTGGATCGAGCACATCCCCGGCAGCCCGGAGTTCAGCGCGATGAGGAGGTCCAGGCACTCCTCCTGGCGGACCTCCCCGACGAGAATCCGGTCCGGGCGCATGCGCAGCGCCTCCTTGACCAGCCGCCGCAGGACGATCTCGCCGGTGCCCTCGAGGTTGGCCTGCCGCGTCTGCATCGCGACGACGTCGGGCAGCGGCAGCCGCAGCTCGAACACCTCCTCGCACGTGATGACGCGCTCGCGCGCCGGGATCGCCGAGGCGAGGCAGTTCAGCAGCGTCGTCTTCCCGGCCTGCGTGCCGCCCGCGACGATGACGTTCAGGCCCGCGATCACCGCGGCCTCGAGGAACCGTGCGGCCTGCGGCGTGAGCGTGCCGAGCCCGACGAGATCGTCGAGGCTGCTCGCGCTCAGCACGAACTTGCGGATGTTGACCGACCAGTGCCGCCGGGTGATGTCGGGGATGACGACGTGCAGCCTCGAGCCGTCCGGCAGCATCGCGTCGACGAACGGTGTGGACAGGTCCACCCGGCGTCCGGTGGTCTTGAGCATCTTCTCGACGAGGTCGCGCACCTGCGCCTCGCCGAGGATCGTCGTCGTGAGCTCCGACCGTCCGTGCCGGGCGACGAAGACGCGTCCCGGCTCGTTGATCCAGATCTCCTCGACCGTCGGGTCGTCGAGGTGCCGCTGCAGCGGACCGAATCCGGCGACGGCGTCGTACACGGCGCGCGCGGCCACGCCCGAGTCGGGCAGCGGCGGCAGCGACGAGCTCAGCGCGCGGTCGTCGTAGTCGCTGACCACCTCGTCGACGAGCCGGCGCACGGCGGCGCGGTCGGCGATCGGGTCGAGGCCGCGGCGACGGACCAGCTCGCGGACCTCGGCCTCGACCCGCGAGACCGGACTGTCGACGGCGCTCACGTGTGCGCGACCCTCCCGAGGACGACGGACTCAGAGGACCGTAACGGGCTCCGGCCGTTCGCCCGACGGCGCTGTGGACAACGTGGTCCATGAGGTGACAGCGACGAGTAGCCCGTTGTGCCCATCTATGGGTCATATCGACCCGGGGGGCTTCCATCGACGAGGGGAACAGGTCACCGTCGGTCGAACCCGGACACAACCGCCGGATCGACCCCTTGAGGACTTCGCCGATGAACCAGCGCACCGCGTCATACCCGCAGCCGATCGCCATCACCACTGACGGGCGTGCGATCGTCCCGGCCCCTCGCGCACCCGGTGGAGGCCCGACGCCCCTGGGCCTGCTCGCCGACGGCACCCCGGTCTGGCCGGTGCCGCCGAACACGGTTCCGCCGGGCTCAGCCGCGCCGTTCGGCCTGCTCCCGAACGGCGGGGCCGTCTGGGCGACGCCGACCGATGGCCCTCCGGCGACGGCCGATTCCGCGGACACCCGACCGGCGCACAAGAAGAAGCGCTTCCTCGTCCCCGCCGGTCTGCTCGCGCTGCTCGTCGTCATCGGCATCGCCGGCGGCGGCAGCGACAGCACCACTGAGATCACGCCCTCATCCGACGATGCCGCCGCAGTCGAGCAGCCAGCCGCGCCGGTCGACCCGGCGGCGCAGGCCGCGGCTGAGCAGGTCGCCGCAGAGAAGACCGCGGCTGAGCAGGCGGCCGCAGAGAAGGCCGCCGCCGACCAGGCTGCGGCAGAGCAGGCGGCCGCAGAGCAGGTCGCCGCGGACATGGCTGCCGCCGAGACGGCCGGCCAGAAGAACGCGAAGAGGGCCGCCGCGAACTACCTCGACTACACGGCTTTCTCACGCTCCGGTCTGATCGAGCAGCTGGAGTTCGAGGGCTACTCGACGGCGGACGCGACGTACGGCGTCGACAGCCTGAACGCCGACTGGAACGCGCAGGCAGCCAAGGCGGCCGAGAACTACCTCGACTACACCGCGTTCTCGCGCTCCGGACTCATCGATCAGCTGGTCTTCGAGGGATACACGCGCCAGCAGGCCGAGTACGGCGTGAGCCAGGCAGGGCTCTAGGACGAGCATCACGACGCGGCAGCGCTCCCGGCCTCCGGCGCCGGGAGCGCTGCGCTGTCTCGGCTCAGGAGGACGGCGGCGGGTCTTCCCCGCCGTCGTCAGCCCGGCGCCGTGCCGGTCAGGCGCCGGCCCGATCCTTGAGCTTGACGATCTCGCCGGTGCGGAGCCCCTCCTCGTGCGCCTTCAGCTCGCGCTTGACCACCCGCACCAGCAGGTACACGCCGATCAGGTTCGGGATCGACATGGCGAAGATCATGGCGTCGGAGAAGCCGATGATGACCTCGAGCGACGAGGCCGCACCGATGACGATGAACAGCAGGAAGACGACCTTGTAGACGGTGTCGGCGACCTTGCTCTCGTTGAACAGGTACGCGGTGGCCTTCGCCCCGTAGTAGCTC
>DATLGD010000127.1:0-5147 GCA_035540755.1 Mycobacteriales bacterium | reverse complement strand
AGCCGGGCCTGTGGGACGACACCGCCAAGGCGCAGGAGGTCACCACGCGCCTGTCGACGGTGAAGAACGACATCGAGTGGGTCGAGGTGCTGCGCCGCCGGCTCGACGACGTGCAGGTGCTGTTCCAGATGGCCGCCGAGGAGGGCGACGAGGCGACCGCCGAGGAGGCGTCCGCCGAGGTCGACCAGCTGCAGCGCGAGATCAGCAGCCTCGAGGTCCGCACCCTGCTGTCCGGCGAGTACGACCAGCGCGAGGCGCTCGTCCAGATCACTCCCGGCGCCGGCGGCGTCGACAGCCAGGACTGGGCGCTGATGCTCTGGCGGATGTACTACCGCTGGGCCGAGCGGCACGGCTACCCGCTCGACGTGCACGAGTGGCAGGAGGCCGAGGAGGCCGGCGTCAAGAGCGTGATCTTCCAGGTGAGGACGCCGTACGCCTACGGCACGCTGGCCGGCGAGCACGGCGTGCACCGGCTGGTGCGCATCTCGCCGTTCGACAACCAGGCCCGCCGGCAGACCTCCTTCGCGATGGTCGACGTCACGCCGGTCGTCGACACCGCCGACGCCGTCGAGGTCGACGAGAGGGACATCCGGGTCGACGTCTTCCGCTCCAGCGGCCCGGGCGGCCAGGGCGTCAACACCACCGATTCCGCGGTGCGCATCACGCACCTGCCGACCGGCATCGTGGTGAGCTGCCAGAACGAGCGCTCGCAGATCCAGAACCGGGCCGCCGCGATGATGGTGCTGCAGACCAAGCTCCTCGAGCGTCAGCGCGAGCAGGAGGCCGCCGAGATGGACGCGATCCGCGGCGGCAAGGGCGAGATCGCCTTCGGCTCGCAGATCCGCAACTACGTCCTGCACCCGTACCAGATGGTCAAGGACCTGCGCACCGGCGTCGAGACCGGCGCCACCGGTCCGGTGCTCGACGGGGAGATCGACGAGCTCGTCGAGGCGGCCATCCGCTGGCGGCGCACGGCAGGAGCCGACGACCAGGGGTGACGCCGCCACGAGCGGGCACGGACAGGGGAACAGCCCCGCGCCCGCCGGAGGACAGCGTGACCGTCGACCCGAGCGACCCGAGCGACCCGAGCACCGGTACCGAGGACAGCGGCCCCGAAGGCCGGCGTCCCGCCTTCACCTGGCTCGTCGGCCTGGCCCTCGTCGTCGGCGCCCTGGTCCTGGTGAGCCTCGTCATCAGCCTGACCGGGGGTTCGCCGCCGCCCAGCCGCTGACCGGAACCGGTCGGAACGCGCCTGTCCGGCCTCCCGGCGCCCGGCCTGTCCGCACCTACAGTGGTTGCTCGTGATCCGCCTCGAGCACGTCGGCAAGTCGTACCCGACCAGCACCCGGCCGGCCCTCGCTGACGTCGACGTCGAGATCGAGAAGGGCGAGTTCGTCTTCCTGGTCGGCTCGAGCGGCTCGGGCAAGTCCACGTTCCTCCGCCTCCTGCTCAAGGAGGAGTCGCCGACGAGCGGCAAGGTGTACGTCGCCGGCAAGGACCTCAGCCGCCTCTCGCAGTGGAAGGTCCCGGCGCTGCGACGGTCGATCGGCACGGTCTTCCAGGACTTCCGGCTGCTGCCGAACAAGACCGTCTTCCAGAACGTCGCCTTCGCCCTCGAGGTCATCGGCAAGCCCCGCCAGACCATCGCGCAGGTGGTCCCGGAGGTTCTCGACCTCGTCGGTCTCGAGGGCAAGGTGCAGCGCATGCCGGACGAGCTGTCCGGCGGTGAGCAGCAGCGCGTGGCGATCGCGCGCGCGTTCGTCAACCGGCCGATGATCCTGCTGGCCGACGAGCCGACCGGGAACCTCGACCCGTCCACGTCCGTCGGCATCATGAAGCTGCTCGACCGCATCAACCGCACGGGCACCACGGTGGTGATGGCGACGCACGACGCCGCCATCGTCGACTCCATGCGTCGGCGCGTCGTCGAGCTGTCGCTGGGTCGGGTCGTCCGAGACCAGACCAGAGGCGTCTACGGCTACGGCGCCTGACCCCCACCTCCGACCTGAGGACCCTCGTGCGCGCCAGCTTCTTCCTGAGCGAGATCGGCATCGGTCTCCGCCGCAACATGACGATGACCATCGCCATGATCGTCACGATGGCCCTGAGCCTGTTCCTGCAGGCGCTCGGGCTGGGGATGACGCGTCAGGTCTCGGCGATGAAGGACTTCTGGTACGACCGCGTCGAGATCTCGGTCTACCTGTGCGGCGAGTCGAGCGTCGGGGCGACGTGCGGCGGCACGCCGGTGACCGACGAGCAGCGCCGGGAGATCGGCGACGACCTGCGACAGATGCCGCAGGTGCGCGAGGTGTTCTACGAGTCCCAGCAGGACGCCTACGACCGCTTCCGCGAGCAGTTCGCCGACTCGCCCGACCTCGTCGACAACGTCACGGCCGACGCCCTGCCGGAGTCCTACCGGGTCAGCCTGCACGACCCGGAGCAGTTCGAGGTGGTCGCGAGCGCCCTCCGCGACCGCCCCGGCATCGAGCAGGTCCAGGACCAGAAGGCCCTCCTGGAGCCGTTCTTCCGGATCCTCAACCTCTTCCAGTTCGGGGCGTGGGCGCTCGCGGGGTCGGCGCTGCTCGCGGCGGTGCTGCTCGTGAGCAACACGGTGCGCGTCTCGGCCTTCGGCAGACGTCGCGAGGTCGGCATCATGCGCCTCGTCGGGGCGAGCAACTGGACGATCCAGCTGCCCTTCGTCCTCGAGGGACTGCTGGCCGGGGTCGTCGGCGCGGTGATCGCGAGCGGCGGCCTGGTGGCCGTCAAGGCCATCGCGGTGGACCGCTTCCTGCGGGAGGAGCTGCCGTTCACGGCGTTCATCGGCTGGGGAGACGTCCTCTGGGTCGTCCCCTGGCTGTTCCTCACCGGCATCGTCCTCGCCGGACTCGCGTCCTTCCTCACGCTCCGCCGGCACCTGCGCGTCTGACCGGGCCGTTGCGCGCCTGATCGACCGGGCCGTGTGATCCGTGGTACTGATGGTGCTGTGGTGACCACTGTGAATGCGGTCCCGGCGCGCCGTCGTCTCGGCTGGCGCCTGCTGGCCGTCCCTGTCGTCGTGCTGCCGCTGCTGGTCGGCACGGCCGGCCAGGCGTTCTCGTCCGCGGCCCCCGGTCGCCCGACGCAGTCGCTCGACGACCTCCGCAAGAAGGAGGCCGAGACGCACGCGGCCCTCGAAGGCAGCTCCGCGGCCGTGCAGGCGGCCGGCGCCGAGCTGGCCAGGGTGGCCGCCGAGCTCCCGGTCGCCGAGCGGGCCGTGTCGGTCGCCCGGGGCGAGCTGGCCGGGGCGCAGGCCAAGGCCGCTGCCGCGCGCGCCGCGGCCGAGCGGGCCGAGGCGGCACGGGCCGCAGCCGCCCGCGAGGTGGACGCCGCCGACGCGCAGGTCGAGCGCAGCCGGGTCGAGGTCGGCGCCCTGGCGCGGATGGCCTACCAGCGCGGGCACCTCGGCGACATCCGCGACGTCATGTCGGCCACCGAGCCGCAGGACGCGCTCGAGCGCGGCGAGATGCTCCGCTCGATCTTCCAGTCGGGCACCGCGAGCCTCGACCGCGTCACCTCGGCCCGGCTCGAGCTGGCCGCCACCCGGGCGCAGCTCGTCGTCGAGGAGCGGGCCGCCGCGGCCGCGCGCGCCGAGGCCGACGCGCAGGAGGCCCGTGCCGCCGCGCTCGCTGCCGAGGCGGAGGCCGCGGTGCAGCGCGTCGCCGCTCTCGTCGCAGACCGTCAGGCTGCGGTCGCCGACGCCGAGCGGCTGCGCGAGCAGGACCGGCGGGCCTACGAGCAGGCGCAGGCCGACAGCCGCGCCCTGGCCGAGCGGATCCGCCGCGCCGAGCAGGAGGCCGCTGCCCGCGTCGCCGCCGAGCGCGCCGCCGCGGAGCGCCGGGCCCGCGAGTCGGCTGCTGCCGCCGCCGCGGCCGCGGCCCGCGCCGGGGCTCCCGCACCCGCTCCGCCGCGCAGCGCCCGCCCCTCGACCGGGTGGCTCTGGCCCGGCAACGGACGGCTCACCAGCCGCTACGGCTGGCGGACCCACCCGATCTTCGGGGACCGGCGCTTCCACGCCGGCATCGACCTCGGCGGCGGCTACGGCGCGCCCGTCCTCGCCACCGAGAGCGGCGTCGTGATCTACGCCGGGCGGGCCAGCGGCTACGGGACGCTGGTCGTCATCAGCCACGGTGACCGGATCTCCAGCGCCTACGCGCACATGTCCGCGATCCTCGTCCGCGAGGGGCAGTCGGTCGGTCGCGGCGCGACCATCGGACGGATCGGCAGCGAGGGCAACTCCACCGCACCGCACCTGCACTTCGAGATCCGCGTGAACGGCAACCCGGTCGACCCGCTGAGGTACGTCAGCCCGCCTTAGCCCGCTGTCGCTGCCCTAGCCTTGGTGGCCGACGGGCTGCCAGCCGCAACGGCTGCCCCGTCGGAGGGTGATTGGAGTCGCGGTGAAGGGCCCGGAGCCGGGCACGAAGGGCTCCTCGGAGCGCAAGATCGTGTCGCAGAACAAGAAGGCGCGGCACGACTACGCCATCGAGGACGTCTACGAGTGCGGCATGGTGCTGCGCGGCACCGAGGTCAAGTCGTTGCGGCAGGGCCGCGCGTCGCTCACCGACGCCTACGGCGACGTGCGCGACGGCGAGGTCTGGCTGCTCGGTGCCCACATCCCCGAGTACACCGAGGGCACCTGGACCAACCACGAGCCCCGCCGCCCGCGCAAGCTGCTGCTGCACAAGGGCGAGATCCTCCGGCTGATCGGCAAGACGCGCGAGAGCGGGCTGGCCCTCGTGCCGCTGTCGCTCTACTTCTCCGGCGGTCGTGCCAAGGTCGAGCTCGCCCTCGCCCGCGGGCGCAAGGCGCACGACAAGCGGCAGGTGCTGGCCGAACGCGACGCTCAGAAGGAGATCCGCAACGCCATGGGCCGCCGGGCCAAGGGGCGCTCCTGAGCACGCAGGTCGCAGGCCCGGCCGACGACGCCGACGTCCCCCGGTTCTGGCGGGCGCTGGGCCTGCCCGGGCTGGTGGACGTGCACGTGCACTTCATGCCGACGCAGGTCATGGACAAGGTGTGGGCGTACTTCGACGCCGTCGGGCCGCTCACCGGCGTCGCCTGGCCGATCGCCTACCGCGAGGACGAGGAGAGCCGGCTCGCGCGGCTGC
>DATLGD010000126.1:0-5574 GCA_035540755.1 Mycobacteriales bacterium | reverse complement strand
CTTCTCGATGTAGGTGTCGGTCTGCGGGACGTACGCCTCGGGCTGGTAGTAGTCGTAGTAGCTGACGAAGTACTCGACCGCGTTGTGCGGGAACAGCTCGCGGAACTCGTTGGCCAGCTGCGCGGCGAGCGTCTTGTTCGGGGCCATCACCAGGGTGGGCCGCTGCACCTGCTCGACCAGCCAGGCGGTGGTCGCGCTCTTGCCGGTGCCGGTGGCGCCGAGCAGCACGACGTCGGGGGCGTCGGCTCGGAGCCGCTTCGCCATCTCCGCGATGGCGGCCGGCTGGTCACCGCTGGGCTCGAAGTCGCTGACCACCTCGAACCGGCGGCGGGAGCGGCGCAGGTCCGTGGACAGGCGCGGCACGGTGGGGCGGACGCCGTGCGCGCCGCTGATCGCCGGCTTGTCGCGGGTCTTGGCAGGAGGCACGCCTCCACGCTACGTCCGCCCTGCGACAGCCTGGCGAGCGGAGCTAGCCGGCCGGCGGCCAGGTGCCGGTGCCGGCCCGGACGAGCACGTCCCACTGCAGCGGACCGGTGGTCTGCCACGACCACAGGCTGATCGAGCGGGCGCCGCCGGCTCGGGCGGCGTCGACGAACGCCTGCACGCTGCCCGCCGGGTCGGGGTCCTCCGGCAGGTGCGGGGCGTCGATGCGCCCGTCGTAGCCCTGACCGGCCGGCATCACCGGCAGGCCGTACTGCGCCAGCCACTGCATCGAGGTGGCCGTGACCACCTCGGGATCGCGGTTGTACCAGTACGCCATCGGCACGAACGCGTCGCTGTGCACCGCGGTCTCCGCGTAGGGGTAGAAGCCGGTGCGCTTCTCGCTGGGCCACGGGACGGTGGCCAGCACGGCCACGTGCGGCGGGAGCTCGGCCCGCAGCGTGGCGTAGTAGCGGCTCACGGCGTCCGCTGACAGGTGCGTGCCCTCCGCGGCGGTCTCGACGTCCGGGGCGACGGCGGCGACCCGCGGCGCGCCCGGCACCTGCACCCAGGCGGCGTACGCCATCCGGCGCGCGTCGGCCTCCGGGTCGATCAGCTTCGGGAAGTCCCAGGCGATGACCTTGATGCCGGTCCCGGTGGTGGCGGGCAGCAGCTGGCCCAGCACCTCGTCGCCGATCCAGCCCTTGCGGCTGCTGCCGGTCTGCACGTAGAGGTGCGAGAGGCCGGAGGCCTGAGCACGGGCGACGACGGCCGCGGGCTCCCCGCCCTCGCTGCGGACCCAGTCGTGCAGCCACATGCCGGTGCCGGTGGGGAGCCAGCGGGCCGCCGGGGGCTCGACCACGGGCTCGGGCGCCGGCTGGGCCAGCGGAACGGCGGCGGTCGGGGCAGGGGGCGCCGCAGGGCTCGGCAGGGCCAGATCAGGTGGGGCCGGCCGGGCCTCGTGCCGCGCGGCGCCGGGCTGCGCGGCGTGCACCGACCAGGGCCCGGGCCGGTCCTGGGTCTCGACCGCAGCCTGCACGGCCACCTGCGGCGCCGGCGTCGGGGCGGTCAGGGCAAGCGCGGCGAAGCCGGCCAGCATGACCACCGCTGAGGCCAGCGCGATCCCCCGCGTGGACGACGCCAGCCGATCGCGCAGTCCGGGCCGCGACACCGCATGAGCCGGCGCTCCCGAGGCAGACGGCGGGAGCACCCAGTCCACGACGACTTCCACCACGCGGTCGGCCGGAGCGGTCAGCGCACGTCGGAGCAGCGACCGCACGGCGGCGAGGAGCGGGAGGAGCCGAGCCGCCGCGAGGGTGTCCAGCCGCGCGAGCGGGTCGAGGACCCAGGGCTGCGCGGCACGGTCGAGGCGCTCGGCTGCGTCCGACAGGCGGGTCAGCACGTGAGGCACGCTACGGGCAACGAGCGCGCCCCGGAGGCGTAACGGCATGTGCCCTCGTCGTCACACTTCGCTTCCTGCTTGAGCGGGCGCCCAGTGCTCATCCGGTGCCGGCCGTTCGGACCCGCACGTCCGCCGGGCGACCGGGGTCGGAGCTCCGGTGCAGCTGCGCGCCGTCGCCGCTGAGGTCTGCGGTCGGAACCCGGGGGAACCCCGCGGCGGCCAGCACCGGATCGAGCGCCCCGGCGTCGTCCCGGCTGCGGCACCGCACCTCGACGATCAGAGTCCCGTCGTCCCTGAGCCGCCGCACCTCCGCCGCCCGCTGCCCGCAGACGAAGCGCAGGCGGGCCACCAGCCGCTCACCCGCGCCCGCGGACGGCGGCCGCCCGTCGCCGACTGCCGGCCGGCGCGCGGCCACGTTCGCCGCGTACGGCAGGAGGCGCTCTTCGGCCAGGGCGTCGACCTGCGTGCGGAGCCGCTCGAGCGGTCCGTCGTTCTGCAGCAGGACGTCGGCGACCGCGCGCCGGTCGGCGTCGGACGCCTGCGCCGCGATGCGCGCCCGCGCGTCGTCCTCCGACATGCCCCGCAGCGCCGTCAACCGGTGCAGCCGGGCGGACACCGGCGCCTCCACCACCACGACGAGGTGGTAGCTCGGCGCGAGCCCGTTCTCCACCAGCAGCGGCACGTCGTGGACCAGCACCTGCGCTCCGGCCGCCTGAGCCTGCGTGGCGAGCGCGAGAGTCCGCTCCCCCACCTCGGGGTGCACGATCGCGTTGAGGCGGGCCCGCGCCTCGTCGTCCCCGAAGACGATCTTCCCGAGGGCCTGCCGGTCGAGCCCGCCGTCCGGGCCGAGGACGCCCTCGCCGAAGGCTGCGACCACCTCAGCGAGCCCCGGCGTGCCCGGCCGCACCACCTCGCGCGCGACCACGTCAGCGTCGACGAGCGCGGCGCCGTGCTCCACCAGTCGCCGGCTGACCGCTGACTTGCCCGCGCCGATGCCCCCGGTCAGCCCCACCCACAGCACCCCGCCACGCTATCTGCCGCCACCGGTGGAGCCTCGGGCGTGGAACGCGCGCCCTCCACCTGCGCGGTCCACGGTGCTCACGCGGCCTCTGCCGTGACGGTCGCCGCGACCTGGATGGTCGGCGTTCCACCCGCCACGGCCGCGCGGATCTCCGCCAGGACCGGCTCGTGGTCGTGCACGACGTCGGCCCAGGTGTAGCGCAGGACCCGCCAGCCGAGCGCTCCCAGTGCGTTGTCCCGCGCGCGGTCCCGCGCAGGGTCCTGATGCCACTTGGCCCCGTCGACCTCGACGACGAGGCCGACGTCCGGGAAGCAGAAGTCGACCCGGATCTGCTGGCCCGGGAGGTTCCGGAGCAACGCCTGCGTGGTGAATCCGGTGACCCCAGCCAGAACCAGTCGCACCCGCAGCACGGACTCGAGGACCGAGCCCGCCTGCGGGTCGCACAGCGCGATCACCCGCCGCACGCGGGCTGCGTCCTTGCGCCCCGGAAGGGACCGCGCGGCGTCGGCCAGGCTGTCGACCGTCACGTCTCCCGAACGCAACGCGCTGTCGCACAGGACGACGGCCTGGATCAGCGGGAGCGCCAGGGCGCAGTCGACGACGGTCTGCACGGCAGACGTGAGGCGCAGTGGCGCCGTGGCGTCGAGGACGTGGTGGCGCGTCGCGGAGACGCCCCGCCGCTGGTAGGCCCGGACGCCGGGCGCCACGACCGCGCCGCGCCCGTGCCCGACCGCGACCTCCACGGTCCGTGACGGCTCGACCAGCATCCCCCAGCCGTAGAGGGCGGCAGCGGTCCGAAGGCACGCCGTCGCCCCGGCACCCAGGCTGAGCAGCACGGCCCGCACGTGCGCGACGTACTCCGGGGCGACACCGGTGTCCGTCACGACGAACTGCGGCACAGCGGGCAGCGGAGCGGAGGAGTAGACGCGACGTCGCACGCGCACGACCGACCCGCTCGCGACGGCCCGGCTGAGGGAGGCCCGCGACACCCCGTTGCGCAGCAGGCCCGCGTGCGTGGCGAGGCCTTGGGTGAGCGCCGAGGTGGCAGCGAGGAGCGCGAGCAGGTCCATGAGGGCAACCTGGGGCACTCCGGCCCGGATGTGTGCGGCCGCGCCCGACCTGTGGACGAGCCGCGGTGGAACCCTGACCCTCCACCTCGGCAGCTGGACCCGCCCGCACGGCAGCCCGGCGGGGGCATGCCGGCCAGGTGGAGGGTCGCCGTTCCAAACCGTCCGACGGTCGCGGAGCGCAGACGCGAGGAGGCCCCCACCGCGCGCGGTGAGGGCCTCCTCGGGAGTGCGGGTGATGCTAGGACGCGCCGCCCGAGAGCTTCTCGCGCAGCGCCTGCAGGGCCTCGTCGGAGGCCAGCGTTCCGCCGGTCGCCGCCGGGGTCGGGCGCGGAGCGGCCTCGTCGGCCGGGGCCTCGTCGCCGCCCTCGGCAGCCTCGCCGTCGGTGGCGGAGGTGTAGGACGAGGGCAGAGCGGCCTCGGCGTCGGCCTGGGCCATCCGCTTGATCTGCTCCTGGTGCGCCTCGAAGCGCTTGCGCGCCTCCTCGTACTGACGCTCCCACTCGGCCTGCTGGGTCTCGAAGCCGGGCAGCCACTCGCCCGTGTCGACGTCGAAGCCCTCCGGGTAGATGTAGTTGCCGGTCTCGTCGTACTGCGCCGCCATGCCGTACTGGGCCGGGTCGAAGTGCTCGACCGCGACGACGCCGTTCTCGTTCGCCTGCTTCAGCGACAGCGAGATGCGGCGGCGCTCGAGGTCGATGTCGATGACCTTGACCAGCAGCTCGTCGCCGACGTTGACGACCTGCTCGGGGATCTCGACGTGGCGCTCAGCCAGCTCGGAGATGTGCACCAGGCCCTCGATGCCCTCGTCGACGCGCACGAACGCACCGAACGGGACGAGCTTGGTGACCTTGCCCGGCACGACCTGGCCGATGGCGTGGGTGCGGGCGAACTGCTGCCAGGGGTCCTCCTGCGTCGCCTTGAGCGACAGCGAGACCCGCTCGCGGTCGAGGTCGACGTCGAGCACCTCGACGGTGACCTCCTGGCCCACCTCGACGACCTCGCTCGGGTGGTCGATGTGCTTCCAGGACAGCTCGGAGACGTGCACCAGGCCGTCGACGCCGCCGAGGTCGACGAAGGCGCCGAAGTTGACGATCGAGGAGACGACGCCGGAGCGGACCTGGGACTTCTGCAGCGTGGCGAGGAAGGTGGAGCGGACCTCGCTCTGCGTCTGCTCGAGCCACTGGCGGCGCGACAGCACGACGTTGTTGCGGTTCTTGTCCAGCTCGATGATCTTGGCCTCGAGCTCCTTGCCCACGTAGGGCTGGAGGTCTCGGACGCGGCGCATCTCGACCAGCGACGCCGGCAGGAAGCCGCGCAGGCCGATGTCAAGGATCAGACCGCCCTTGACGACCTCGATCACCGTGCCGGTGACGATGCCGTCCTCCTCCTTGATCTGCTCGATCGTGCCCCAGGCGCGCTCGTACTGGGCGCGCTTCTTGGACAGGATGAGCCGACCGTCCTTGTCCTCCTTCTGGAGGACGAGCGCCTCGACCTGGTCGCCGACGGCGACCACCTCGTTGGGGTCGACGTCGTGCTTGATGCTCAGCTCGCGCGAGGGGATGACGCCCTCGGTCTTGTAGCCGATGTCGAGCAGGACCTCGTCCCGGTCGACCTTGACGATGGTGCCTTCGACGATGTCGCCGTCGTTGAAGTACTTGATC
>DATLGD010000125.1:0-15654 GCA_035540755.1 Mycobacteriales bacterium | reverse complement strand
CCTCGTCACCAACACCGTCAGCGGGCGGCAGTGGAAGAGCGAGCTGCTCAAGCGCACGTCGCTGACCGAGGAGGAGATCGGCGAGTACTCCGGCGAGAAGAAGGAGATCAAGCCGGTCACCATCGCCACCTACCAGATCATGACCACGAAGCGGAAGGGCGAGTACGCGCACCTCGACCTGTTCGGGGCCCGCGACTGGGGCCTCGTGGTCTACGACGAGGTGCACCTGCTGCCCGCTCCCGTCTTCCGCATGACGGCGGACCTGCAGTCCCGCCGCCGCCTGGGCCTGACGGCGACGCTCGTGCGCGAGGACGGCCGCGAGGGCGACGTCTTCAGCCTCATCGGCCCCAAGCGCTACGACGCGCCCTGGAAGGACATCGAGTCGCAGGGCTGGATCGCCCCGGCCGTGTGCACCGAGGTGCGCGTGACCATGACCGAGGCCGAGCGCCTCGCCTACGCCACCGCCGAGCCGGAGGAGCGCTACAAGCTCGCCTCCACCGCGCACACGAAGGTCCGCACGATCAAGGCCCTGGTCGACAAGCACGCCGACGACCAGGTGCTCGTCATCGGCGCCTACCTCGAGCAGCTCGAGGAGGTCGGCGCGCACCTCGACCTGCCGGTCATCCAGGGCTCGACCAAGAACGCCGAGCGCGAGCGGCTGTTCGACGCGTTCCGCAACAAGGAGATCCGCGGCCTGGTGGTCAGCAAGGTCGCGAACTTCTCCATCGACCTGCCCGAGGCCACCGTGGCCATCCAGGTCAGCGGCACCTTCGGCTCCCGACAGGAGGAGGCGCAGCGCCTCGGCCGGGTGCTGCGGCCGAAGGAGGACGGGCGCACGGCGCACTTCTACACCGTGGTCAGCCGCGACACCCTCGACCAGGAGTACGCCGCCCACCGGCAGCGCTTCCTCGCCGAGCAGGGGTACGCCTACACGATCGTCGACGCCGACGACGTGCTCGCGGGCTGACCGACGCACCTCACGCACCCGGCACGGCGATGCCCTCGTACAGGTACCCGAGGGGTCGGGGGGCGCCCGGCTCGTAGGAGGTGTGCAGCCGCTCGCAGCGGAACCCGGCCTGCTCGAGCAGCCGGTCGATCGGCCGCTGCAGGTGGCAGCCGCCGGCGAGCCGGTACTGCAGCGGCTGCAGGCGGTGCTGCCAGCGCGCCACACCAGGGTCGGGCGACAGGCCGTGCTCGACGAAGCAGAGCCGGCCACCCGGACGCAGCACCCGCGCGACCTCGCGCAGGGCCGCGACCGGATCGGGGATCGTGCAGAGCGTCCACGTCGACAGCGCGGTGTCGGCGCTGCCGTCGGCCAGGGGCAGCGCCTGCCCGTCGAGGCCGACGCGCTGCACCGGCACACCGCTGCTGCCGATCCTCCGAGCGGCCATCCGCCAGGCCAGGTCCGACGGCTCGACCGCGAGCACCCGCGCCACCTCCGGCGGGTAGTGCGGCGCGTTGAGCCCGGACCCGAACCCGAGCTCGAGCACCTCGCCGGACACCTCCGCGCACGTGCGGCATCGGGCTGCGGTCGCGGCCGGCGACCGAAGCGCGACGTCGACCAGCCTCGGCACGACCCGCTCCCGCCAGACGGCCATGCCCGAGACTGTGCCGCGCGGCGCCATCGGTGTCGAGACGACTGCGCGCAGGCCTCCTGGTGCAGGCTTGACCCCGTGACGGACGCCGAGACGACGCTGCTGGAGGCGCGCGCCGCCGTCGAGCGCGACCTCGGCCGTCCCGGTTGGGACGACGCCGTCGAGGCCGCTGTCGGCCACCGGCGGTGGTGGCTCGAGCAGTGGCCGGGCGGCGCCGAGCACGTGCTCGGCCTGCTTGCCCAGGACGTGCAGGAGGCCGTGCACGCCCTGGACCCGATGTGGCCGCTGTGCCGCGAGCCGAGCTGCCCGGCGGTCGGCGGCCACGCCCTGTTCGTCGAGCCCGACCTCGGCCCCGACCCGTTCTGGACCTGCCACCGCACCGGCCTGCCGGTGGCGCGCGTCGGCGAGCTGGCCGGGTCGGGCCAGCCTGGGTGCTAGGCGCAGGGGATGACGGCGCAGACACTCCCGTCCGGCTCGACGAGCCAGTCGCCGTCGACCCGCAGCAGCCGCACCGCGACCTCCTGCGGCTGACCCCCGGGCAGCTGGACGCGCAGCAGCGCGGTCGCGCGGTCGCCGGACTGCTCGGCCGTCAGCAGCTCGATCTCCACCTCGTTCGGACGCTCCCGCGCTTCGGCGCCGAGGCGTCGCAGCTCCCGGCAGCGCGCGTCGTCGTCCCCACCGCCGGCCGGCGGGACCGACAGCCGGCGGTAGGTGGTGCAGTCGCCGAAGACCGCCGCGCCGGCCCACGACAGCGAGGTGCCCGCCGGGCTCTCGAGCCGGCGCAGGTCGACGGCCGCGGTCACGCCGACCAGCAGCGCGAGCCCGAGGCACACCGCGATGAGGCTGACCGGTCCTCGCCGGATCGTCGCCGCCTTGCGCCCCTCGTTCTTGCGCTCGAGCTCGGCGTACCGCTGCTCGATCCGCTCCTCGCGCGTGGACGTCACGGCGCCAGTCTGCCCCTGCCCGATCAGCGCAGGCCCGCCACGACAGGAGCGAGCTGCCGCCAGTCGTCGACCGGGACGGTGAACAGGTCCTCGCCGAGCACCTGCAGGCAGACGTGGTCGGCGCCGGCATCGAGGTGCTCGCGCACCCGCCGCACGATGGCGTCCTCGCCGGCGACGACCATGGCGGCCTTCAGCCGGTCGCTGCCGCCGCGCACGGCGTCGTCCTCGTCGAAGCCCTGGCGCAGCCAGCTGGCCCGGTAGTTCGGCAGGCCGGTGTACACCTCCAGGTGCCAGTGCGCCCGGGCCCGCGCGACGTCGGGGTCGGTGCTGAGCACCACCGCCTGCTCGACGGCCAGCAGCGGACCTGGCCCGAGGACCGCCCGAGCGCTCGCGGTGTGCTCGGGGGTGACCAGGTAGGGGTGCGCGCCGTCGGCGCGGTCCCGGGCCAGCTCGAGCATCCGCGGCCCGAGCGCCGCGAGCACCCGCGGCGGCAGGTCGCCGTCGCCACCGAGGTAGCGCACGTCGTCGAGGGCGTCGAGGTACTCCCGCACCGCCTGCACCGGCTTGCCGTAGGAGTGACCGCGGTGCCGCTCCACCAGAGGCGCGTGGCTGGCTCCGAGGCCGAGCACGAAGCGCCCACCGGACGCGGTCGACAACGTGCGCGCGGCCGACCCGGCGGCCACCGCGTCACGGCCGTAGATGCTGGCGATGCCGGTGACGACCGCCATGCGCCGCGACGCCGCCAGGTAGAGCTGGGCGGCGGTGAACGCCTCCCGGCCGTAGGCCTCCCCGAACCAGAGGGCGTCCCAGCCCTGCTCGTCCAGGGCCCCGACGACGTCCGGGACCGCGGCGACCGGCACGGCCTCGAGCGCCGCGGTCCAGAGCCCGACGGGGCCCGGCAGGGGCGTCACCCGTAGACGAGCCGGGTGACCCACTCCGCGACGAGCGCGGGCTTGCTCTCGCCCTCGATCTCGACGGTGAACGTCTTGGTGACCTGCAGCGTGTTCGGGTCCTTCTGGTCGACGGCGGTCAGCGTGCTGGTCGCCCGCACCTTCGAGCCGACCTTGACCGGGTTCACGAAGCGGACCTTCTCGAAGCCGTAGTTGACCCCCATGACGATGCCGTCGAGGCGGCTCAGGTCCTGCGGGACGGTGGCGGAGAGCTTGGTCAGCAGCGAGAGGGTGAGGAACCCGTGCGCGATCGGCACCCCCCACGGCGACAGCGTCTTGCACTGCTCGGGGTCGACGTGGATGAACTGGTGGTCCTCGGTGACGTCGGCGAAGGCGTTGATGCGCTCCTGGTCGATGAGGAGCCACTCGCCGGCGCCCTCGTGCTCACCGATCGCCTTCGAGAACGCCTCGTAGGCCTGCTCGCCCTTGGTCGCCATGCGGTGGGTCCTCCTGGTGGTCACGGGGTCTGGCGCGATCATCGCAGGTACCGGCAGCTGCCCGGCTACCCGGCCCGGGCCGGCCGCTCCGGGAGGATCGGTGCAGCGCGATCCGCGCACCGACGCGCAGCACGCCCGGGACCGCGATCCGGGCGTGGATGCCGAACGTGCAGTGATCGCCCCACGCTCGCCTGACATGCTCGCAGGCAGCGACCGGATCCGGCGCGCCTGCTTCGAGCACTCGGGAGAGCCATGCGCAAGGACGCCAAGATCGACCGGCTCGCCGGCATCCCGCTGTTCGAGGGCGCCAGTCGCAAGCAGCTCGACCGGATCGCGCAGCTGTGCACCGAGGTGCGCCTCGGCGCCGGAACGGTGCTGTGCCGCGAGGGCGAGGCGGGTTCGGAGTTCTTCGTGCTGGAGTCCGGCACGGTGCGGGTGTCCGCCCGCGGGCAGCAGCTGGCCGTCCTCGGTCCCGGCAGCTTCTTCGGCGAGCTGGCGCTGCTCGACGCCGGCCCCCGCACCGCCACGGTGACCGCCGAGGAGGAATGCACGGTGCTGGTGCTGAGCCGGCAGGAGTTCGCGGCCGTGCTCGAGGACGAGCCGCAGGTCGCCGTCCGCATGCTGCCGGCGATCGGCAGGCGGCTGCGCCTGCAGGCGCAGGAGCGCTCCCAGGCCGGCGCGCCGCCCGTCGTCTGAGCACACGGCCCCGCGCCCGCGCCGTCGCCGGACCGCCGCCGTCGGAAGATGCCGCGAAAGGGCCACGGCAGGCTTGCGCGCGAGGCAGAATGCGCCGATCCTGTCGGGCCGTCCGGAGCAGCCGGCGGGCAACGAGCACGGGGAGCGGACGTGGCCGAGGACGAGGCACGCGGGCAGCAGGGCGGACCGCCCGAGGGCCAGCCGGACTGGGCACCGCCACCCCAGGGACAGCCCTGGGCACCGCCGCCGCAGGGACAGCCCGGGTGGGGCCCGCCGCAGCAGCCGGCCTGGGGCGCTCCCGGCTGGGGTCAGGTGCCTCCCCCGGGTCCCCGCCGCCCGTGGCTGCTGCCCGCGCTGCTGGTGGCCGGCGCGCTCCTGGTCATCGGCGGTGGCACGGCCGCCACCCTCGCCCTGCAGGAGGACACCGACCGCCCGTCCGCGACCTCGACGCCCGACGGGTCGCCCCCGGACGTCGGGACCTCGCCGGTCGCCGCCGACGGAGGAGCGACCGACGTCGCCCTCGAGGACGTCGCGGTCGGGCAGTGCCTGGCCACGCAGGAGGCCGAGCAGATCGCCACCGTCCCGGTCGTGCCCTGCGAGACGCCGCACGAGGAGGAGGTCTTCGCGGTCCTCGAGTACCCGGACGGCGAGTGGCCCGGCGACGAGGGCGTCGAGCAGCAGGGCAGCGAGCTGTGCGAGGCCCCCTTCGCCGAGTACGTCGGCACGCGCTACGAGGAGTCCGGCCTGTTCCTCTACCCCGTGACGCCGACCGAGAAGGGCTGGAAGGGCTTCGGCGACCGGTCGCTGATCTGCGTGATCTACAGCGAGACGCCGTTGACGGCGTCGGTGCGCGGCACCGGCCAGTAGCGCACTCGGGCGGCGAGGGTCAGCGGAACGGCCGCAGGGCGGCGGCCGCGGTGAGGTCGAGCAGGAGCAGGAAGGCACCCTGCACGACGACCGCGGCACCGTCGCCGCGCAGGCGCTCGGGTGCCCGCGGGTGCCGGGCCAGAGCGAGCCCGGTCGCGATGTAGCCGACGTCGAGGCCGGCGTTGACGAGCAGCACCCGGCGCAGCCGGCCCGGATCGGTCGGCCCCCGGGACGCCCGACGGCGCGCGCCGACGAGCGCGATCGCGCCGTCGACGAGTCCCCAGGCCGCCGTCTGGCGGCCGAAGCCGCGGGTCGCCGGTCGCGCGGCCAGGCCGGCGCCGACGAGGGTGGAGGCTGCTGCCCACGTCCCGAGCACCGCGACCAGCCGCTGCTCCACCGCTGCGTTCGCCGACACGCCGCCAGCGTACCATCTTCCCCGTCGGTCCGGTCCGCCCGTCGAGGCCTTCTTGCCGCTGGCGCCCCCCTGCGGAACGCCGACGGGGCGGCCCTCCCGAAGGAGGACCGCCCCGTGGTAGGAGCGCGTGCTGGTCGGACTAGAAGTCCATGCCGCCCATGCCGCCGTCGCCACCGGGCATGCCCGCGCCGGCGCCGGCCTTCTCGGGCTTGTCGGCGATGACCGCCTCCGTGGTGAGGAACAGCGCCGCGATGGACGCCGCGTTCTGCAGCGCCGAGCGGGTGACCTTGGCGGGGTCGATGATGCCCTCGGCGATCATATCGACGTACTCGCCGTTGGCCGCGTTGAGGCCGTGGCCCACCTCGAGGTGGCGGACCTTCTCGACCACGACGCCGCCCTCGAGGCCGGCGTTGTGCGCGATCTGCTTGATCGGGGCCTCGAGGGCCAGCTTCACCATGTTCGCGCCGGTGAGCTCGTCGCCCTCGAGGTCGAGCTTGTCGAACGCGCTGGCCGCGGCCTGCAGGAGCGCGACGCCACCACCGGCGACGATGCCCTCCTCGACGGCGGCCTTGGCGTTGCGGACGGCGTCCTCGATGCGGTGCTTGCGCTCCTTGAGCTCGACCTCGGTGGCTGCGCCGACCTTGATGACGGCGACGCCGCCGGCCAGCTTCGCCAGGCGCTCCTGGAGCTTCTCGCGGTCGTAGTCGGAGTCCGACTTCTCGATCTCGGCGCGGATCTGGTTGACGCGGCCGGCGATCTGGTCGGCGTCACCGGCGCCCTCGACGATCGTCGTCTCGTCCTTGGTGATGACGACCTTGCGGGCCCGGCCGAGCAGCTCGAGACCGGCGGTCTCCAGCTTCAGGCCGACCTCCTCGGCGATGACCTGGCCACCGGTGAGGATGGCGATGTCCTGCAGCATGGCCTTGCGGCGGTCGCCGAAGCCGGGCGCCTTGACGGCGGCCGACTTGAAGGTGCCGCGGATCTTGTTGACGACGAGCGTGGCCAGGGCCTCGCCCTCGACGTCCTCGGCGATGATCGCGAGCGGCCGGCCGCTCTGCATGACCTTCTCCAGCAGCGGGAGCAGGTCCTTGACCGAGCCGACCTTGCCGTTGAGCACGAGGACGTAGGGGTCCTCGAGCACGGCCTCCATGCGCTCGGGGTCGGTGACGAAGTAGGGGCTGATGTAGCCCTTGTCGAAGCGCATGCCCTCGGTGAGCTCGAGCTCGAGGCCGAAGGTGTTGCTCTCCTCGACGGTGATGACGCCTTCCTTGCCGACCTTGTCCATGGCCTCGGCGATGATCTCGCCGACGGTGGTGTCGGCGGCCGAGATGGAGGCGGTGGAGGCGATCTGCTCCTTGGTCTCGACGTCCTTGGCGGCGTTGCCGATGGCCTCGACCACGCGCTCGACGGCGGCCTCGATGCCCTTCTTCAGGCCCATCGGGTTCGCGCCGGCGGCGACGTTGCGCAGGCCCTCGCGCACGAGCGCCTGCGCCAGGACGGTGGCGGTGGTGGTGCCGTCACCCGCGACGTCGTCGGTCTTCTTCGCGACCTCCTTGACGAGCTCGGCCCCGATCTTCTCGTAGGGGTCCTCGAGCTCGATCTCCTTGGCGATCGAGACGCCGTCGTTGGTGATCGTGGGCGCGCCCCACTTCTTCTCCAGGACGACGTTGCGGCCCTTGGGGCCGAGGGTGACCTTGACGGCGTCAGCGAGCTGGTTCATGCCGCGCTCGAGGCCGCGGCGGGCCTCCTCGTCGAAGGCGATCATCTTTGCCATGCGTGGGGATCCTCCCGATCGATGGTGCTGCCCGGCAGGTGCCCGCGACGGACGACCGGATGACCGGCCTCACCTGCTCGAACTGGCACTCTGCACGTCGGAGTGCTACGTGATTTGTTAGCACTCTCGCCCTGAGAGTGCAAGCGGTCGTCCCTCAGTCGGTCGCGGTCCGGCGCAGCCGCCGGCCGACCACCACGGCGACCGCCCCCAGGACCACCAGGCCGATCTCGGCCGGCGTGTTGTGCTCCCAGCCGTCCTTGAGCCGGTGCCAGCCGAGCAGCCAGTGGACGACGACGTTGTCGACGACGCCGAGCACTCCGAGAGCGATGAGGACCGCGCCGAGCTCCCGGCGCCGACCGGTGCGGGTGGACCGCTGGGGCACCGGAGCAGCCTACGAGCGCTCGCCGAGCCGCAGCCGGTCCCCGGGACCGACGTCGGGCAGCGTTGCCGGAGCGGTCTCGACGACGGCGTCGAAGGGCTCGTCCGGGCCGTAGAGCGGGCAGTCGCCCGGCTCGGGCTCCTCGCACGGCGCCATCTGCTCGACGTGCACCACGGTGCCCTCGCGCACGAAGACCGCGGTGAGCGGCACCGGCACCTGGAACATGTAGAACGACGACGTCACCGGCTCGTCGAACAGGAACAGCATGCCGGTGCCGGGCGGCACCTCCGCGCGTCCCATCAGCCCGACGGCGCGCTCGGCCGGCTCGTCGGCCACCTCGAGCACCAGCGGCACGCCGCCGAGGTCGGCCTCGACCGTCTCGTCGATGCGCTGCCCCACCGTCGGCGAGGACGCGGGGGCCGTCGTCGGCGCCGGGTCGGGATCGCTGCCGGCACCGCTGCAACCGGACAGCAGGAGCGCGGCGAGCAGCGGCAGGGCGCAGCGGGATCCGGGCACGGCACCATCCTGCCGCCCGCAGCAGGACGCGGCCCACCGGGCGAGCAGGACGGTCCCGCTCCGGGCGCGGCCGAGCGCCCGGTAGCCGGCCGGCGCGTCAGTCGCCCGACTGCTCCTTCTCCCACTCCGCGCGCCTCTCGGCCCCGGTCTGGCCGGCGTAGCCGACGTCCTGCCCACCGACCCGCCCCACCATCTCGTCGTTCGGCGTCGTGCCGGTCGAGCTGTGCTGGTCGGGGGCGTCCTCGTCGGGCACGCCGCCGGTCGCGCGGGACAGCGCTTCGTGGTCGTCGCGGTCGACGTCCTCCTCGCCGGGCCTCGGGTCGGGCTGCACAGCGACTCCTCTCGCGACGGTGCGACGGGGTGTACCCACCGGCACGTAGGGTTCCCGTCCGAACAGGACGGAGCAGGTCATGACGTCGAGGGCGCGCCGCCCCCCGCTGCTCAACCGGTTGACGGCCCGGGTCCGCGACGAGGTGCCCGCGGTCCAGCTCGAGGCGTTCGAGCGGGCGGGGACGGGCGTGTTCGAGCTCGGACTGCTCGTCGAGCAGCGGCGGGACGAGCTCACCGCGCGGGGCGTCCACCTCTGGGAGGCCGACGCGGCGTCGGCCAGCCTGTTCCTGTGCAGCTGGAACGCCCGGGTGCACCAGGCGCTCGGCAGCGAGCTGCTGGCCGCCGACGCCCGGCAGGACCCGCGCACGGCCGGCTTCGTGCCGCCGGCCACCTACCGCCAGGTGTGGACGTTCTTCGCACCGGTGCAGGAGTGGGTCAGCCGTGGCCGCCGGGCGGCGGTGAGCGACGACTTCTGGATCGGTCACGAGGTGGAGCTGCCGGCCGCTCTCCCCGACCTGACCAAGCCGAGGTCGGCACCGCGCAAGCACCTCAAGGGCCTGCTCACTGCTGCTGACGCCGTCGACCAGCTGCTCGACCAGGCGCTGGGCGCGGTGCGGGCCAGCGGGCCGCCGGCGGCGCACTGGCGAGCCAACGCGCAGCGGATCGAGGAGCTGGCGGCGCAGGCGCGCGCGTCGCTGCACTACGCCCAGGGGCTGTGGCACCCGCAGGGGACGATCGAGCTGGACGCGGTCATCTACGGCCACCTGCAGCCGGCGCTGGTCCTCGAGCACGCGCTCGGGCAGTACCTCGCGCTGCCCGAGCTGGTGCACGGCTACCGCACCGACCACGCCGTGACGCTGCGCCGGCGGCGGGGCCGGTAGCCACTACGACGCTGACGCCTGCGGGCGGCGAGCCGGTGCGCGCACGACGATCCGGTCGAGCAGGTCCTGGGTGGCGGCCGCGACGGCGTCCACCGCGGCATCGAACGCCTCGGCGTTCCTGGCCGCAGGGGCCCGCATCCCGGCGACCTTGCGCACGTACTGCAGGGCGGCGGCGCGCACGTCGTCGTCCCCCACGTCGTCGGTGTACGGCGGGCGGAGCGTCTTGATGCTGCGGCACATGCCGCCCACCGTGCCGGGCGGCGCAGTCCCTGACAACCCGCCGCGGTGTCCGCGCCGACCCGCGCGCCGGTCGATCTCTGACGGGCGGACGGGCGCGCGGATGACCGGAGACCGTCAGGGTTCGCCGCGCCCGGCCGCGACGCCGGTCGATCTCTGACGGACGACCCAGCGCGCGGGTGGGCGGCGACCGTCAGAGATCGCCCTGGCGACCGGGGGGCCGCGGGGCGGCCGGCCCGGCGCGCCTACGCCAGGCCGGCCTTCGCGAACGCCCCGTAGGACGGCGCGATCGTCGCGGTCGGGCCGCAGACGCCGGCCACCGCGTCGATCGTCTTGAGGCCGTCGCCGGTGTTGTAGAGCACCGTCTCGGCGTCGGGGTCGATCTGCCCGCGCTCGAGCAGCTGCTTCAGCGTCGCGACGGTGACGCCGCCGGCGGTCTCGGCGAACACGCCCTCGGTCGAGGCGAGCAGCCGGATGCCCTCCACCACCTGCTCGTCGGAGACGTGCCCCATCGCCCCGCCCGTGCGGCGGACGACGTCGAGCGCGTACGGCCCGTCGGCGGGGTTGCCGATGGCGAGCGACTTCGCGATGGTCGACGGCTTCACCGGACGCACGACCTCCCAGCCGTTCTCGAAGGCGGTGGCGATCGGTGAGCAGCCGGTGGCCTGCGCCCCGTACACCTTGTACGGCGTCGCCTCCACCAGGCCGAGCCGGCCGAGCTCGCCGAAGGCCTTGTCCACCTTGGTGAGCAGCGAGCCGGACGCCATCGGCGCGACGACCTGCTCGGGCAGGCGCCAGCCGAGCTGCTCGGCCACCTCGTAGCCGAGGGTCTTGCTGCCCTCGGCGTAGTAGGGCCGGACGTTGACGTTGACGAACGCCCAGTCCTCGGCCTCGGCGATCTCGCTGCAGAGCCGGTTGACGTCGTCGTAGCTGCCGTCGACGGCGACCAGCGTCTGGCCGTAGACCGCGCTCTGCACGACCTTGCCCTGCTCGAGGTCGCTGGGGATGAACACCACCGAGCGCAGCCCGGCGTGCGTGGCGTGCGCGGCGACCGAGTTCGCGAGGTTGCCGGTGGAGGCGCAGGAGACGGTCGTGTAGCCGAAGGCGCGAGCCGCCGACAGCGCCACCGACACCACCCGGTCCTTGAAGGAGTGCGTCGGGTTGCCGCTGTCGTCCTTGACGAGCAGGGACCGCATGCCGAGCGCCTTCGCCAGGTGCGGGGCCGGCCGCAGCCGCGTCATGCCGGCCCCGAGGTCGACGCGGGTCGCCTCGTCCTGCCCGGCGGGCAGCAGACCGGCGTAGCGCCAGATGCTCTGCGGGCCCGCGGAGATCGACTCGCGCGTGACCAGCCGAAGCCGGTCCTCGTCGTAGGCGACCTCGAGGGGGGCGAAGCAGCGCTCGCAGACGTGCACGGGCGACAGCGGGACCTCGCCCCGGCACTCGCGGCAGATCAGCCCCCGTGCGGGGGAGCCGGCGAAGGCGGCGGGAACGTCGAAAGACAGGGTCATGCGAAGAAGGCCTCTCCTCATCTTCCCCGCACGGATGTCGTGCGGGACGGAGTTGGCACCTGGCGCTGAGACACTTCCCGGGCGTCGCCCGAGCATGGTTGCGCGCTGGTTGCCGGGGCGTCGTCGGGCCGTGTCCCTGGTGCCCCTCTGGATGAGCGGTGCTGTTCAGTTGTGTGACGGCGAGTGTAGGGGACTCCTCCTGCGACCGCTCCGTCGCTACTGTCCGCCGGGTGGAGCCGACGCTGCTGCTCGCCTCGAACCGGGGACCGGTGTCGCACGCGGACGGCCCCGAGGGCACGCCGCCGGCGCTGCGCGGAGGCGGTGGGCTGGTGCCGGCGCTCAGCGGCGTCGCCGGCACGGAGAACGCCCTGTGGGTGTGCGCGGCGCTCACCGACGCCGACCGACGCGCGGCCCGCCGCTCCCCGCGGCGGCTGGACGCCGGCGGCGCGCCGACCGCCGTCCGCATGCTCGACATCGACCCGGTCGTCTTCGACCGGGCCTACAACGCCGTCGCCAACTCCACCCTCTGGTTCGTCGCCCACCTGCTCTACGCGACGCCGGCGGCGCCGGTCTTCGACGCCCGCTTCCGCCGGGCCTGGGCGGACTACCGCGCCTACGACGAGGCGTTCGCGGAGGCGCTCGCCGAGGAGGCGGCTCCCGGCGCGACGGTGCTCGTGCAGGACTACCACCTGTCGCTGACGCCGCGGCAGCTGCGCGACCGCCGACCCGACCTGCGGATCGGGCACTTCAGCCACACTCCCTGGGCCCCGCCGGAGTACTTCTGCCTGCTCCCGGACGACGTCGGGCGGGAGGTGCTGGAAGGCCTGCTCGGTGCCGACGCCGTCGGCTTCCTGTCCCGGCGGTGGGCCGAGTGCTTCACCGCCTGCTGCGAGCAGGTGCTCGGCGCCGAGCGGGTCGAGGGCGGAGTCCGGCACGAGGGCCGCACCACCCGCGTCGACGTGCACGGCCTCGGCGTCGACGCCGGCGAGCTGCGTGCCCGAGCGGCGCAGGCGGACGTGCAGGCGCGCGTCGCCGCGCTGCGGGAGCTGGTCGGCGACCGGCAGCTGCTGCTGCGCGTCGACCGCACCGAGCTGAGCAAGAACATCGTCCGCGGACTGCTGGCCTACCGCGAGCTGCTGCGCACCCGGCCGCAGTGGCGAGGGCGGGTCGTGCACCTGGCACTCGCCTACCCCTCGCGGCACGACCTGCCCTCCTACCGGGAGTACACCGCCGCGGTGCAGCGGACCGCGCGCGAGATCAACGACGAGTTCGGCGCCCCCGGATGGCAGCCGGTGGTGCTCGAGGTGCGCGACGACTACGCGCGCTCGCTGGCGTCCTACGCGGTCGCCGACGTCCTCCTGGTGAACCCGCTGCGCGACGGCATGAACCTCGTGGCCAAGGAGGGGCCGGTGCTCAGCGAGCGCGGGCTCGGTCTGGTGCTGTCGCGGGAGGCCGGCGCCGCAGACGAGCTCGGCGACGACGCGCTGCTCGTCAACCCGTTCGACGTGACGCAGACGGCGGAGGCTCTGCACACCGCCCTCGAGATGCCCGCCGCGGAGCGTGCGCTCCGCAGCAGACGACTGGCCGCCGCCGCCACGGCGCTTCCCCCGACGACGTGGCTCCAGGCCCAGCGCGCCGCTCTGGGCTGAAGGGTGGGTGCCGAAGCCGCCCGAACGCTGTTGGATGGCGCGGTCCCGACCACTGACCTGGAGTGCGCATGCGTCGCCGCACCTGCCTGTCCCTGGCGGCCACCTCGGTGGCCGCCGCCCTGACCCTCGGCCTGGCACCGCCCACCGCTGTCGCCGCGCCGCCCCAGGACCGCGGCCGAGAGCCCGGCAACGGGGCCGACCGCAACCAGGTGGCCGCCACGCAGACGGCGGCGCGTCCCGGCACGGGTCCGACCCGGTCCGCGAGCGACCTGGCCTACCCCCGCCAGACCGTCCTCTCCGAGCCACCGGTGAACAACGCCGACGCCTCTCTCAAGCTCGGGCTCGTCGCGTTCCACGAGCTGGCTCCTCGACTGAACGCGCTGCAGGCCGAGAGCGACCGCGTCAGCGTCGAGGTGATCGGCCAGAGCGTCCAGGGGCGCGACCTCTACCTCGTCACCGTCACCGCTCCGGAGACCAACGGCCAGGCCCGCCGGCAGGAGCAGATCCGCCAGCGGATCGAGGAGAACCCGGGCGCGGCAGCCAAGGACGCCAGCATCGTCAGGGACTACAAGGCCCCGTTCCTCGTGCACGGCAACATCCACGGCAACGAGTGGGAGGGCACCGACGGCGCGCTCCAGGTCGTCGAGGAGCTGGCGCGATCGGAGGACCCGGCGGTCGCCGCGATGCTGCGGCGCACGCGCGTCTACGCCGTGCTCTCGGTCAACCCGGACGGCCGCGTCAACAACACCCGGGCCAACGCCGCCGGCTTCGACATGAACCGCGACTACATCACCGCCTCGCAGCCGGAGGTGGTCGCCACCCGGCAGCTCCTCATCGACAAGCAGCCGCTGGTCTTCCTGGACATGCACGGGTACGTGCCCGGCACGCTCATCGAGCCGGCCACCGCCCCGCACGCGCAGAACAACGAGTACGACCTCTACATCAAGCACGCCCTGTCGAACGCGGAGGGCATGGAGGCCGCGATCCAGAGCGAGGTCGCCGCGGGCAGGGTGCCGGCGAGCGCCCTCACTACCGGCGGCCGGGCCATCATCCCCTTCCGGGACTGGGAACCGGGCGACTGGGACGACTGGCCGCCGATCTTCACGCCGATGTACTCGATGTACCACGGGGCGGTGGGGCACACGATCGAGTTCCCGATGAGGGTCAACAACGCCAGCTACAACCAGGACGCCGCCGTGCTCCGCCCCCTGGCGCAGGTGAACAAGGCGGTCACGGTGGCCACGCTCAAGGCGGGTCTGGCCTACACCGACGCGAACCGCGAGCAGCTCATCCGCGACCAGATCGAGGTCTTCCGGCGGGGCGCCGCAGGTGAGCCGCGCGTCGACCCGCCCGTCGGGGTCGTCCCCGGCTTCGGCGTGGAGGACCGGGGCTACACGACCCGGTTCCCCCGCGCCTACGTCATCCCGGCCGTCGACGGGCAGCGCTCGCCGGCCGCGGCAGCACGGCTGGTCGACCACCTGGTCGCCAACGACGTGCGCGTGACGCGGGCGGACAAGGCGTTCTCGCTCGCCGGCAGGAGCTACCCGCCCGGCACCTACGTGGTGGACATGCACCAGTCCAAGCGGGGCCTGGCGAACGTCATGCTCGAGGCCGGACGCGACATCAGCGCGCTCGTGCCGACCATGTACGACATCTCGGGCTGGAGCCACCGCCTGCTGTGGGGCGCGACGGTCGACATCGCCTCCGCCGGTGACCTCAAGGTGGTCGGCAAGCCGGTCGCGGTGGCCTCGCCTCCCGGCGCCGTCACGGCTCCTGCAGGCAGCGACCTGCTGCTGGCCCTGGTCGACGGCAAGGACGTCGCCGCCCTCAACGAGCTGCTCCGGCAGGGCGTGCGGGCGCGCTGGACCGACGACGGCCGCGTCGTCGTCCCGGCCGCGGCGCGCGGCGCCGCGCACGCCGTCGCCGACAGGTTCGGCGTGCGCTTCACCGCGGCCCGAGCCGGCACCGGCGGCACACCGCTGAGCCGCACCGTCATCGCCGCCGCCGCTGCCCCCGACGAGTTGAAGGTCCTGCGCGACATGGGCTTCGAGGTGCGGCCGGTGTCGACGGCGTCCCTCAACGCCGGCACCGAGGCCCTGCGGGGAGCCGGCGTGCTCTACGTCTCGAGCGGCCTGGTCTACAACAGCCTCACAGCTGCCCGGCGCGCCGAGGTGCAGGAGTTCCTCGAGACCGCCGGCCTGGTCACGCGCGGCACCACCGGCGCGACCTTCAACACCCAGGCCGGCATGCTGACGGTCAGCACGGCGGCCGGGCCGGGCAACGCCAACGGCGTCGTCAACGTCGTCAACACCGGCGGCGCCGTCACCAGCGGCGCGCTGCCGCAGACGTTCGTCTACACGCCGCGGTGGTTCACGAACCTGGGCCCGGAGGTCACGGCCGAGCAGCGCTACGCGGCGACCGACCTGGTCGTGGCCGGGCACTGGCGGCGGACGTCGACCGCGGCACAGCCCAACAA
>DATLGD010000124.1:0-9397 GCA_035540755.1 Mycobacteriales bacterium | reverse complement strand
TCGCAGGACCCCGACCGGTTCGACCCCACCCGCGCCGCGGGGCCGACCGGGCCGCTCGACCCGCGGCTCGACCCGGACCGGTACGACCCGGGGAAGGACCTGCCGCCGGGGCAGGGGCAGACCCTGACCGAGCTGCTCGGCGAGGGCGCGCACGAGCAGCCGCGCGACAACTACCAGTGGGCCTACGGCCTGCTCGGCGTCCTCGCCTTCCTCGCGCTGGTGAGCTGGCTGTTCACCGCGGTGCTCACGCCCTGACCGCAGCGCCGCCGCTCAGCGGCCTGTGGCGTCCTTGAGCTCGTCGATCTTCACCGACGTCTCGGCCTTGTTCAGCGACGAGACGTCGACCTCCTCGCCGGCCTGCTGGGCCAGCGTCGTGAGGTAGCTCTGCTGCGGCCCGGTGGGCGGCTCCTCGCCGGTGACCCAGTCGGCCGGGTCCTTCTCCGGGTTCTGCGTGACGGCGTCCTGGTCGACCATCGTGGGCCCTCCCTGGTGGCTCGAACGTGCGTTCGACCCTCGTCTACCCCCTGCTGCACCGGCCGAACCGGAGTGCTCACTGCGGGAGCGCGACCTGCAGCGGCGCGACCCGGCCGCGCACGGCGAGCAGCCCCCGGCCGGGCACGACGTCGCCGCCGGTGGCCCGGGACAGCCGCACGCCGAGCAGGTCGCCGTCACCGGCCGACTGCGGCGACAGGAGCACCCCTGCGCGGGACTTGCGCACGTCTACCACGAAGCCGCGGAAGCCCGTCACCAGCTCGTCGGTGGTGCCGGCGACCACGACGACGACGCCGGCGTCGCGGGCCTCGCGCACCGCGCGCTCGAGCACGAAGGACAGGCCGCTGTCGACGAGCAGCTCGGCGTCGTCGACCAGCAGGGCGCACGGGCGGAGGGCGCCGGTGCCGCCCGTCAGCAGCTGCTCCAGCGCGGCGGCGTCGTCGCGGCTGGTGACGCAGCCGGCCAGATCGGTCAGCTCGCGCAGCGGTGAGCGTCGCGGGGCGACCGCCACCAGCGGCAGGCCGCTGCGGCGCAGGCCTGCGGCCACGGTGAGCAGCGCGGTGCTGCGTCCCGAGCCCGGCGGCCCGCCGACGAGGAACCCGGGCGGGTGCTCGGCGACGTCGACCACCACCGGCTCGAGCTCGTCCCCGCCGACGCCGAGGACCACGGCGCCCGGCGGTGCCGCGGGCGGGACCTCCCCGGCCTCGGCCAGCCGCACCGAGGGAGGGAGCACCTCCACCCGCCGGGGGGCCGGGCCGGCGACCGCGGGAGGCGCGGAGGCGGCCAGCCGGGCCAGCGCCTCTGCCTGCGCCGGCCCGCTCGGGTCGGCGTCGAGCATGGCGACCTGCGCGATCAGCGGCGGGCCGAGCAGCCGGAACCCGCGCCCCGGCGGCAGGGCGTCCGGCACCGTGCGGGTCGGGATGCCGGCCCCGGCGTAGTCGCCCTTGTCGGCCAGCCGCAGCAGCAGCCGCTCCTCGAGCAGCGTGCCCACCCGGCCGACCATACCGCTGCGGTCGGCGGTGAGCACGACGTGCAGGCCGGCGGACGGCCCCTCGCGCAGCAGCCGGAACACGACGTCGACCAGCCGCCCGGCGTCCAGGTCGCCGTAGCCGGCCAGGAAGGCCTCCCAGCGGTCCATCAGCAGCAGCAGGTGCGGCAGGCGCTCGCCGGAGGGCGCGGCGGCCCGCTGCTCGGCGAGGTCGGTGTGCCCGGCCGCACCCAGCAGCGCCTGGCGCCGGGCGACCTCCTCGACCAGCCGGTCGAGCACCCGCGCCAGCCGGTCGGGCTGGTCGCGCGGGACGACCGCACCGACGTGCGGCAGCACCCGGAGGGCCCCGAGACCGCCGCCACCGGGATCGAGGGCGTAGACGTGCACGTCGTCGGGGGAGGCGGTGGCGGCGACGGCTCCGGCGAGGGTGCGCAGCACGGTGGTGCGGCCGGTGCGCGGGGAGCCGACGACGAGCAGGTGGGTGGACCGGTCGAGGTCGAGCACCAGCGGCCGGCGGCTCTGCTCGGCCGGGACGTCGACGACGCCGTAGACCAGCGGCGGGACGCGGCCGGGCCGGCCGGCGAGCGGGTCGGGCGGAAGGGGGGCGAGCCGGGCGACGTCGTCGAGGACGAGCAGCTCGGGCAGCGGCGGCAGCCAGGGCGGGCGGGGCGGGGGCAGCGCGAGCCGCTCGGCGGCGCGGGCGCAGGCCGCCACCAGCAGCGAAAGGTCGGTGACCTCCTCCTCGCCGCCGCCGGCGGGGCGGGGGAGCGGGTCGCCGAGCTCGGCGGCGGGGACGAGCTCGACCTGCACCGCCTCGGCGCCGCTCGCGACCACGACACCGGGCCGGCGGCCGCCGACCCGCCCGGCCTGGAACGGGGTCAGCTCGGCGTGCCCGGTGCGGGCGTAGGCCCGTCCGGGGGTGGTGCGGCTGATGGCCGCGGCCACGGGGGAGTCGATGACGTCGCGCGACTCGGTGTCGCGGGTGACCGCCAGGCACAGCCGCAGGTTGGTGTTGGCGCGGATGTCGGCCGACACGACGCCCTCGGGCCGCTGCGTCGCGAGCACCAGGTGCACCCCGAGGGAGCGGCCTCGCATGGCGATGCCGACCAGGCCCTCGACGAAGTCGGGCAGCTCGGCGGCCAGCGAGGCGAACTCGTCGACGACGATGACCAGCCGCGGCAGCACCTCCTGCGGCCCGCCGGCGACGCCGACCCGGCGGCGGTGCTCCTCGATGTCCATCGCCCCGGCGGCGGCCAGCACGGCCTCCCGCCGGCTGAGCTCGGCACCGAGCGAGGCCAGCGCCCGCTCGACGAGCAGCCCGTCGAGGTCGGTGACCATCCCGACGACGTGCGGCAGGTCGGTGCACGGCCCGAAGGCGGCACCGCCCTTGTAGTCGACGAGCACGAAGACCAGCTCGTCCGGCCGGTTGCCGAGCGCGAGCGAGGCGATGAGCGACTGCAGCAGCTCGCTCTTGCCCGAGCCGGTGGTGCCGGCGACCAGGGCGTGCGGCCCGTCGCGGCGCAGGTCGACGGAGAAGACGCCGTCGGGCCCCTGCCCGAGCACCGCCTCGGTGGTGCGGCCGGGAGCGGCCCAGCGCGCCAGCACCTGGGCGACGTCGCCGTCGTCGCCGTCGAGCGCGATGCCGGCGACGTCGGTCCAGCGCACGCTCGACGGCAGCGTGGCCGCGCCACCCTTGTCACGGCTGTCGTCGCGCAGCGGGGCCAGCGCCCGGGCGACCTCCTCGGCCCAGGCCGGCCCGACGAGGTCGGCGACCGCGCCGGACAGGTCGGCCCGCCCGGTGATCCGCACGTCGAGGCGGGTGTCGACCTCTCCGGTGACGACGACGGTGGCGCCGCACTCCTCGGGCAGCAGCCGCGGGTCGTCCTCGAGGGTGACGGCGTAGACGCCCACCGACGGCCCGTCCTTGAGCAGCGTGGCGAGCCCGGGCACGGCACGCAGGGCGCGGGCACCGTCGACGAGGACGAGGACGGCCTTGCCCGCGACCTGCTCGTCGCGGCGCAGGGTGGCGCGCTCCGCCCGCCGCGCCTCGACGAGCGCGGCCAGCTCGGCCACCCGCTGCGCGGCCTGAGCCGCGCCGAGACCGAGCAGCGCGCGGCAGTCCTGCTGCCCGTCCGGGCGGGCGTGCGGCAGCCAGCGCACCCACCCCCAGTGCCCGGCCGCAGCAGGTTCGGCCAGCACGACGACCTGCAGGTCCCGGGGGCTGTGCCAGACGGCGGCCTGCGCCAGCAGCCAGCGGCCGAGCGCCTGGACGCGGCCGCGGTGCCCGGCCACGCCGAGCACGCCCGCCTCCGGCAGCGGGACGACGACGGGGACGTCGCGGGCGGTGGTCCAGCCGTCGGCGAGGTCGCCCTCGGCCTCGACGACGGCGGGCTGGTCGGCCAGGCCGACGCGCAGGTGCAGCAGGTCGTCGTCGTCGCGCCGGCGCTCCCACAGCCGCGGCCGGGGGCCGAGCGCCTGCAGCGCCGCCGTCGCCGGGTCGGGGCAGGCGTCCCGGCGGCGGCGCTCGTCCTCGCGGACGGCGGCGTGCAGCGTCGTCTCGGCGACCTCGCGCTGCGCCTTCCACAGCGCCCTCTCCCGGCGGCTGCGGCGCTTGCCGGTGCGCCGCTCGGTGACCAGGTTGCCGAGGATCATCACCGGCGACAGCAGGGTGAACAGCAGGAAGGTCGCGTTCCCCAGCACCTGCCACATGACGACGCCGAGCACGAGCGGCGCCACGATCATCAGCAGCGGGAAGGGGCTCTTCTCCCGCTCGGCCGGCGGCGCGGGCACCACCACCTGGACGACCTCGGCGGGCGGCCGCAGCCGTGGCGGCCGGTTCCAGGCCAGCCCGCCCGACCCGGTGGCCGTCACCGGCGCCGGCGGCTCGGCCGGGGGCGTGAGGACGAACCGGGACTCACCGGCCTGCAGCACCGCGCCGAGCGGCAGCGGCACCGGCTCGTGGACCAGCTCGCCGTCGACCCGCGTGCCGTTGGTCGAGCCGGCGTCGGCGACCGTGACGCCGTCCGGCGGGTGCCCGACCACCAGCCGGCAGTGCGCCCGCGAGACGTCGGGGTCCTCGACCCGTACGTGGGCGGACGTGCTGCGGCCGACGACGACCTCGCCGGGTGGGAGCGGCCAGGTGCGCCCGGCGTCCGGGCCGCCGACGACGCGCAGCTCGAGCAGCCCGCCGGGCTGCGCCGTCTCGGTCCCGCTCGCACCGGGGTCGAGGACCTCCAGCACGGCGCCCTCGACCAGGGGCGGCTCACCGAGCACCGTGTCCGGGCCCAGCGGGCGACCGACCGCGCGGAGCCGACCGGCGTGCCCGGCGGGCAGCAGCCGCTGCACGAGCAGGTCCTCGACGTCGGCCAGCCGGGTGCCGGCCGGAGCACGCACGACGACGTCGGCGCGGGCGCCGGTGGCGGGACCGATCAGGCCGAGCCCCACCTCCACGCGGGCCGCCCCCCTGCTCGTCCGTCCGTGCGCCGTCCGTCCACCGGCCGTCCACCGGCCGTGCGCCGGTCATCGTGTCACCGCGGCGGCGGGTGGTGGCGGACCTCGGCCGTCCAGTGGACAGGACTGCCCCACAGGCCCCGGCTGCCGTACCCTGCGCACCGTCCGTGACCAGTCAGGGAGCCCCGCTGTCCGCCGTCCGTCGTCGCGTGCGCGCGCTGGGCGCGCGGCTGCCTCTGGGCCAGTCCGGGGCGGCCGGCGTCGCCGCGCTCACCAGCGTCTCGCTGGTGGCGGCCATGGTCCTGACCGCGGCTCCGCTGCCCTCGGCCGGCGTCGACCTGCTGCAGGGCGGGGCCTGGCTGGTCGACCGGGCCGCCGGCACCATCACCCACCTCAACGGCTTCGCCGGCCGGCCGGACGCCCGCATCGCCGTCGGCGAGCCGGGCGGCGAGATCGTCGTCGTGCAGCGGCCCGACGGCGCCTACGTGCTCGACCCCGCCACCGGCGAGCTCACCCGGGTCGACGGCGCCGACCTGTCGGCGGCGGTCAGCCGCGTCGTCGGCGAGGGCGGCAGCGCCCTGCAGGTGCTCACCACCGGCGGCACCACCTGGGTGCTCGACCGCTCCGCCGGGCTCGTGCAGCGGGTCGACCCGCGCACCCTCGAGCCGGTCGGCGCGCCGGTGCCGCTCGGCGCCGCGGCCGGCGAGGCCGTCGTCGACGCGCGGGGCACCCTCGTGGTCCCCCTGCGCGACGGGTCGGTCGCGCAGGTCTCGCCCGACGGCGCCGTCCGCCGCACCGCCGTGGCGGAGCCCGGGTCGCGGCTCGTCGTCGGCCTGGCCGGGGGCACGGCGGTCGTGTACGACCCGCGCAGCGGGCTGGTCCGCGACCTGTCCGACGGCACCGAGGTCACCGTCGGGGCCGCCTCGCGCGTCGCCGTCGGGGGCAGTCCTGACGCCCGCACCCTCGTCGTCGTCGGCGACGGGCGGGTGAGCGTCGTCGACCTGGCGGCCGCCACCGTGCGGCCCGGCCCAGCGCTGCCCCCCGGCGCCGACATCACGTCGGTGGCCGTCAGCGGCCCGACGGCCTACCTGCTCGACCTGCGCGGTCAGCGGGTCGAGACCGTCGACCTGGGCTCGGGCGGCCGCGGGCGCCCCGTCACCACCGCGAGCGGCACGGCCGACGAGCTCGTGCCGGTGCGCGGCGTGGGCGTCGTCGTCAACGACACCCGCGGTCCGGACGCCACGGTGGTGCGCGACGACGACTCCCGCACGCCCGTCCTCAAGAGCGACCCTGAGCGCCGGCTGCCCGGCGAGCGCCCCGAGCGGCGCCCCGACCCGACCCCGGAGCCCGACCCCGCGTCAGGGGCGGAGCAGCCCGAGCCCGAGCAGCCCGCCGGCACCCCGCAGGCGCCGCGCGACGGGCCGCCCCAGGCCGGTGCCCAGCCGGGTGCGACGCCGGCCGGCGGCGCCCCCGTCCCGGTGCCGGGCGGAGCCGTCCCCGGCCCCGCGCAGGGACCTGCCGAGCAGGGGGCCCGGCCGCCGGACGCCCCGATCGGCGTCGTGGCCAGCGCCGGCGACGGCCGGGTCGAGGTCGGCTGGCAGCACGGCGGTGACGGTGGCAGCCCGCTCACCGGGCACGTCGTGCTGTCGGGCACGACCTCGGTCGAGACCGACGGCGCCGCGACGTCGGCCACCTTCTCCGCACCGAACGGCCGGCAGGTGTGCGTGCGGGTGCACGCCGAGAACGCGCTCGGCCGCGGCGCCTCGAGCGCGGAGTCCTGCACCACCCCGAGCGCGGACGCGCCGGGTGCGCCGGGCAGCGCGAGCGCGGAGGCCGGCGACGGCACCGTGCGCGTCCGGTGGACGGCCGCGTCGGCCGGCCGCACGCCGGTGGTCTCCTACGACGTCGTGCTGCAGCCCGGTGGCGCCAGCCAGCCGGTGGCGGCCACGGCGGCGCTGGAGGCCACCTTCACCGGCCTCGCCAACGGCACCGCGTACAGCGCCTCGGTCACCGCCCGCACCGCGACGGCCGCCGGACCGGCCGCGCGCACCGAGCCGGTCGTCCCCTCCGGCCTGCCGGGCGCGCCGGACGTCACCGCGACCGGTGGGGAGCGGCGCATCACCGTCACCGTGGGCGGCGGCAACCCCAACGGTGCGGCGATCAGCGACTACGTCATCACCGTCGCCGGCGTCGGCTCCCGTCCGGTACAGGCCGGCGCCCACGTCTTCGACAACCTCGCCGACGACCGCACGTACGCCGTCGAGGCCGTGGCCCGCAACGCCAACGGCACGGGTGCGGCCGCCACCACGCGGGCGACCACCGCCGCGGCGCCGCCACCGACACCGCCACCGCCCCCGCCGCCGGTGCAGAGGCAGACCCTGCTGGCCTGCCACTCCGACAACGGGGTGGCCCCGGAGCCGACGCCCATCGACGTCTTCTACGCGCCGGACTGCGCGCACCCCGGCTGGGAGAGCCGGGGGCGGGCGTTCGACATCCCGACGCAGGCCGGCGACGGCCGGGTGGCCCTCGTCCGCTACAGCTGCGGCTCGACGCACTGGACGAAGATCGGCGGTGCGCCCACAGCCGCCTGCAGCACCGGCCGGGGCTGGATCAACGACGGCGTCACCGGCTACGTGTGGAACAACCCGCACGACGGTGCGCAGCGCATCACCTCCTACCGCCGCGGCACCTACGAGCAGCGGCTGCACCGCGACGACCAGGGCAGCCCCGGCGCGGGGTTCGTCGCCGAGTTCACGTTCTGGGCCTGACCGGCCGAGGCACAGTCCCGGTGCGCGGTCGCGCCGGAGCACCCGAGGGGGACGCGCGTGGACCAGCACGATCGAAGCGGCGTGACCGGCGCCGCGCAGGCGCTCATCGACAACGTGCAGCGGGTCGTGCGCGGTAAGCCCGACGCCGTGCGCCTGGCCGTCGTCGCGCTCCTGTCGGAGGGCCACCTGCTCGTCGAGGACGTGCCCGGCACCGGCAAGACGACGCTCGCCCGCGCGCTGTCGGCGAGCCTGTCCGGGACGATGCAGCGGATCCAGTTCACGCCGGACCTGCTGCCGGCCGACGTCACCGGCTCCACCGTCTACCGCCAGCACGACGGGGCGTTCGTCTTCCACCCCGGGCCGGTGTTCGCGCACGTCGTCCTCGCCGACGAGATCAACCGCGCGTCGCCGAAGACGCAGTCGGCGCTGCTCGAGGTCATGGAGGAGCGGCGGGTCACCGTCGACGGGGAGCCGCACCCGGTGCCGCGGCCGTTCGTCGTGCTCGCCACGCAGAACCCGGTGGAGATGGACGGCACCTACCGGCTGCCGGAGGCGCAGCTCGACCGGTTCCTGCTCCGCACGGCGCTGGGCTACCCCGACCGCACGGCCGAGATCGAGGTGCTCGAGAACGAGGGCGACGGCCCCACCGTCGAGCGTCTGCGCCCGGTGCTGACCGCCGAGCAGGTCGCGGCCACCATCGCGGGGGTGCAGCGCGTGCACGTCGCGCCCGTGCTGCGCGGCTACGTCGTCGACCTCGTGGCCGGTACGCGCGGGCACGCGGACCTGCGGCTCGGCGCGAGCCCGCGCGCCTCGCTCGGGCTGCTGCGCGCCGCGCGCGCGTACGCCGCGGTCGCCGGGCGGCCGCACGTCACCGCCGACGACGTGCAGGCGCTCGCCGAGCCGGTGCTCGCCCACCGGCTGGTGCTCGCCCCGCAGGCCCAGCTGGCCGGCCGGACCGCCGCGGCCGTCGTCCGGGAGCTGGTCGACCGGGTGCCGGTGCCGACGAGCACCGTCTCCGCCTGATCGTGCGCCTCGCTGTCCGGCTGACCGCGCGCGGAGCGGGCCTCGCCGTGGCCGCGGCGGTGCTGCTGGGCGGGGCGCTGCTGCTGCACTGGCCCGGCCTCGCGGTGCTCGGCACCGCCGCGGCGACGGCGCTGCTGCTGGCCGTCCTCGCCGTGCTGCCGCCGGTGCGGCTCGACGTGACCCGGTCGCTCGAGCCCGACCGGGTCGCCCGCGGCGGCGTCGTGCTCGGCCGGCTCGAGGTCGGCAACCGCGGCCGGCGGCCCTCACCCCCGCTGCGCGGACGCGACACCGCCGGCGCGGAGGCGGTCGAGGTCGACCTCCCGGTGCTCGCGCCCGGCGGTCGGCGCACGTCCACCTACCGCGTCCCGGCCTCCCGGCGGGGGGTGTACGCGGTCGGTCCGCTCGTCCTCGACCGGGTCGACCCGCTCGGCCTGGTGCGGCGTGCGCTCCCCACCGGGGAGGTGCTGCAGCTGCACGTGCGCCCGCGCACGGTGCCGCTCCGGCCGCCGGGGGCGGGCCGCGACCTGGACCTCGAGGGGCTCACCGCCGACGTCGACGCCGAGGGCGGCACCGCCTTCCACGCCCTGCGGCCCTACGTGCAGGGCGACGACCTGCGGCAGGTGCACTGGCGCACCGTCGCGCGCACCGGCGAGCTGGTCGTGCGGCGCACCGTCGA
>DATLGD010000123.1:0-6029 GCA_035540755.1 Mycobacteriales bacterium | reverse complement strand
CGGAAGGCCTCGTTGGTGGCGTCCTTGAGGGTGCGGGTGCCGCTGGTGACCGGCACGACCTCGGCGCCGAGCAGCCGCATCCGCGCGACGTTGAGCGCCTGGCGGCGGGTGTCCTCCTCGCCCATGTAGACGGTGCAGTCGAAGCCGAACAGCGCGGCTGCGGTCGCGGTGGCGACACCGTGCTGGCCGGCGCCGGTCTCGGCGATCACCCGCTGCTTGCCCATCTTCTGCGTGAGCAGCGCCTGGCCGAGCACGTTGTTCACCTTGTGCGAGCCGGTGTGCGCGAGGTCCTCGCGCTTGAGCAGGATGCGCGCACCGCCGGCGTGCTCGGACAGCCGCCGGGCGTCGGTGAGCGGCGTGGGGCGGCCGGCGTAGGTCGTGAGCAGCCGGTCGAGCTCGGCGAGGAACGCCGGGTCCTGCTGCGTGGCGTCATGGGCGGCGGTGAGCTCGTCCAGCGCCGCCACGAGCGCCTCGGGCACGAAGCGGCCGCCGTAGGGGCCGAAGTGGCCGGAGGCGTCGGGCACGCTCACTCGTGGCCGCCGCGCGCGCTCGGGTGCGCGCCGGCCGCCACCAGCTCGGCGACGGCGGCGCGGGGGTCGCCGCCCCTGACGACGCCCTCGCCGACGAGCACAGCGTCGGCGCCCTCGTGCGCGTAGGCAAGCAGGTCGTGCGGGCCGCGGACACCCGACTCGGCCACCTTGACCACGTGCGGCGGCAGCATCGGGGCGAGCCGGGCGAACACGCTGCGGTCGATCTCGAGGGTCTTGAGGTTCCGCGCGTTGACGCCGACGACCTTTGCCCCCGCGAGCATGGCGCGCTCGGTCTCGACCTCGTCGTGCACCTCGACAAGGGCCGTCATGCCGAGCGACTCGGTGCGCTCGACCAGCGAGACGAGCGCCTCCTGCTCGAGCGCGGCGACGATGAGCAGGACCAGGTCGGCCCCGTGCGCCCGGGCCTCCCAGACCTGGTAGCTGGAGACCACGAAGTCCTTGCGCAGCAGCGGGACGTCGACCCGGGCGCGGACGGCGTCGAGGTCGGCCAGGCTGCCGCCGAACCGGCGCTGCTCGGTGAGCACGCTGATCACGCTCGCGCCGCCGTCCTCGTACTGCGCGGCGAGCGCCGCCGGGTCCTCGATGTCGGCGAGCCGCCCCTTGGACGGGCTGGCCCGCTTGACCTCGGCGATGACGGCGATGCCGGGCTGACGGAGTGCGGCGTAGCCGTCGTGGGCCTCCGGCTGCGCGGCCGCGCGTTCCTTGAGCGCGTCGAGCGGGATGCGCGCCTGGCGGGCGGCGAGGTCCTCGCGGACGCCCGCCACGAGCTCGTCCAGCACGGTCACGCGTGGTCCTCTCGGGCTCGTCCCGGAGGTCCTCCCCCGGTGTCGTGGAGCGTACGAGTCACCGGCTCTCACCTGCCGGTGGGGTCCTCGCCGCGGTCGAGCGCGTCCCATGCCCCGGCGCCGTCGACGTCGGGCGCCGTCGAGTGCTGCTCCGGACGGGCCGGTGCCGGCGTCCCGGGTGCCTCGTAGCGGCGGCCGAGCGCCGGCCACCGGCGGCCGGAGGTCAGCGTGAGCGCCCCCGCGACGAGCGCCGTCAGCGCGCCGGCGAGCGCGAGCCACGGCCGAGCGGTGGCGACGACCTGCGCCGTCGCCGATCCGCCCGCCGCCGAGGGGTCGAGCAGGGGCCCGACCGCCGAGGCCGCCGCCCCCACCCCGGCCAGGACCAGGACCGCCCCGATCGCCAGCCGCCCGCGGCCGCGGGTGGCGAGCAGCGCGGGGACGCCGGCGAGCGCGACCAGGCCGAGGGCGCGGACCGCAGGCGCCACCTCGCCCCCGCTGCGCTCGACCAGCTCGTCGGGCAGCGGCGCCGGCCGCACCTCGACGCCGGTGACCCAGGGGCCGGCGGTGGAGACCAGCAACGCGGCGCCGGCGAGCACGACGAGCAGCAGCGCGGTGCCGAACCCGCGGCGGTCGGGGGTCACGCGCCGCGGAGCGTGGCCGCCGCCGCCACGGCGCGCAGCACCGCCGCCGCCTTGTTCTCGCACTCCGCCTGCTCGGCGGCCGGGTCGCTGTCGGCCACCAGGCCGCCGCCCGCCTGCACGTAGGCGGTCCCGTCGTGCAGCACAGCCGTGCGGATGGCGATCGCCATGTCCATGTCGCCGGTGGCGTCGACGTACCCGACGGTGCCGCCGTAGAGAGCCCGCCGGGTCGGCTCCAGCGACTCGATGATCTCCATCGCGCGCGGCTTGGGTGCCCCGGACAGCGTGCCGGCGGGGAACGTCGCGACGAGCACGTCGAGGGCGTCGCGGTCGCGCTCGAGCGTGCCGACGACGGTCGAGACGATGTGCATGACGTGGCTGTACCGCTCGATCTGCATGAAGTCGACGACGTCGACGCTGCCCGGCTCGCAGACCCGGCCGAGGTCGTTGCGCCCGAGGTCGACGAGCATCACGTGCTCGCTGCGCTCCTTCGGGTCGGCGAGCAGCTCGGCGGCGAGGCGGCTGTCGTCCTCCGGTGTCGCCCCACGGGGTCGGGTGCCGGCGATCGGGTGCAGCACCGCCCTGCCGGTGCCGTCTCCGGCGTCGCCCGTGACCGTCACGAGCGCCTCCGGGGACGACCCGACGACGTCGAACGGCGACTCGTGGCCGGCGAAGCGCAGCAGGTACATGTACGGCGACGGGTTCGTGGTGCGCAGCACCCGGTAGACGTCCAGGGCGTCGACGTCGGTGCGCACCTCGAACCGCTGCGAGAGCACGACCTGGAAGGCGTCGCCGGCCCGGATGTGCTCCTTGACGGTCTCCACCCTCGCCATGTGGTCGGCAGGGCTGGTGCGCCGCTCGACCTGCGCCTCGGCGGCGAGGTCGACGGTGGCCACGCTCGACGGCGACGGCTCGGCCAGTGCCGCCGTCATCGCATCGAGCCGCCGCACGGCGTCGTCGTGGCCGGGGTCGGTGACGCCGCGGACGACGTTGGCGATGAGGATCACCGTGCCGTCGGCGTGGTCGAGGACGGCGAGGTCGGTCACGAGCATCATCGACAGCTCGGGCATCCCGATGTCGTCGACGGCCGTGCTCGGCAGCCGCTCCATCCGACGGACGGTGTCGTAGGTCAGGTAGCCGACCAGGCCACCGGTCAGCGGCGGCAGGTCGTCGGGACGAGGCGACCGGAGCTGCCGCGACAGCGCGACGAAGGCCTCGAGCGGGTCGTTCGGCAGGTCGAGCTCGCCCTCGCCGAGCCAGACCGCGCGGCCGTCCCTCTCGGTGAGCGTGCCGGCGCTGCGCACGCCGATGAAGGAGTAGCGCGACCACTGCCGGCCCTGCTCGGCGCTCTCGAGCAGGAAGGTGCCCGGACGCCCGCCGGCCAGCTTGCGGTAGACGCCGACCGGCGTCTCCCCGTCGGCGAGGAGCCGCCGGACGACCGGCACGACGGGCTGCGCTGCCGCGACCGCGGCGAAGTCCTCGGCAGAGGGGGTGACGGTGCCGGCGGTCATGCGCCCCGGACCGGTTTGGCAGCCGGCGTCACGAGGGGCTCGCGGCGTCGGGGTCGGCGGCGGGAGTGCCCTCGCCGACGTCGATGTCGTCGGCGGTGCCGGTGCTCCCCGCGTCGCTCTCGCCGTCGCCCTCGCCGTCGGGACGGCCCTGGACGGCGGCGAGCAGCACGGCGTCGAAGCAGGTGCGGTCGCCGGTGTGGCAGGCGCCGGTGCCGGCCTGGTCGACCTTGACCAGCAGGGTGTCGCCGTCGCAGTCGAGCGCGACCGACCGGATCCACTGCTGCGAGCCCGACGTCTCGCCCTTGACCCAGTACTCCTGCCGGCTGCGCGACCAGTACGTGGCGCGGCCGGTCGTGAGGGTGCGGTGAAGCGCCTCGTCGTCCATCCAGCCGACCATGAGCACCTCGCCGGTGTCGTGCTGCTGCGTGACGGCGACGACGAGGCCGTCGCGGTCGCGCTTGAGGCGCGCGGCGACGTCGGGGGCGAGCGACGTGGGGCGCACGGCGGTCTGGGAGGCGGTCATGAGTCCATCCTGCCAGCGTCGTGGCACCACCCGGGAGATGACGTCCGGACGGGCTCACGCCGATCCCATCCCTGCGAGCTCCCTGGCCGAACACCGAGAAGCGGGCCGTCCGGCTCGCCCGAGAGGACGCCATGGACTTCCCGCTCCTGCTGCTCGTCCTGCTGGCCCTGCCGTTCGTCGTGGCCGCAGTCATCGTCGCCGTGTCCGTCATCCGCCGACGCCGCTCCGCCGAGGCGCACGGGCCGGCGACCGAGCCCGTCCACCGCGGGCAGGCCGACACCGCCGCGGTCCAGAGCGCCGCCGTCCACCCGCCGGCTGCGGGTCGGCGCGTCCGAGCAGGGCGGGAGCGCCGGGCCGCCTCGGCCGGCCGGCTGCCCGACGCCTGAGGGCCGGCATCGGCAGCGACTGACTTCCGAGCTGTACCGCTCCCGCGCACGGACGCTCGAGGTCAGAACGGTGGGTCGTCCGGCCAGCGCGCCGGCGGCGCGAGGGCTTGCGGTGAGAGGACAGGCGCGACAGGCGGATCCTGCACCAAGTCGCGGAGCCAGGCGATCTCGAGCGACAGCTCGTCGGGAGGCTTCCACTCCTCGTACAGGTACGGCGACATCTCGATGCCCGCGTCGTCGCGCGGTGGTGGCGGTGTCGGCGGTGACAGGCGCGCGCCGACCGGCACGGAAGGCAGTGGCTCCCACGGCCGCGGCGTGACGTAGCTGCGCCCGCACGCCGACGTCCAGCTGGTGCTCCCGTCGGGCAGCGGGCCTGGTCGCCAGCCCTGCTGCTTGACCTGGTGGCACCACCGGCTCCGGGAGCGCAGGCTCGCGAGCTCGGTCGCGCCGCGGGGCCACGGGACGGTGTGCTCGTCGTCGCACCTGCTGCTGTGGCAGTTGCAGCCGGGGAAGTCGCAGTGCCGGCTGGCGGTGCGGACGGTGCGCGACAACCCCGCGGACGGGCGGTACTGCTCCTCCGGGCCGACGGGTGCGCTCGACGGCGTGCGGACCATGTCGAGGATCGCCTCGCGCACCGCCTCCGCCTGCGCCTGCGCCAGTGCCTGCTCGGCGAGCAGGCCCTCGCCGGTCAGCTGCTCGATCCGGGCACGCGACGCGGTCGGCCGGACGACGCCCTCCTCGACGTGCAGCACCTGGCCGGTGTCGGCGTCCACGCAGACCTTGCGGAGCTCTGCCGTGCTGAGCAGCAGGCGGGCGTGGTCGGCGTCGACCGGCCCGATGCGGTCGAGGTCGCCCGGCAGGTCGTCCAGGCCGAGCGCCGTGGTGACCGGAATGTGGAGAAGCACCTGCACCGGCCGGCGGCGCCGGCCGTCGAGCACGAGGTCGGCGCCGGGGACGGCCTGCGGCGCGTGCGGCACATCCGGCGCGTCCGACGCGTGCGGCGCCTCCGGTACATCCGGTGCCTTGGGCGCGTCCGAGGTCCCTGCCTGCATCTGCACCATCTCGGGGCCCAGGCCGAGCAGCTGCTCGGTGGCCCAGTCGGCGGCCCGCTGGTCGCGCGTGCGGCCGGTGCCGTCCGTCGCATCGGTGGCCGCCTCGGCGCGCTGCAGCACGGCCAGCCCCTGCTCCGCGCGCATCAGGATGCCGACCTCGACCATGCCGTCGCCGGCATCGGTGACCCGCAGGCGACGAGCCTGCGCCGCCTCGCTGCGGCGACGCGCGGCACCGTCAGGGTCCAGCTGCAAGGCCTTGCGCCGGGCCATCTCGCGCACCCGCGACGGCGGCTGCCCCGCCGCCCAGGCCAGCACAGCGCGTTCGACGGCATCGGCGACATCAGCCGACAGCGGTCCGACCACGTCGAGCAGCGCCCGTGCGTGCCGGAGACCCAGCCGCCCTTCGCGCATGGCGCGCGCGGTGGCCGGGTGCGCGACCAGCCGCAGCGCCTCCCGGAGGTCGTACTCGGCTGCCTGCCGGGACACGCACAACGTGCCCATGAGCTCGCCCAGCACGTGCCGCTGCTTGCGCCCGGCCCGAACGGCCTGCAGGTACCCGTGCGCGATGGTGGCGGCCCGGTCC
>DATLGD010000122.1:0-26989 GCA_035540755.1 Mycobacteriales bacterium | reverse complement strand
GTAGCCGGTGATCGGGCTCCCGCCGTCGGCCGGGGCCGTCCAGGACACCGCGGCGCTGCCGTCGCCGGCGGTCGCGGTCGGCGCCGCCGGTGCCGCCGGCGCGGTGGCGGGACCGACCGGGGTGACGGTGTTGCTGGGCGCCGACGCCGGGCTGGTCCCGACCGCGTTCGTGGCGGTGACGGTGAAGGTGTAGGCGGTGCTGTTGGCCAGACCGGACACCGTGCAGCTGGTCACGCCGGACGTGGTGCAGGTCTTGCCCTGGGGCCTCGACGTGGCGGTGTAGGCGGTGATCGGGCTCCCGCCGTCGGCCGGGGCGGTCCAGGACACCGCGGCACTGCCGTCGCCGGCGGTCGCGGTCGGCGCCGCCGGAGCCGCCGGAGCCGTCGCCGGGGCAACGGGTGTGACCGCGCTGCTGGATGCTGACGCCGGGCTCGTGCCGACCGCGTTCGTGGCCGTCACGGTGAAGGTGTAGGCGGTGCCGTTGGTCAAGCGGCCGACCACGCAGCTCAGCGCGCCGGTAGTCGTGCAGGACTTGCCATCCGGGCTGGAGGTGACGGTGTAGCCGGTGATCGGGCTCCCGCCGTCGGCCGGGGCCGTCCAGGACACCGCGGCGCTGCCGTCGCCGGCCGTCGCGGTCGGCGCCGCCGGAGCCGCCGGCGCCACCGCGGCGACCGGTGTCACCGCGGCGCTCGCGCTGCTGGCGTCGCTGGTGCCGACCGCGTTGGAGGCGGTGACGGAGAACGTGTAGGCGGTGCCGTTGGTCAGACCGGCCACCGTGCACGTCACCGCGCCGCTGGTGGCGCAGGTGCGTCCGCCCGGGAGGCTGGTGACGCTGTAGCGGGTGATCGCGCTCCCGCGGTCCGCCGCGGCGGTCCACGACACCTGGACCGCCCCGTCGCCGGCCGTGCCGCCGACCCCGGTCGGCGCGGACGGGCGGAAGGCGAGTGAGGAGTCGAGCGCCCGCAGCGCCCCGACGGCGTCGATCCGACCGTGCTTCACCCAGCTCCCGATCGGGACGGCGCTGGAGGTGACCGCGTTCTCGACCGCGGCGCCGCTCGCCCCGGGAGCGTGGCTGCGGAGCAGTCCGACCACACCCGCCACGACGGGTGCCGAGGACGACGTGCCGGTGAACCAGACGCCGTCTCCCACGTGGTTGAGCGCCACGTTCCGCCCGGGCGCCGCCACGGTGACCCAGGACCCGTGATTGCTGTAGGAGGTCCGCCTGTCCGCCTCGTCGGTCGCCCCCACGGCGAGGACGCCGGGCAGCCCGGCCGGATAGGTCATCGCGGTCTGACCGGCGTTGCCGGCCGACGCCACGACGACCACGCCGCGCGCCCGCGCGTTCGCGACGGCGTCGGCCAGGAAGGAGGAGTAGACGTCTCCCGTCAGGCTGAGGTTGAGGACGTCAGCGCCCTGGGCGACGGCGTAGTCGATGCCGCTGATGATCGCCGAGTACGACCCGCTCCCGTCCCGGCCCAGGACCTTGACCGGGAGCACCGCACAGCGACCGCAGACCCCGGACATCGCGAGACCGTTGTCGAACTGGGCCGCGATGATGCTGGCAGCGGACGTTCCGTGACCGTGGTCGTCGGCCGGGTCTGCGTCACGGTTGACGAAGTCGTAGCCCGGTAGCACGCGCAGGTCGGACTGCGGCGACACGCCGGTGTCGAGCACCGCCACGACCGTCGAAGCGGTGCCGATCGTGACGTCCCACGCGTCCGGAGCGCCCACCTTGACCGTGCCCCACTGGGACGGGAAGAAGGGGTCGTTCGGGACGCGGGCGGCGGTGACGACGTGGTCGATCTCGACGCCGACGACGTCCGGACGCGCGGCCAGCGCGCGGCGGGCGCCGTCGATGCGGGAGGGTGGGACCGACAGGCGCTGGACGCCCGACGTGCCGACGCGACCGGTGTGCACTCCACCGACCTCGGACGCCAGCTGCGCGACGTCGACGGCCGGCGCGGTCTTGACCAGGAGAGCGGTGGGCTGTCCCCCGGGAACGGGACGGTCCGACGGCGCCCCCTCGGCGGCAGCCGCCCCCGCCGCTCCGAGCGAGCCGGCGAGCACGGCAGCGGCGACGACCACGACGGACAGGGCGGTCCGGGTGCCGGGCACTTCTCTCCCAGGGCAGGACGACGGCCAGGGACCATCTGCGTGACGAACGACGACCTCATCGAGTCTGACGGCGCCGCGCGCGATGCGGAATAGCCCGATGTGCCTACTTTTGCGGGCTGGATGCGTCAGGACGCTCACCCCTGGCGGATGGCCGGACGGCGCGTAACCTCGGGGAACCGCCGTTCGTTGAGCACATCGTCCGGGCGCTCGGTCGCCGCCTCGTGCCCGGCTCGTCCCGCCCCTGGTCCCGTAGGAGCCCCGCGGCATGCAGCCGTCGTTCGTCGTCCCGCCGCTCGCCGGCTCCGGGCGACCGCTGCGCGCGCTGCTCGGCGACGCCCTCCGCCGCCCCGGTGGCCGGCGTGCGGTCTCGGTGCTGTCGGTGGTGCTGTTCCTCGCCGGCGCGGTCATGTTCGCCTACCCGGTCGGGACGGACCTGTACAGCCGCGTCCACCAGGACCGGCTCGCCGACCAGTTCGCCGACCCCGAGGTCGCCGCCGCCTACCGCGAGCGCCGGGTGGGCATCGGCGAGGGCCTCACCACCATGCGGATCCCCAAGATCGGCGTCGACATCCTCGTGGTCGAGGGCACGACGCCGTCCGCGCTGCGCGCCGGGGCCGGCCACTACGTCGAGACGCCGCTGCCGGGCGAGCCGGGCAACGTCGGCATCGCCGGGCACCGCACCACCTACGGGCGCCCGCTGAACCGGATGGACGAGCTCGAGGCCGGCGACGTCGTCGAGCTCGAGACGCCGTTCGAGATCTTCACCTACCAGGCGCTGCCGGCCTTCGACGGGCACCCGAACCCGTGGGTGGTGGCGCCGACGCAGTACGGCGTGGTCGGGCAGCAGGTGCAGGGCTCGTTCCTGACCCTGACCACCTGCCATCCGAAGGGCAGCGCGCGGCAGCGGCTGATCATGCGCTTCGAGCTGGTCGGGTCGCGCCCGCTCGAGCGACCGGCGGCGTCGTGAGGACCGGAGGTCGTCTCGGACGCTGCGTCGTGCTGACCGTCCTGCTGCTGACCGGCATGGTGGCCGGCGCCGCGCCGGCCTCGGCGGGGATCGCCGAGGGTCCGGCCGCGGGGGAGGTCGTCGGCGTCCACAGCGCGTTGCGGATCACCGCGTCGTCGGCGGTGTCCAGCCTCGAGCTGGTCGACCCGGCGGGCGTCGTCATCCCGGCGGCCGAGCGCACCGAGGGCGACCGCCGGCCCACCATCCTGCTCAAGACCGCCTGCCCCCTCGACCCGGGCACGGCCTGCGGCTCCGGCCAGGTGGGCGCCAACGGGCAGTGGCTGATCCGCGCCGGTCGCGGGGTCGAGCCGCAGGACGCCGCGGAGGACCGGCCGTTCTTCCTGCGCATCGGCGGCGCCGCCGTCACCGACGTCGGAGCCGTGCTGACCGAGCGCACGGCTCGGGTGACCTGGCGACCCGGGCCGGAGCCGGACGTGACGTTCTGGTCGGTCTCGGACGGCGCCGACCAGGCGCACCGGGCCTTTCCCGCCGCGTGCGCCGACGGCGTCTGCTCGACCACCTTCGACTACCCCGCGTCGGCCTCCGGCCCCCGTACGTTCGCGATCCGCGCCGCGCGTCCGTGCGGTGTGGCCGACTGCCCCGACGTCCTCGGCCCGGCCGCCACGAGTGCGCCGGTCACGCTCCCGGACCCGCCTCCGGGCGCCACGCCGTCGACCGGTCCGAGCAGTCCTGGCCAGCCGAGCCCCGCCGCACCGGGCGGCGCGGGCGTCGCCGACCAGCGCACGCTCGGTCAGGGCTTCGCCACCTTCGCACCCAAGCTCGGCCAGCCGAAGCTGCCGCCCCTGCCGGAGTTCGGCGCGCCGCAGGTCGCCGGGCCGACGCTGCCCGACACCTTCGACCCGAACCTCGACTACGGCGACCGCGAGCTCGGGCCGGAGGTCGCGCAGCCGCCGACGGCGAGCGGTCGCGACGGCAGCACGCTCACGAGCACCAGCAGCGGGTTGCTCGGCGACGAGCAGATCATGCGCGGCATCGCCGGTGCCATGGTGCTGGTGCTGTCCGGTGCCCACCTGCGCACGTGGCTGGCCCGCGCCCGTGAGGAGTCGGCGGCGCTGTAGTCCTGCGCGGACTGTCCTGCGCGGACCCGCTCCGCATGATCAACAGGCGTCCGGCAGCGACCCGCCCTCGGCGCGTCGCTGCCCGACTCCTGTTGATCTACCGAGGGCCCCGACCTCGCCGGCGCGCGGCGACGATCAGCCACAGGCCGGCCACCGCGAGCGCGCCGGCGAGGACGCCGAGGCCGAACGCGACCGGCGGCGGCGGGTCGGTGAGCAGCCGGTCGACGCCGAGGTCGACGAGCACGTCGCGCACCGCGCGCACGAAGACGACGGCCACGACGAGCGCCGCCAGCAGCAGCAGGAGCAGTCCGAGGACGACCACGAGGTCCTTCCGGGAGACGACGCGTCGGTGCCGTACCCGCGGCGGCGGGCGCTCAGCCGAGCCCGGTGCCCAGAACGGCGGTGAGCAGGCGCACGGCTGCGGCCTTGTCGAGCGGCTCGTTGCCGTTGCCGCACTTGGGCGACTGCACGCACGACGGGCAGCCGGTGGTGCACTCGCACGCCTCGATGGCGTCGCGGGTCGCCCGGAGCCACGCCGCTCCGCGGGACCAGCCGCGCTCGGCGAACCCGGCGCCGCCGGGGTGCCCGTCGTAGACGAACACCGTGCACGCTCCGGTGTCGGCGTGGAGGGCCGTCGAGACACCGCCGATGTCCCAGCGGTCGCAGGTGGCGAACAGCGGGAGCAGCCCGATCGCGGCGTGCTCGGCGGCGTGCGCGGCGCCCGGAACGTCCGCCGCCTCGATGCCCGCGGCCTGGAGCACCTCCGGCTGCACGACGTACCAGACCGCGCGGGTCCGCAGCTCGCGCGCCGGCAGGTCGAGCGGCTCCTCCCCGAGCACCTCACCCGAGCCGAGCCGCTTGCGCAGGAACGACACCACCTGGTTGCTGACGTCGACCGTGCCGAAGGACAGCTCGACGCCGTCGAACGCCTTCGTCCGCAGCGTCTCGACGACCCGGATGTCGGTGACGTCGCGGGCCGACGTCGAGTACTCCGGCTCGTCCGGGCGCACGAGGGCCACCGACTCCTCGAGGTCGAGCCGCTCGACGACGTACGAGGCGCCCTGGTGCAGGTAGACGGCGCCCTCGTGCGCCTGGCTGTGCGAGGAGGCCGGGTCGACGGTGCCCAGCAGCCGCCCGGTGCCGGCCTCGACCAGGCGCACCGGGGGGCCGCCGGTGCCGCGCAGGTCGGCGGCCGGCCGCTCCCGGGAGGTCCAGAACCAGCCGCGTGGGCGGGACCGGAGCAGCCCGCGCCGCACCAGGTCGGCGAGCAGCAGCCGGACGCCGTCCAGCCCGCCGCCGTCGACGAGGGGGTCGTCGGCGAACAGGGCGAGGTCGGCCTCGGACAGCGGCAGCTCGGCGGCCGCGCAGCACAGGTGCGGTCCGAGCACGTAGGGGTTGGACGGGTCGAGCACCGTCGCCTCCACCGGCCAGCCGAACAGCGCCTCCGGGTGGTGCACGAGGTAGGTGTCGAGCGGGTCGTCGCGGGCGACGAAGACCGCCAGCGCCGCCTGCCCGGCCCGTCCGGCCCGCCCGGCCTGCTGCCACACCGACGCGACGGTGCCGGGCCACCCGGTGAGCAGGACGGCGTCCAGGCCGGCGACGTCCACCCCCAGCTCGAGCGCGTTCGTGGCCGCGACGCCGAGCAGCGTCCCGTCCTGCAGCTGACGCTCGAGCAGCCGCCGCTCCTCGGGCAGGTAGCCGGCGCGGTAGGCCGCGACCCGGCAGGTCAGGTCAGGCGCCGCCTCGTCGACGGCCCGCCGGGCGTTGAGGGCGACCGCCTCGGCACCGCGGCGCGAGCGGACGAAGGCGATCGTGCGGGCGCCCTCGACCACGCAGTCGGCGAGCAGCTCGCCGGTCTCGGCGTTGGCCGACCTCCGCACCGGAGCGCCGTTCTCGCCGCCGCCGTAGTCGGGCAGGAGCGGCGGCTCCCACAGCGCGAACTCGGTGGACCCGCGCGGCGAGGCGTCGTCGGTGACGGCGACGACGGGCAGCCCGGTGAGCCGGGACGCCGAGACCTCCGGGTCGCTCGCCGTGGCGGAGGCGAGCACGAACACCGGGCTGCTGCCGTACCGGGCGCAGACCCGGCGCAGCCGGCGCAGGAGCAGGGCGACGTGCGAGCCGAACACCCCCCGGTAGGTGTGGCACTCGTCGACGACGACGTACCGCAGGCCGCGCAGGAAGGAGGCCCAGTCGGCGTGCCGAGGGAGGACGCCGACGTGCAGCATGTCCGGGTTGGTGAGCACGAGCCGGCCGTGCCGGCGCACCCAGTCGCGCTCCTCGCGCGGGGTGTCGCCGTCGTAGGTGGCCGCCCGCACCGCGGCGAGGTTCAGCGAGCGCACGGCGCGCAGCTGGTCGGTGGCGAGCGCCTTGGTGGGCGACAGGTAGAGCGCACCGGCGCGGTCGTCGTCGAGCAGGGCGGTGAGCACCGGCAGCAGGTAGGCCAGGGACTTGCCGCTGGCCGTCCCGGTGGCGACGACGACCGAGGAGCCGCCGTGGGCGAGCTCGGCGGCCTGCACCTGGTGCTCCCAGGGCCGCTCGACGCCGGCCAGGCGCAGCCGGTCGCGCAGCAGGGGGGCGGTCCAGGCGGGCCAGTCGGCCGGCCGGCCGACGCGTGCCGGGACGTGCTCGACGTGGGTGATCCGCTCGGCGCGGGGAGTGCCGTCGCCGCCGGCGCCGCGGGCGAGCCGCTGCAGCAGCGTCGCGGGTGCGACGGCAGCAGGACGGCCGGGCATCCCGGCGGCGTCGGAGGCGGCAGCGGCGTTCACGGCCTCCCAGTGTGCCTGGCCGGCGGCGGGTGCGACCGTTCGCGGCCAGCCGCGGACCGGGGCAGCTCGCCCGCCCGATCGACGCCGGGAGCCGGATGGTTGTATGCGCAGGAGCCCGGGTAGGGCGCCGCACGTCCCCCTGTCGGGACCGGCTCGCCCTGCGCAGCACCGCGGGCAGGATCTGCACGAACCCGAACCAGAGGGCGGCCCTAGCCGCGTACGCCAGAGGAGAACTGCTGTGGACCTGTCCCTGTCGACCCGCATTGAGTCCGGTCCCGGGGGCGACCGCACCGTCGTCGTCGTGGGCGGCGAGATCGACGTCTACACGGCCCCGAAGCTGCGTGAGCAGCTCATCGACCTCGTGAGCAGCGGCCAGTACCACCTCGTCGTCGACATGGAGGGCGTCGAGTTCCTCGACTCCACCGGCCTCGGCGTCCTCGTCGGCGGGCTCAAGCGCGTCCGTGCGCACGAGGGGTCGCTGCGCCTGGTCTGCACCCAGGAGCGGATCCTGAAGATCTTCCGTATCACCGGCCTGACCAAGGTCTTCCCGATCCACTCCTCGGTCGAGGAGGCCGTGGCGGCCACGGACTGACGGCCGACCCTTCCTCCGCTCATGGCCCTCGTCGAGCTGCTGCTCAGCCCGCTGCCGTCCCACGTCCGGACGGCGCGGCTGGTCGCCGTGGCCGCCGCCCGGCGGGCCGGCCTCGAGGACGAGCTGGTCGACGAGCTCCGGCTCGCGCTCGGTGAGGCCTGCTCGCGGGCCGTCGGGCTGCACGCCCGGCACGCCAGCGGCACCCCCGTGCAGGTCACCGTGAACGACACCCCCGGCGGCCTGGTCGTGCAGGTGCGCGACCAGGGGCCGGCGGCCGGCCCGCTCACCGACGACCTCACCACAGGCCTGTTGGAGGACCCCAGCGTCGACGGCGCCGGTCCGGAGGGTGCCAGCGACAGCGCCGGCCGGGCGTTCCAGGACGTCGAGCGCCTGCTCGACACGCTCGTCGACCCCGACGTGGCACTGGCCGTCGTCACCGGCCTGGTCGACGACGTCGACGTCGAGCACGGTCCCGGGGGCACCGTGGTCACCATGCGGTGGCCGCTCCCGCCGGGGGCCTCAGGTCCCGGCAGCACCTCCGTCGCCGCCAGCTGATCGCCCCGCACTGCCGGCGCGCGCAGCGCCTGCGCCGCCGCGCACGGGACCTCCCGGGTCGCGGCTGTGATGCCCGATACACTCCCGCCGCCCGGTCTGGACCGGGTCCGCTCCTGCCGTCTGGCTGAGGGGCGGCGCGCTCGGCGGCGGCCTTCCGGCCGGCCGCCCCCCGGACCAGGAGGACCATGTCCGTGCTGCACCTCGCCGCGCCAGGGGAGGACCTCGCCCAGGTCGCCGACGGCGACCGCATCCTCGTCTACCTGATCCTGCTGATCTCGCTGGTCGCGCTCGGCTTCGCCGCCCTGTTCGCCCGTGAGGTGCTGTCCGCCGGGCAGGGCACGCCGAAGATGATCGAGATCGCCAAGGCGGTGCAGGAGGGCGCGGCGGCCTACCTGGCCCGGCAGTTCAAGACCCTCGCGGTCTTCGCCGCGCTCGTCTTCCTGCTGCTGTTCCTCATTCCGGCCGAGGACGGCGGCGTCCGCGTCGGCCGGTCGGTCTTCTTCCTCGTCGGCGCGCTGTTCTCGGCCCTGGTCGGCTTCATCGGCATGACGCTCGCCACGCGGACCAACCTGCGCGTGGCGAACGCCGCCAACGAGTCGGGCACCAAGCGGGCGCTGCGCATCGCCTTCCGCGCCGGCGGTGTCGTCGGCATGTTCACCGTCGGTCTCGGCCTGTTCGGCGCCTCGCTCGTCCTGATCATCTTCGACGACCAGGCTCCGCGCGTGCTCGAGGGCTTCGCCTTCGGCGGCGCGCTGCTCGCCATGTTCATGCGCGTCGGCGGCGGCATCTTCACCAAGGCGGCCGACGTCGGGGCCGACCTCGTCGGCAAGGTCGAGCAGGGCATCCCCGAGGATGACCCGCGCAACGCGGCCACCATCGCCGACAACGTCGGCGACAACGTGGGCGACTGCGCCGGCATGGCCGCCGACCTGTTCGAGTCCTACGCGGTCACCCTCGTCGCGGCCCTGATCCTCGGCCAGGTCGCGTTCGGCGAGCAGGGCCTGGTCTTCCCGCTCATCGTCCCGGCGATCGGGGTCATCACCGCGCTGGTCGGGGTGTACGGCACCGCACCGCGCGACACCGACAAGACCGGCATGAGCGCCATCAACCGCGGCTTCTTCCTGTCCGCGGTCGTGTCCGCGGTGCTGGTCGCCATCGCGGCCTTCGCCTACCTGCCCGGCTCGTTCGACGAGCTGACCGGCGGCACGGAGTCGGAGACGAACCCGCGCCTGGTCGCCATCGGCGCCGTCATCATCGGCATCGTCCTGGCCAGCCTCATCCAGGTGCTCACCGGCTACTTCACCGAGACCGACCGCAAGCCGGTCCGGGAGATCGGCAAGAGCTCGCTCACCGGTCCCGCCACGGTCATCCTGGCCGGCATCTCGGTCGGCCTCGAGAGCGCCGTCTACTCGGCGCTGCTCATCGGCGGCGCGGTCTACGCGGCCTTCCTGCTCGGCGGCGGCTCGACCGTCGTCGCGCTGTTCGCCGTGGCGCTGGCCGGCACCGGCCTGCTCACGACGGTCGGGGTCATCGTCGCGATGGACACCTTCGGGCCGATCAGCGACAACGCCCAGGGCATCGCCGAGATGTCCGGCGACGTCACGCCCGAGGGCGCGCTGGTGCTCACCAGCCTCGACGCCGTCGGCAACACCACCAAGGCCATCACCAAGGGCATCGCGATCGCGACGGCGGTGCTTGCCGCGACCGCGCTGTTCGGCTCGTTCCGGACCGAGGTCGAGCGGGCCCTCGAGGCGGCCGGGCGCTCCGCCGACGACTTCTCGCTGTCGATCGAGCAGCCGAACCTGCTGTTCGGCCTCATCATCGGCGCGGCGGTGGTCTTCCTGTTCTCCGGCCTCGCGATCAACGCCGTGTCCCGCGCGGCCGGCCGGGTGGTGTTCGAGGTGCGCGAGCAGTTCCGCACCAAGCCCGGGATCATGGACTACACCGAGAAGCCGGACTACGGCCGTGTCGTCGACATCTGCACCAAGGACTCGCTGCGCGAGCTGGCCACACCCGGCCTGCTGGCGGTCCTGTCGCCGATCGCCGTCGGCTTCGCCCTCGGGTACGCCCCGCTCGGCGCGTTCCTGGCCGGCGCCATCGCCGCCGGTGTGCTCATGGCGGTGTTCCTCGCCAACTCGGGCGGTGCCTGGGACAACGCCAAGAAGCTCGTCGAGGACGGCACGCACGGCGGCAAGGGCTCACCGGCCCACGAGGCCACCGTCATCGGCGACACCGTCGGCGACCCGTTCAAGGACACGGCGGGCCCGGCGATCAACCCGCTGCTCAAGGTGATGAACCTGGTCGCCCTGCTCGTGGCGCCGGTCGTCGTGCAGTACGGCGTCGGTGAGGACGAGAACCTGCTGGTCCGGTTCGTCGTCGCGGCGCTGGCGATCGCCGGCATCGTCGCTGCCGTCACCATCAGCAACAAGCGCAGCGTCACCGGCGCGACCGACGTCGTCGCGGCCACCGCCGGTCAGGACCCGTCCAAGGTCTGACCTCTGCAGCGCGCCGACGGTCCGCCTCCCCGACCGGGAGGCGGACCGTCGGCGTTCGGGGGGCGGGTCTGGACCGATTGCTCCGGGTGGTCCATGCTCCCCGCACCCGAACGGCTCCGTTAGAGCCGTCATCGTGCTCGGCGAAGGGATCCCCGTGCGCCTGTCCTTCTCCCGCCGCCGGTTCGCCGCTGTGGCCGCCTGCGTCGTCGCCGCTGCCGGCGGAGCGCTCGCCGCACCCGCCGCCGCGACGCCGGACGCGGCGTTCATCGTCGTGCTGAAGGACGACGTGGCCTCCCCAGCGGTGGTCGCCGAGCAGCACCGGCGCGCGCACAGCGCCGACGTGTCCCACACCTACTCCGCCGCGATCAAGGGCTATGCGGCCCGGCTGTCGAGCGGCGGGCTCGCGGCTGTCGTGCGTGACCATCGGGTGGCCTACGTCGAGCGCGACGGCATCGCCACCGCGTCCGTGACCACGCAGTCCGGCGCCACGTGGGGCCTCGACCGGATCGACCAGCGGTCGGGCACGGACGGCACGTTCAGCTACAGCGCCACCGGCGCGGGGGTCACCGCGTACGTCGTCGACACCGGCATCCGCAGCACGCACGCCGACCTGCGCGGCCGGGTCACCCCCGGCTACGACGCCTTCGGCGGCACCAGCGAGGACTGCAACGGCCACGGCACGCACGTGGCCGGCACGGTCGGCGGCACCACCTACGGCGTGGCCAAGAGCGTCACGCTCGTGGCCGTGCGCGTCCTCGACTGCAACGGGTCCGGATCGTGGTCGGGGGTCATCGCCGGACTGGACTGGGTGGCGGCCCACCACACCACCGGCCCGGCCGTCGCGAACCTGAGCCTCGGGGGCGGCGCCAACACCGCGGTCGACGACGCGGTCAAGAAGGTCATCGCCGACGGCGTCAGCACGTCGGTCGCCGCGGGCAACGGCAACCAGGGCGGCAAGGAGCAGGACGCCTGCAAGTACTCACCGGCCCGTGTGCCGGAGGCGATCACGATCGGCGCGACCGACAAGGCCGACAAGAAGACGACCTGGTCGAACTACGGCAGCTGCGTGGACTTCTTCGCTCCCGGTGCCTCGATCACGTCGGCCTGGCACACCGGCGACACGGCCACCAACACCATCAGCGGCACCTCGATGGCGGCGCCGCACGCGGCCGGGGTCGCGGCTCTGCACCTGCAGGGCAGCAGCACGGACACGCCGCAGCAGGTGCGCGACGCCCTGCACGCCCTCACCACCAAGGGCATCGTCACGTCGTCGAAGACGGCCAGCAACCACCTGCTCTTCACGAGCTACTGACGGCGGCCCGCGGTTATGTAGCGTCGCGGCGGTGACCGCACCGCTGCCGGGCCCGGCCGCCCTGCTCGCCGACGCCCCCCGGGTCCGGGAGGCGCTGCAGGCCGCCGGCTGGTCGGCCGCCGTGCTCGACCAGCGGCTCGGCGCGACCGCACGCACCCACCTGGACCGCGACGAGCTCGCCCCGCTGCTGCGCCGCACCTCGGGCGGCGACCCGCTCGACACCCTCGCCCGCCTGTTCGTCGTCGGCACCGGGGTCGAGCTCGACGACGCCGAGGACGCCGGTGTCCCCGAGACCTGGCTGCGCCCCGACGGCTACCTGGTGACCAGCCCGGTGCGCCTGCAGCCGGTGGTGCACGGGGGCGTCGAGGTGCAGTGCGCGCACGACCCCGGCCGAGCGGCGGACGGCGTCCACCCCGACCAGGTGCTCGGCGTCGGCGCCGCCAGCCTGACGCTGGCCGCCGCCACCCCGCGGGACGCCGTGCCCCGCACCCTCGACCTGGGCGCGGGTTGCGGCATCCAGGCGCTGCTCGCCGAGGACCACAGCTCGACCGTCGTCGCCACCGACAGCAACCCGCGCGCGACGGCCCTGACCGTGCTGTCCGCAGCGCTCAACGGCGTCGAGGTCGACGCCCGCACCGGCGACCTGCTCGACCCGGTGGCCGACCAGCGCTTCGACCTGGTGGTCAGCAACCCGCCGTTCGTCATCGGACCCGGCGCCCGCTACACCTACCGCGACGCCGGCCTCGACGGCGACGACGTCAGCCGCCGCCTGGTGCAGGAGCTGCCCTCGGTGCTGGCCGACCGCGGCACCGCGGTGCTGCTCGTCAACTGGCTGCACGTCGAGGGTGAGGACGGCGACGAGCGGGTCCGCTCGTGGTTCGCCGGCACCGGCTGCGACGGCTGGGTGGTGCAGCGCGAGCTGGCCGCGCCGGAGGACTACGTCACCGCCTGGCTGCGCGACACCGACGAGGGCCCGCGCTTCGACGAGCTGTTCGAGCAGTGGGTCGGCTGGTTCGCCGAGAGAAGGGTCGAGGCGGTGGCGTTCGGCGTCGTCGCGCTGCGCGCCGGCGGCACCGAGCGGGTGGCGCTCGACGTCGTCGACCAGCCGGTGGCCGCGACCTGGGGCGAGCAGGTCGCGCAGCGCTTCGCGGCGATGGACCTGCTCGGGGACAGCCTGCTCGACCGGCGGCTGCGGCTGCGCGACGACGTCCGCCTCAGCAGCACCTCGCGGCCGGCGCAGGGGGAGTGGCTGCCGGTGGCGCAGCGACTGGTGCAGGAGACCGGGCTGCGCTGGTCGGGCGGGGTCGACCTGTACGGGGCGGCGCTGCTCGCCGGCTGCGACGGCACCCGGCCGCTCGGTTCGCTCGTCGACGTGCTCGCCGCGGCCACCGGGCTGTCGACGGGGGAGGCCGTCGAGCAGGTGCTGCCGGTGGTGGAGCGCCTGGTGGAGCAGGGCTTCCTGGTCGCCGGGTGAGCTCCGGAGCACCCTTCCCGCAGGAGGCTGGACGCCGGAGCCGCAGGGCCCTCGGGCACACTCCTGCGCAGCGGCTCGTTTGACAGGACGGCCCACCGGCGAGCAACACTGCCGCCGATCCCCCAGCAGTTCCTCGAGGCAGCCCACCCTGCCCGCCACCCGATGGAGAGCCGTGCCCGAAACCGACACACCCGCCCCCGACGACGCCCTGGCGGCGCCGGCCGGTGGACGTCGGCTGGTCATCGTCGAGTCTCCGGCGAAGGCCAAGAAGATCGCCGGCTACCTCGGCCCGGGCTACGTCGTCGAGTCGAGCATCGGCCACATCCGCGACCTGCCCGGCAAGCGGAACCCGGTGCCCGACAGCCACAAGGGCCTGAAGTGGGCCAAGCTCGGGGTCGACGTCGACAACGGCTTCGAGACGCTCTACGTCGTCAACGCCGACAAGAAGGACCAGGTCCGCAAGCTCAAGTCGCTGCTCAAGGAGTCCGACGAGCTGCTGCTCGCCACCGACGAGGACCGCGAGGGCGAGGCGATCGCCTGGCACCTGCTCGAGATCCTGCAGCCGACGATCCCGGCGCGGCGCATGGTGTTCCACGAGATCACGCCGCAGGCGATCCGCCGTGCCGTCGACGAGCCGCGCGAGCTCGACCGGGCGCTGGTCGACGCGCAGGAGACCCGCCGGGTCCTGGACCGGCTGTACGGGTTCGAGGTCAGCCCGGTCCTGTGGCGCAAGGTGATGCCGGGCCTGTCCGCCGGCCGCGTGCAGAGCGTCGCGACCCGGGTGATCGTCGAGCGCGAGCGGGCCCGGATGCGCTTCACCCAGGCCGAGTACTGGGACGTCGAGGGGCAGTTCCTCGCTGCCGAGCAGGAGGACCCGTCGGCGCCGCGGCAGCTGAAGGCCACGCTCGTGGCGGTCGACGGCACGCGCCTCGCCACCGGCAGCAGCTTCGAGCAGGAGACCGGCGTGCTCAAGGCCGGGCTCGACGTCGTGCGGCTCGACGAGGCGAGCGCCCGCAGCCTGGTCGAGCGCCTGGCCGGCGTGCCGTTCGCCGTCCGCTCGGTCGAGGACAAGCCCTACACCCGCAAGCCCTACGCGCCGTTCATGACCTCCACGCTGCAGCAGGAGGCCGGCCGCAAGCTGCGGTTCTCCGCCCAGCGGACCATGCAGACCGCGCAGCGGCTGTACGAGAACGGCTACATCACCTACATGCGCACCGACAGCAGCAACCTGTCGGAGACGGCGGTGCAGGCAGCCCGGCAGCAGGCCCGCGGCCTGTACGGCCCCGAGTACGTGCCGGACGCGCCGCGCCGCTACCAGGGCAAGGTCAAGAACGCGCAGGAGGCGCACGAGGCGATCCGCCCTGCCGGCGACACGTTCCGCACCCCCGGTGAGCTCTCCCGCGAGCTGTCCGGCGACGAGCTGCGGCTCTACGAGCTGATCTGGCAGCGCACCGTGGCCTCGCAGATGGCGGACGCCAAGGGCGTGACGGCGTCGGTGCGGCTGGGCGCCACGACCGCCGACGGCACCGATGCGGAGTTCAGCGCCAGCGGCCGCGTCATCACCTTCCCCGGGTTCCTGCGGGCCTACGTCGAGAGCACCGACGACGAGGACAGCGAGAAGGACAACGAGGAGCGCCGGCTGCCGCGCGTCGCCGTCGGCGACCGGCTCGGCGTCGAGTCGCTCGACCCCCAGGGGCACACGACGTCGCCGCCGGCGCGCTACACCGAGGCGTCGCTGGTGAAGCGGCTCGAGGAGCTCGGCATCGGCCGCCCCTCGACCTACGCCAGCATCATCGAGACCATCCAGGACCGCGGCTACGTGTGGAAGAAGGGCAGCGCCCTCGTCCCCACCTGGCTCGCGTTCTCGGTCATCTCGCTGATGGAGAAGCACTTCTCGCGCCTGGTGGAGTACGAGTTCACCGCGTCCATGGAGGACGACCTCGACGACGTCGCCGCCGGCAGTCGCCGCGGCGTCGACTGGCTGAGCGCCTTCTACTTCGGCTCCGACACCGGCAAGGAGGGCGGCCTGGCCCGCCTCGGCGGCCTGCAGGAGCTCATCAAGAAGAACATCGACGAGATCGACCCGCGCGAGATCGGCACGATCCCGCTCGGGCGCATCCCCGACGGGCAGGACGACGCCGGCACCGAGGTCGCCGTCCGCGTCGGGCGCTACGGGCCCTACATCCAGGCCGGTGAGCGCAAGGCGTCGGTGCCCGACGACCTCGCGCCCGACGAGCTGACCGTCGACAAGGCCGTCGAGCTGCTCGACGCCCCCTCCGGCGACCGGCTGCTCGGCACCGACCCGGCCACCGGCCACGAGCTGGTCGCCAAGGCCGGCCGCTACGGGCCGTACGTCACCGAGGTGCTGCCGGAGGCGGTCGCGGCGCAGAAGGGGGCCAAGCCGCGCACGGCGTCGCTGTTCAAGGACATGAGCCTCGACACCGTCACCCTCGACGACGCGCTCAAGCTGCTCACCCTGCCCCGCACCCTGGGGACCGCCGAGGACGGCGAGGAGGTGCTGGCGCTCAACGGCCGCTACGGCCCGTACGTCAGCAAGGGCAAGGAGAGCCGCTCGCTCGACAGCGAGGAGCGGCTGTTCGAGATCACGCTCGACGAGGCGCAGGCCCTGCTCGCGCAGCCCAAGCAGTACGGGCGCAAGCGGGCCGAGCCGAAGCCGCCGCTGAAGGTGCTGGGACCCGACCCGGTCACCGGCAACCCCATGCAGGTGCTCGACGGCCGGTTCGGCCCGTACGTCACCGACGGCGAGGGCACCAACGCCTCGCTGCGCAAGGGCGACAGCCCCGAGACGCTGACCGACGACCGCGCCGCCGAGCTCCTCGCCGACCGGAGGGCCCGCGGTCCGGCGCCCAAGAAGGCCAAGACGGCGGCCAAGAAGGCGCCGGCGAAGAAGGCGGCGGCCAAGAAGCCGGCTCCGAACAAGGCCGCGGCCAGGAAGGCCTGACGGGCGGGCGCTCGTCGTCCTCCTGCGGCCATCGGGACGCGGCCGAGCGGCACCGGCTGCGTCCACCCGGGTGCCGGCGGGGCGCCTGCGGCCTCTGCCGTCACAGCAGGCGCGGCCGTACCGGCTCGGACGCGTCCGGTGCCGGTGTGTGCGGCGGGCCCAGGTCGCCAGCTCCCGGCCGTAGGCTCGGCGGGTGAGCAGTCCGCCGCCTCCCGCCGGTCCGGGGAGCCCACCGCACCCGGCGGAGGTGCAGGAGACACCCGGACGGCCCGGCGTCCTCGGCGTCCTCGGGATCCCGACGTTCCGGGGCCTGTACGTGGCGATGACGCTCTCGAGCACCGGTGACTGGCTGGGCTTCCTCGCCACGACCGCTCTGGCCGCGCAGCTGTTCGACAGCTTCGCCAGCAGCGCCTACGCCACCGGCGGCGTGCTGGTCTTCCGGCTGCTGCCGGCCGTGCTGTTCGGCGCGGTCGCCGGCGCCTTCGCCGACCGCTGGGACCGCCGGCGCACGATGGTGGTCGGGTACCTGGCCCGCTTCCTGCTGTTCCTGTCCATCCCGCTGGTCGGGTTCTGGTACGGCGGCGGGACACCCACGCTGGTGTGGCTGCTCGCCGCGTCCTTCCTCATCGAGGCCTTCAACCTGTTCTGGATCCCGGCCAAGGAGGCCACGGTCCCGAACATCGTCCCGCGCGAGCGGCTGGAGGCCGCCAACCAGCTGACGCTGGTCGCCACCTACGGCACCGCGCCGATCGCGGCCGCCGTCTTCGCGGTGCTCTCGCTTCTGTCGGGCGCGCTCGGCAACCGGATCGAGTACTTCGCCACCGGACCGGTCGACCTCGCCTTCTACACCGTCGCGGCGACGTTCCTGTTCGCCGGCCTCACGGTCGCGCGGCTCGTCCTGCCGAGCCCGAACAAGGCGGAGCGGGCCGCGCAGCGCGCCGCCGGCATCACGCCCCCGACCATCCTGGCCAGCCTGCGCGAGGGCTTCGGCTTCGTCGGCCGCACCCCGCTGACCCGCGGCCTGCTCATCGGGATGCTCGGGGCCCTCGCCGCGGGCGGCGCCATCATCGCCCTCGGCCGGCTGTTCGCCGAGAGCGTGCTGGGCGGGGGCGACGCCGCCTACGGCCTGCTGTTCGGCGCGATGTTCCTCGGCATCGCCCTCGGTGTGGCGCTCGGCCCCAGAGCCCTTGGCGACCTGTCGCGGCGTCGGGCGTTCGGGCCGTCGATCGCGGGGGCAGGGGCCTCCCTCGTGCTCATGGCCGTCGTGCCGCTGCTGGCTGTGGCGGCCTTCGCCACGATCGCGGTGGGCTTCTTCGCCGGCATCGCCTACGTCGTCGGCATCACGCTGCTCGGGCTCGAGATCGAGGACCACCTGCGGGGGCGGATGTTCGGCCTCGTGCAGTCGCTCATGCGCATCGACCTGCTGCTCGTGACGGCGGCCGCCCCGTTCATCGCCGGCGCCATCGCGCAGCGCAGCATCGACATCGGCCCGGCCACCTTCGACATCAACGGCGTCTCGGTGGTGCTGTTCGTCGGGGGTGTGCTCGGCGTGGCCGTCGGCGTCGTCAGCTTCCGGCAGATGGACGACCGCCCCGGCGTCCCGCTGCGCAAGGACCTCGTGGCGCTGTTCTCCCGGACGCCGCCCGCCCCGGAGCTGCCCGGCACGTTCGTGGCGTTCGAGGGCGGCGAGGGGGCAGGCAAGAGCACCCAGCTCGAGCTGGTGGCGGGCTGGCTGCGCGGCACCGGGCGCGACGTCGTCGTCACCCGCGAGCCGGGGGCGACCGCGGCCGGCGAGCGTTTGCGTGCCGTGCTGCTCGATCCCGCCACCGGACGTCTCGCCCCGCGCACCGAGGCGCTGCTCTACGCCGCCGACCGCGCCCAGCACGTCGCGCAGGTCGTGCGCCCCGCGCTGCAGCGCGGCGACGTCGTGCTCACCGACCGGTACGTCGACTCCTCGCTGGCCTACCAGGGCGCCGGCCGCGAGCTCGAGCGCGACGACGTCAAGCGGCTGTCGCGCTGGGCGACCGAGGGCCTCATGCCCGACCTGGTGGTGCTGCTCGACGTCGACCCCGAGGTCGGTCTGCGCCGGGCGCGGGTTGGGGGCTCGCTCGACCGGATCGAGGCCGAGTCGCTCGAGTTCCACCGCCGGGTGCGCGACGGCTTCCTCGAGCTGGCCGCGGCGCACCCCGAGCGGTACCTCGTGCTCGACGCGTCGCTGCCCGCCGAGCAGGTGCACGCCGCCGTGCGCGCCCGGCTCGAGAGCGTGCTGCCCGCCGCCGTGCCCGCCCCGGCGTCGGCATGAGCGTCTTCGACGTGCTCGTCGGCCAGGAGCGGGCGGTCGCCCAGCTCCAGGCCGCGGCCGACGATGCCCGGCTCGTCGTCGCCGGCGAGGAGACCGGCTCGTCGGCCATGACCCACGCCTGGCTGTTCACCGGCCCGCCCGGCTCCGGTCGCTCGGTCGCCGCGCGGGCGCTCGCCGCGGCGCTGCAGTGCCCCGGCGCCGGCTGCGGCCACTGCGAGGCCTGCGCCCAGGGCAGGAGCGGCGCGCACGTCGACGTCTCGGTCGTCGTGCCCGAGGGCCTGTCGATCAGCGTCGAGGAGGCGCGCGGGATCGTGGCGCACGGCGCGCGCGCACCCTCGCGCGGACGCTGGCTCGTCACCGTCATCGAGGATGCCGACCGGCTCACCGAGCGCGCCGCCGACGCCCTGCTCAAGGCGATCGAGGAGCCCCCGCCGCGGGGGGTCGTGCTGCTGTGCGCGCCGAGCGTCGCCGACGTGTTCCCGACCATCCGGTCGCGCTGCCGGCTGGTGCAGCTGCGCACGCCGCCCGTGGACGCCGTCACCGGCTACCTGGTGCAGTCGGGCATCGACGAGGCGATGGCCTCGTTCGCCGCCCGGGCAGCGCAGGGCCACATCGGCCGGGCCCGACGCCTCGCCACCGACGAGGAGGCCCGCCGTGAGCGGCGCGACGTGCTGGCGCTGCCCCGGTCGCTGCAGGGGGTCGCGTCCGCGCTGACGGCCGCCAAGGACCTCGTCGACGCCGCGCAGGCCGAGTCGACCGCCCTGACCACCGCGCGCAACGCCGACGAGAAGAGCTCGCTGGCCACCGCGCTCGGGGCCGGCGCCACCGGCAAGGGCATCACCGGCTCGGCGCGCGGCAGCGCCGGCGCTCTGAAGGACCTCGAGAAGCGGCAGAAGAGCCGCGGCACCCGCACCCAGCGCGACGCCCTCGACCGGGCGCTGGTCGACCTCGCCGCCTTCTACCGCGACGTGCTCACGATCCAGCTCGGCGCCGGCGTCGACGTCGTGCACCCCGACCTCGCCGAGCAGGCCGCCACCATCGCCCGCGCCACGGACGCCGCCGCCACGCTGCGGCGCATCGACGCCGTCCTCGCCTGCCGCGCCGCCGTCGACGCGAACGTGGCGCCGCTGCTCGCCGTCGAGGCCATGGCGCTGGCTCTGCGCACCGGCTGAGGTGCCCTAGACTCTCCGCCGCACCAGCCGAACAGCGCCGCCTTAGCTCAGTCGGCAGAGCGATTCACTCGTAATGAATAGGTCGTCGGTTCGATTCCGACAGGCGGCTCCATCGCGCTCGCCGCGCTGATCTCTGACGGTGGGTCGCGCGCAGGCGGGGCCGCCCGCCGTCAGAGTCGGGTCGCGTGGGAGACCGGCGGCGGGCAACCGCGGCGGGTCAGAGCCACATGGCGACGACATCCCAGGCCAGCCGCGCGATGAGCACGCTGACGACGACCAGGAACACCCGCCGCACCAGCCCGCTCCCGTACCGGATCGCCACCCGCGCCCCGACCTGCGCTCCGACCAGGTTCGAGACCGCCATCGCCGCGCCGACCGCCCACAGCACGTGCCCGCCCGCGGCGAACAGCAGCAGCGCCGCCGCGTTCGTCGCGGTGTTGACCACCTTCGAGGTGGCGCTGGCGTGCAGGAACGACAGGCCGACGGCGCCGACGAGCAGGAACACCAGGAAGCTGCCGGTCCCCGGCCCGGCCAGTCCGTCGTAGAAGCCGATGACCGTCCCGCCGGACAGGGCCACCGCTCGCTGCACCCGCGGCGGCAGCCGCAGCAGCTCGACCTCGCCGAGCGCCGGCCGGGTCAGCGTGTAGGCGAAGACGGCGATCAGGGCGACGAGCACGACCGGCTGCAGGACCTCGCTGTCGATCCGGGTCGCGAGCAGCGCTCCGCCACCGGACCCGACGAAGGCGGCAGCCGCCATCGTGACCGCCGTCCGCACGTCCACCGGAGTGCGGCGCAGGTAGGTGACCGCCGCCGACGACGTCCCGACGATCGAGGCCAGCTTGTTCGTGCCGAGCAGCGCGACGACCGGCGCCTGCGGCAGCACGACGAGCAGTGCCGGCAGCTGCACCAGCCCGCCCCCGCCGACGACGGCGTCGACGGCGCCGGCGAGCAGCGCGAAGGCGCACAGGACGAGCACGTCCTGCAGCGAGACGTCCACGTCGGGGTGCGGTCGCCGCCGCGGCTAGTGCTTGGTGTCCGGGTCGCCGACGTGCGCGACGGCCTCCGGGTCCTCCTCGTAGCGCTTGCGGGAGGCGAGCACCTCGGCCTCGGCCTCCTCGCGGCCGACCCACTCGGCGCCCTCGACCGACTTGCCGGGCTCGAGGTCCTTGTAGACCTCGAAGAAGTGCTGGATCTCCAGCTTGTCGAACTCGCTGATGTCCCCGATGTCCTGCAGGTGCTGCTGCCGCGGGTCGCCGGCCGGGATGCACAGCAGCTTCTCGTCCGGGCCGGCCTCGTCACGCATGCGGAACATGCCGAGGGCCCGCACGCGGATGAGGCAGCCGGGGAAGGTCGGCTCGTCGAGCAGCACCAGCGCGTCCAGCGGGTCGCCGTCGCCGCCGAGCGTGTCCTCGACGAAGCCGTAGTCGGCCGGGTAGCTCGTGCTGGTGAACAGCCGGCGGTCCAGCCGGATCCGGCCGCTGTGGTGGTCCATCTCGTACTTGTTGCGCTGCCCCTTCGGGATCTCGATGGTGACGTCGAACTCCACGGGCGGTGCCTTTCGGACGGGGGGACGGGCCAGACGTCCTAGTGTCGCGCAGAGGCCCGCCCGGGCGTCGGGCGGTCCCGACGGGCCGGGAGGGCGAGGGTGCGGGCGAGCGGCAAGGCGCTGGTCGGCGGGCTGCTCGTCCTGACGCTGGTCGCCGGCACGGCCACCGCCGTGCGCTGGCAGGACGACGCCGGCGACACCTCGCCGCCGCCCGTCGCCGGCGAGCAGCCGCGCGACCCGCTGCCCGCCCCGGCCGCGCCCCCCGACCGGCCGGCGCTGCTCGAGCCCGCCGGCACCGGCGACGACGGCGCGCAGCCGACGGCGCAGGCCGTGTCGGCGCTGGTCGACCTGGCGCTCGCGGATCCGGCCCTCGGCGGGCGCCTGGCCGTCTCGGTGGTCGACGTCGCCACGGGCGAGGTGGTGCACGAGCGCGACGCCGGGGCGCTGCTGCTGCCGGCCTCGACCGCGAAGATCGTGACCGCGGTGGCCGCCCTCACCGTCCTCGACGACGACTCTCGGCTGCGCACCCGTGTCGTCGCCGGGCCGGAGCCGGGCGACGTCGTGCTCGTCGGCGTCGGCGACACGACCCTCGCGTCGAGCCGCGACGCGAGAGGCTCGGCACAGGACGCCCGCCTGGACGTGCTGGCGCAGCAGGCGCTCGCCACCCGCGGCGGCACGCCGGTGGCCCGCGTGCTCGTCGACGACACCCTCTACGCGGGCGCGCCGCTCGGTCCGGGCTGGCAGCCGAACTACGTCGCCGACGGCAACGTCGCGCCGGTCATGGCGCTCATGGTCGACGGCGGGCGGGTGCGGCCCGGGCGCCAGGCGCGCTCCACCGACCCGGCTCTTGCGGCGGGGGCTGCCCTGGCCCGGCTGCTGGCCCGCGACGGGCCGACGCCCCCGGTCGTGCGCGGCACCGCGCCGGAGGGGGCGGCCGAGCTCGCCGCCGTCGAGGGGCCCCCGGTCCGCTCGCTGGTCGAGCGCATGCTGAGCGCCAGCGACAACGACCTCGCCGAGTCCCTCGCCAGGCAGGTGGCGCTGGCCGAGGGCGAGCCGGCCAGCTTCGACGGAGTGCGCAGCGCGCTGTCGTCGGCGTCCGCGCGGGTGCTCGAGCCGCTCGGCGTCAGCGGCGAGGCGGTGCAGCTGGCCGACGGCAGCGGCCTGTCGCGCGACAGCGCCCTGGCACCCGGCGCGCTCACCCGCCTGCTCGCCGGCGTGACGAGCGGTGAGCCGGGAGAGCTCTCGCCGGTGCTCACCGGCCTGCCGGTGGCGGGTTTCGACGGGACGCTGTCGCTGCGCTACCGGGACGGTCCGGAGGTGCCCGGGGCCGGGGTCGTGCGGGCCAAGACCGGGACGCTGCGCGGGGTGAGCGCACTGTCCGGGGTCGTCCGCACCGCGGAGGGGCGGCTGCTCGCGTTCGCCTTCACCGCCGACGCGGTGCCGGCTGTCCGTGCCGCGGAGCGGGTGCTCGACCGGCTGGCCGCCTCCCTGGCTCAGTGCGGCTGTCGCTGACCGGTGGAGCGGCTGCGGCGGTTCTGCGCCACCCCCCACCCGTGAGGAGCCCTCTTGGCGGGTAGAGGGCGGCCCTCACCCGCCGCAGCCGCTCCACCGAGCCGACAGGCGTAGCGTGCCGGAGGTGGCTGGAGCACCCGGGACCCCCGTCGACTACGACCTCGCCGCCGCGACCGCCAAGCGGCTCGCGCCCGCCCCGCCGCAGATCAGCTGGTCGGAGGCCACCGAGGTGGTCACCGAGCTGCGTGGCCTCGCGGTGCAGGCCGAGGAGCACGTGCGCGCGGTCACGGGGCTGGTGCCGCCGATGGACGCCGAGGAGGCCGTCGTCGTCGACCGGCCCGGCTGGGCCGCGGTCAACGTCCGCTCGTTCCAGACGGTGCTGGAGCCGCTGACCGACAAGCTGCGCGACAAGCAGCCGAACGCCGTCGCCGGCGCGATCACCGCGAAGGTCGCCGGCGTGCAGATGGGCACGATCCTCGCCTGGCTCTCGGGCAAGGTCCTCGGCCAGTACGAGGCCTTCCTGCCCGAGGGGACCGACGGGCGACTGGTGCTCGTCGCGCCGAACATCGTCGAGACCGAGCGCCGGCTCGGCGTCGACCCGCACGACTTCCGGCTGTGGGTGACGCTGCACGAGGTCACCCACCGCACCCAGTTCACCGCCGTCCCCTGGATGCACGACCACGTGCGCGGCGAGGTGCGCGCGCTGCTGGAGGCCAGCCACCTCGACGACCCGGCCGCGCTGCTCGACCGGCTGAAGAACGTGGCGACCGCCCTGCCTCGTGGCGGCTCGGTCGTCGACCTCCTGCAGACCCCCGAGCAGAAGGTCGTCCTCGACCGGGTCACGGCCTTCATGAGCCTGCTCGAGGGGCACGCCGAGCACGTCATGGACGGCGTCGGGCCGGGCGTCGTGCCGACGGTGACGACCATCAGGGCGCGCTTCCAGGAGCGGCGCAAGCAGGCCGGCGGCCCGCTGGACAAGCTGCTGCGCCGCCTGCTCGGCCTCGACCTCAAGGCGCTCCAGTACGCCGAGGGCAAGGCGTTCGTCGACCACTGCGTCGACGCCGTCGGCATGACGGCGTTCAACCGGGTGTGGGAGTCGCCGGCGACCCTGCCCACGCGCGAGGAGATCCGGCAGCCGCAGCAGTGGGTGGAGCGGGTGCACGGCGCCGGCCCCGCCGAGATCACCGCCTGAGGCCGTGATCCGCGCGGCCCGACGGCGCACGGACCCGGCACCGTGACCGGACCGCCGGCCGCCACCGCCGCGGTCCGGGTCGCCGTCCGCCGGTGCCTGGCCGACCTGCCGGCCGGCCCCCCCGTGGCCGCCGCCGTCTCAGGCGGTGCCGACTCCCTCGCCCTGGCCGCGGCGCTGTCCTTCGAGCGTCCCGGCTCGGTCGCCCTCGTCGTCGACCACGGCCTGCAGCCGGGCTCGCGCGCGGTCGCCGAGCGCGCGGCCGCGCAGTGCCGGGGGCTCGGCCTCGACGCAGAACTGCTCGGAAATCAACAGCACCCTGGTGCTGTGGATGTCGGGGGTGGTCCCGAGGCTGCGGCCCGCGCGCTGCGGTACCGCCTGCTGGACGCCGCCGTCGAGCGCCGAGCCCTCGCCGCCGTCCTGCTGGGCCACACCCGGGACGACCAGGCCGAGACGGTGCTGCTGGCCCTGGCCCGTGGTTCGGGGGCGCGGTCGCTCGCCGGGATGCCCGCCGCCCGAGGCGTGTACCGGCGCCCGCTGCTCGACCTGCCTCGCGGCACAGTGCGGGCCGCCTGCCGGGAGGCAGGCCTCGAGCCGGTCGACGACCCGCACAACGCCGACCCCGCCTACGCGCGGGTGCGGGTGCGCGCCACCGCGATGCCGGCGCTCGAGCAGGCCCTGGGGCCAGGCGTCGCCGCGGCGCTGGCGCGCACCGCCGCCCAGCTGCGCGAGGACGCCGACGCCCTCGACGCGCTCACCCCTGGCCTGCCGGTGGAGCCCGACGTCGAGCGCGTCGCCGCCCTGCCGCCTGCGCTGCGCTCCCGGGCGCTCAAGCAGTGGGCCGAGCAGCAGTGCGGTCGCGCCCTCACCGCCGCGCACGTCGAGGCGCTGCGCGCCCTCGTCGAGCGCTGGCGCGGCCAGAGCGCCGTCGCGCTGCCGGGCGGCGGCTGCGCGGTGCGCCGAGACGGGCGCCTGGCCTACCTACCACGGCAGTGGTAGCCTCATGGCATGCGCACGACCATTGACAGCGCCGGACGGCTGGTCATCCCCAAGCAGCTCCGCGACCTGTTGGGCCTGCGCCCCGGCGAGGTCGACGTGGTGGCCGACGGCGCCGCGCTGCGGGTCGAGCCGGTCGTCGGAGACGCGCTCGAGGAGCGCGACGGCCGGCTGGTGATCCCGGCCAGCGGCGTCACGGTCACCGATGAGGACGTGCGCAGACTGCGCGATGCCGACCAGAAGTAGCCGGCCTCCCGAGCTGCTCGTCGACACCAGCGTCGCCGTCTGCCTGGTTTGGGCCGATCACGATCAGCACGCGGTGACCACTCGGGCGCTGCGCGGACGATCTCTGGGCCTGTCCGGACACGCAGCGTTCGAGACCTTCTCCGTGCTCTCCCGCCTGCCCGCCCCGGCGCGGCGCAGCCCGGCCGTCCTCTCCCGTCTGCTGGCCCAGAGCTTCCCGGCCAGCCGGTTCCTGTCTGCCGAGGGTCACGCCACGCTTCTCGCGTCCCTGCCGGACAAGGGCGTCGCCGGCGGGCAGGTCTACGACGCGCTGGTCGCCGCCGCGGCCGTGGAGCACGACATGGTGCTGGCCACGCGCGACCGTCGAGCCCTGGACACCTACCGGGCGCTCGGGGTCCAGGTGGAGGTCATCGAGGGGTGACGCCGACGAGTCAGCCGCCGGGTCGCACCAGGCCGCACTCGTAGGCCAGCACCACGGCCTGCACCCGGTCGCGCAGCCCGAGCTTGGCGAACACGCTGCCGACGTGCGTCTTGACCGTCGTCTCGCCGACGACGAGCCGCGCGGCGACCTCGGCGTTGGACAGGCCCTGCGCGACCAGCGTCAGCACCTCGACCTCGCGGTCGGTGAGCCCGCGCAGCTGCGCCGGCCGGCCGGCCGACGGCGGCGGCCGGCGCACGAAGTCCTCGACCAGCCGCCGGGTCAGCGAGGGGTCGAGCAGCGCGTCGCCGTCAGCGACGCTGCGCACGGCGTGCACCAGGTGCCGGCGGGGCGCGCTCTTGAGCAGGAAGCCGCTCGCGCCGGCCCGCAGCGCCTCGAAGACGTACTGGTCGAGGTCGAAGGTGGTCAGCACCAGCACCTTCGGGCCCGGCCGTCCGCCGGCGAGCAGCCGCCGGGTCGCGGTCAGCCCGTCCGTGCCGGGCATCCGGACGTCCATGAGGACCACGTCCGGGCGCAGCCGCAGCGCCTCGCGCACGGCGGCATCGCCGTCACCCGCCTCGCCGACCACCTCGAGGTCCGCCTCGGCGTCCAGCACCAGGCGCAGGCCCTCGCGGACCAGCTCCTGGTCGTCGACGACGAGGACGGTCGTCACGGCCCCGGCACCGGTGCGGAGGCGAGCACGCGCCAGCCGCCCTCGGCGCGGGGGCCGGCGTCGAGGTGGCCGCCGTAGAGGGCGACCCGCTCGCGCATCCCGGCCAGTCCGTGGCCTGCCGCCTCCTGAGCGCCGTCCGGCGGCCCCGCCCCGTCGTCCACCACCTCCACCTCGAGCTTCCCGGCACGACGGCGCACGGCCACCGCGATGCGGGCAGCCCGCCCGTGGCGCACCGCGTTGGTGAGGGCCTCCTGCGCCACCCGGTAGGCGGTCAGCTGCAGCCCCAGCGGGACGTCGTCGAGACCGGGTGCGACGTCGAGCGCGACCTCGTGGCCGGCCGTCCGCACGGACGCGGCGAGGTCCTCGAGGTCGTGCAGCGTCGGCTGCGGGCCGACGGCGACCTCTTCCTCGGACGCCCGGAGCACGCCGAGCAGCCGACGCAGCTCGTGCAGCGCCTGGCGGCCCGAGTCCGCGACCCGCTCCAGCTGCGCCGCCGCGCGGTCGGGGTCGCTCGGCAGCACCGCCGCGGCCGACTCCGCCTGCACCACGAGCAGGCTCACGCTGTGCGCGACGACGTCGTGCA
>DATLGD010000121.1:0-11001 GCA_035540755.1 Mycobacteriales bacterium | reverse complement strand
ACCCAGGTCCTGCTGGCCGGTCTCGACCTGGCCGTGCGCGGGGACCGGCAGGACGGCGACACCCGCTCGCAGCGGCAGCGCCGCGGCGACGTGCTCGTCCAGTGGGCCCGGCAGGAGATCGCCGAACGCGGCGGCGACAGCGTCCGGGAGGACCTGCGCAGCGTGCGGGCGCAGCTGTTGCTGACCGTCACCGCCGAGCAGCTCGCCGCCGCCGCCCGGATCGGCCGGCTCGGCGGACACCACACCCCGGCGCCACTGGACAGCCCCGGGCTGGCCGACGAGGTCATCGGCCCGTGGCCGTGGGGCGGGCAGGACGCGACCGCTGCCGAGCAGCCCCTCGACAGCACAAGGGTGCCCGCCGGCGGAAGCCTCGGCCCCGGCCTGCTGGTGAGCCTCGAGGCGGTGCGGCGGCTGGCCTGCGACGCCTCGATCAGCCTGGCCGTCCAGCCCGACGCCGACCCCGCCGACAGCCGCAGCGGACTCGCATCCGGCCCGCTCGGGTTGCGCCCCCAGCCACGCCGCGACCCGCTCTACGTCGGTCGGGCCGCTCGCATCGTCACCGCCGCCCAGTGGCGCGCCCTGGTGCTGCGCGACCGGCGGTGCGTGGTCCAGGGCTGCCGCCGACGACCGCTGCAGTGCGAAGCCCACCACGTCAAGCACTGGCTCGACGGCGGCCCCAGCGACCTCGACAACCTCGTCCTGCTCTGCTTCCAGCACCACCACGACCACCACGACCGCGACCACGACCTCCGACACCGCGACGGACGCTGGATCACCACCACCGGCTGGGGAGCCCACGCACCGCCCTGACGGATCGCGCCCCCGGGCGCCGTCGCCGGCCAGGAACCCCACCGCTCCCGGCAACCTCGTCCTGCTCTGCCGGCGGCGCCGACCCGCCATGGCCAGGCTTGGGCTCACCGTCAGCGGACGTCGACCTCGACGCCGTGATACCCGGTGGCGCCGTCCGGCATGATCGGCACGACCTCGCCGGTCTGCACGTCGCCGAGCCCGTCGGTGGCGCGCACCTCGAGCAGGTGCCGGCCGGGCGTCGCCTGCCAGGTCCAGCGCCACTGCCGCCAGGTGTCCTCGCTGAGCGCGCCACCCAGCGCCGCCGGCTGCCACGGCCCCCCGTCGACGCGCACCTCGACGGCGGCGATCCCGCGCCGCAGCCCGGGCGCCCACGCGACGCCGGCGACGACGACCTCCCCGGCGTCCACCTCGCGCCCCGGGACATCGATGCGCGACGACGTCTTGATCGGCCCCTCCTTGCTCCAGCCGCGCGGCACCCAGTAGCCGTCGAACCCCGCCCAGGTGGTGACCTGCAGCCGCGCCAGCCACTTGGTCGCCGACACGTAGCCGTAGAGGCCCGGCACGACCAGGCGGGCCGGGAAGCCGTGCCGCACCGGCAGCGGCTCGCCGTTCATCCCCAGCGCGATCATCGACAGCCGCCCATCGGTGGCGTACCGCACCGGGAAGCCGGCGGTGAAGCCGTCGACCGAGCGGCCCACCACCTGCTCGGCGCCGGCGCGCAGCCCGGCCCGCTCGAGCACGTCGCGGAGCAGGACGCCCTGCCAGCGCGCCGTCCCGACCAGGTCGCCGCCGACCTCGTTGCTGACGCAGCTGATGGTGATGTCGGCCTCGACCTGGCGCATCGCCAGCAGGTCGTCGTAGCGGAGCACCAGCGGCCGGTCGACCAGGCCCTCGACCCGCAGCGACCACGTGGTCGGGTCGACCTGCGGCACGAGCAGCGCGGTGTCGATCCGGTAGAACTCGGCGTTCGGGGTGAGCACCGGCGCGACCCCCGACACGCGCAGGTCGGCCGCCGCGACGTCGCCCGGGGCGGGGCGCAGCGGCGGGGGCAGGTCCAGCGCCTCGCGCACGGCACCGACGTCGGCGCGCACCGCCAGCGAGCGCAGCAGGCCACCGGCGCCGACGACGGCGAGACCGACGGCGGCCGAGCGGGCGAGGAACCGGCGTCGCCCGACGCCACCCTGCGGTGCGGCGGCGGGCGCGAGGCCGACGAGCATGCGCAGCACCGCCAGCGTCGTGGCAGCGAGGGTGGCGGCGACCAGCGCCGCTCCCAGGAGCCCGGCGTCCGGCTCGGGAAGCTGGGCCAGCAGCACGACCAGCGACAGGGCGACGACCAGACCGGCAGCGGCGCGCGGCGCGCGACCGGCGAGCCGCCCACCACAGGCGGCGAGCGCGGCGACGACGAGCAGCACCCCACCGATCAGCAGCGGCTTGTCGGCGCTGCCGAACGCCTCGATCGCCGGCTGCCGCAGCGAGGTCGGCGCCAGGTCCACCACCCGGTCGGCCACCGCGAGCACCGGGCTGGAGGCGCCGGGCACGACCCGGCCGAGCACCTCGCCGACGACCAGCCCGGCCGCGCCGGCGAGCAGCCCGCTCAGCGCCAGCGCCCGGGCGGTCGGAGGCTCCGGGCGGGTCGTCGTCACACGGGGCGTTCGCGCGGCCGGCGTCGCGGGATGCCCGGTCAGCGGGTGCGCCGCAGCCACAGCAGCCCGAGCACCGGCAGCACCAGCGGCACGTAGCCGTAGCCGGCGCCGAACGACGACCAGACCGTCGCGTCGGGGAAGCGCGCGGGGTCGGCGAGGCTCCAGGCCCCCACACCGAGCACGCCGACCAGCTCGAAGACGATGCACGCGAGCGCCAGCCGCCGGGCGTCGCGCAGCAGCGCCCCCGTCGCGAGCAGGTACACCGCCGCCGCCACCGCCGACAGCACGTAGGCGACCGGCGCCTCGTCGTACTTGGTGGCCAGCTGGTAGCCGGCCCGCGAGGACGCGGCGATCGCGAACGTCGCGTAGACGGCCACCAGCAGCCGTCCCGGGCCCTTCCCGGTGGGCTGCCCGGTGGGGCGGGACTCAGGCACCGGGCGCCCCGGCGTCCCACACGACCTGCAGCCGGAACACCACGACGGCCAGCACGAGGCAGGCGGCGCCGAGCACCGCCGTGCCCCAGCGGGTCCGCTCCTCCAGCGCCAGGACCATGCCGCCCGGCACCAGCAGGAAGGCGACCGCGAGGTAGCCGACCAGCTCGCCGACCGGGCCGTCCCAGCCGCCCAGCCGGGCGAGCGCGACGACCGCCTGCACCACGACGAGCAGCTGCAGCAGGAGCAGGCCCTGCAGGTGGACCGTGGGCGGCAGCCGGTCGAGCGCGGCGAAGACGAAGGCGACCACGGCGAGCAGCAGCGCCAGGACGAGCAGCGCGACGACCAGCCCCGGGACCACGTCAGTCCTCGGCGAGCCAGCGGGCGGCCTCGACCGCCCAGTAGGTGAGCACCGTTCCGGCGCCGGCCCGCCGGATGCCGGTGAGCGTCTCGAGCACGATGCGCCGCCGGTCGATCCAGCCGCGCTCGGCGGCCGCCTCGACCATCGCGTACTCGCCGCTGACCTGGTAGGCCGCCACCGGCACGTCGACGGCGTCGGCGACCGCGCGCACCACGTCGAGGTAGGCACCGGCCGGCTTGACCATGACGGCGTCGGCGCCCTCGGCGACGTCGAGCAGCGCCTCGCGCACGCCCTCGGACGTCGGCCGCGCGGCGTCCTGCTGGTAGGCCGACCGGTCGCCGAACTGCGGCGCGCACTCGGCGGCGTCGCGGAACGGGCCGTAGAACGCCGAGGCGTACTTGGCGCTGTAGGCCAGCACCGGCAGGTGCGTGAACCCGTTGCTGTCCAGGGCGTTCCGGATCGCGGCGACCTGCCCGTCCATCATCCCGCTCGGCGCGACGACGTGCGTCCCGGCAGCAGCCTGCGCGACGGCCGCGGCCGCGTACCGCTCCAGCGTCGCGTCGTTGTCGACGTCCCCCTCGGGAGTCAGGATCCCGCAGTGCCCGTGGTCGGTGTACTCGTCCAGGCACAGGTCGGTCATCAGCACCGTGGCGTCGCCGACCTCGGCGACGAGGTCCTGCAGCGCGAGCTGCACGATCCCGTCCGGGTCGTCGGCGCCGGTGCCCCGCGCGTCCTTGGCGGCGGGGATGCCGAACAGGATCAGCCCGCCGACGCCGGCCTCGACCGCCTCGTGCGCGGCCTTCTTCAGCGAGTCGCGGGTGTGCTGCACGACGCCGGGCATGGAGGCGATCGGCGCGGGCGCGTCGATGCCCTCCTTGACGAAGACCGGCAGGACGAGGTCGGCCGGCGACACCCGCACGTCGGCGACCAGCCGCCGCAGCGCCGGCGTGCGCCGGAGCCGGCGTGGCCGGGCGGCGGGGAACGACGGGCCGGTCACCTGCGCGCAGCCGCCTTCGCCTGCTTGCGCCGGAACGCCGCCGACGGCAGCTCGTCGGTCTCGGCCCGGCGGGCGGCGGCGAAGTCGGCGAGCCCCTGCACGAGCGTCGCGACGTCGGGCTTGTCGGCGAGGACGTCGACCCGCAGGCCGTTCTCCTCGGCGGTGGCGGCGGTCTGCGGCCCGATGCAGGCCAGCACGGTGGTGTCGTGCGGCTTGCCGGCGATGCCGACGAGGTTGCGCACCGTCGAGGACGAGGTGAACAGCACCGCGTCGAAGCCGCCGCCCTTGAGGGCCTCGCGGGTCTCGGCAGGCGGCGGCGCGGCCCGCACGGTGCGGTAGGCGGTGACGTCGTCCACCTGCCAGCCGAGCTCCTTGAGCCCAGCGACGAGGGTGTCGGTGGCGATGTCGGCGCGGGGCAGGAAGACGCGGTCGACCGGGTCGTCGCAGACGTCCCAGTCGGCCAGCAGGCCCTCGCTGCTCTGCTGCCCGCTCGGCACGAGGTCGGGGTTCACGCCGAAGTCGCGCAGCGCCTGCGCGGTGGTGTCACCGACTGCGGCGAGCCGCACGCCGGCGAAGGCGCGGGCGTCGAGGCCGTACTCCTCCAGCTTCTCGCGCACGGCCTTCACCGCGTTGACCGAGGTGAACGCGATCCAGGAGTAGCGCCCGTCGACCAGGCCCTTGACGGCCCGCTCCATCGGCGCGGGGGTGCGCGGCGGCTCGACCGCGATCGTCGGCACCTCGACCGGGACGGCACCGTAGGAGCGCAGCGCGGCCGACAGCACGCCGGCCTGGTCGCGGGTGCGCGGCACGAGCACCCGCCAGCCGTACAGCGGCCGGCTCTCGTACCAGGACAGCTTCTCGGTCTTCTTGACCGGGTCGCCGACCACGACGACGGCCTCACCGGTCAGCCCGGCCAGGTCCTGGTCGGCGGCGTCGAGCGTGGTGCGCACGGTGCGCTGCTCGGAGGTGGTGCCGGCCAGGGTGACGGCGACCTGCTCGCCCGGCTTGCGGCCGTGCTCGACGAGCGCCGAGGCCGCCTTCGCGACGTCGACGGCCTGGGCGTGCAGCACCAGCGCCCCGGGTGCGCCGGCGAGCGCGGCCCAGTTCGCCACGTCCTCGAAGCGGGCGACGGTGCGGGGCATGCCGAGGGCGACGCCGGCGAAGGCGGGCACCGCGACGGCGGCCGGCACGCCTGGCACGACCTCCAGCCGCTGCTTGGCGCGCAGCACCGCCTCGGCCTCCTTGGCGCCGTCGGCAGCGTCGAACGGGTCGCCGGGCAGCAGGCGGACGACGTAGCGCCCGTCCTTCGAGGCGGCGACGAGCACCGGGCCGGCGGGCTCGCCGGGCTCGGTGCGCTGCACCTCGGCGTCCTCGCGGACGCCGGTCAGCACGGCGTCGCCGCACCGGACGTCGGCGACGACGAGGTCGGCGGCGGCGAGCACCGCCGACGCGCGGGCGGTGAGCAGCCCGGGGTCGCCGGTGCCGGCGCCGACGAGCGCCACCTGCCCGGCGGGCTTCTTGGGCGTGCGAGGGCTCATGGCCGTGCTCCTGTCGTCGGACGTGCGGTCGTGCCTGCGGAAGTGCTCAGGAAGGGGAGGGGCTTCACATCAGCGTCGCCGCGCCGAGGTCGAGCAGCTCGGCGGCGAGCCGGCTCCCCACCCCCGCGGCGTCGTCGAGCGGTCCGGTCGCGGACAGCCGCACGGCGTCGGTCCCGTCGAGCGCGGCGACGACGCCGCGCAGGAAGATCTCGGTGCCGTCGTCGCCCTCGGCGACCTCGGCCAGCGCGCCGACCGGGGCGGTGCAGCCCGCCTCGAGCCGGGCGAGCAGCGCCCGCTCGGCGTCGACGGCAGCGCGGGTGTCGGGATGCTCGAGCGCCGCCAGCAGGTCGCGCACGTCGTCGGCGTCGGTGCGGCACTCGACGGCGAGCGCGCCCTGCGCCGGGGCGGGCAGCACCTGCAGCGGGTCGACGACCTCGGTGACCTCGTCGAGGCGGCCGAGCCGGGCCAGCCCGGCACGCGCCAGGACCACGGCGTCGAGCTCGCCGTCACGCACGTAGCCGATCCGGGTGTCGACGTTGCCGCGGATCGGCTCGACCTCCAGGCCGAGGCCGAGGCCGCGGAGCTGCGCGGTGCGGCGCGGTGAGCCGGTGCCGACCCGGGAGCCGGTCGGCAGCTCGCCGAGGGTCAGCCCGTCGCGGGCGACGACGACGTCGCGCGGGTCCTCGCGAGGCGGCACGGCGGCGATGGTGAGCCCGACCGCGGGCGCGGTGGGCAGGTCCTTGTAGGAGTGCACGGCGAGGTCGACCTCCCCGGCGGCGAGCGCCTCGCGCAGGGCGGTGACGAACACGCCCGTGCCGCCGATCTGCGCGATCGCGCCGCGGTCGGTGTCGCCCTTCGTCACGACGCGGACGAGCTCGACCGGCCGGCCGGTCGCGGCGGTGATCGCCTCGGCGACGTGGCCGGACTGGGCGAGCGCCAGCGCGCTGCCCCGGGTGCCCAGGCGCAGGGGGCTCGAGCTCACTCGGTGCCCTCGCGCTCGTCGGCCCGCGCGGCGGGGACGGCGAGCTCCACCGGCGGCTCGCTCACGGGCGTGACGGCGAGCGGCGGCGCGGCGACCGCGGCCGGCGCGGCACGGTCGAGCCCGAACAGCTCGCGCAGCGCCTCGGCGTAGGACAGCCCGGCAGGGGCGTCGCTGAGCTCCTTCACCCGCACGGTCGGGGTGTGCAGCAGCGTGCCGACGACGCGCTTGAGGCTGGCCGCGATCTCGTTGCGGGCGCGGTCGTCGAGCTCGGGCAGCCGACCGCCGAGCCGGGTGAGCTCGGCGTCGACGAGCTGCTCGGCCCGGCTGCGGAGCGCGACGACGGTCGGCGCCACCCGGCTGGCCTGCTGCCAGGACAGGAACTGCGCGACGCCGTCGGTGACGATGCGCCGCGCCGCCTCGACGTCCTCGCCGGTCGAGGAGGTGGCGAGCACCTCCTGCAGCGAGGCGAGGTCGACGAGCGTGACGCCGGGCAGGTCGCGCACGCCGGGGTCGACGTCGTGCGGCAGGGCGAGGTCGAGCACCGCGATCGGCCGGCCGTCGCGCGCCTTGACCGCCCGCTCCAGGACCTCGAACGGCACGACCACGCCGGTGGCGCCGGTCGAGGCCACGACGACGTCGGCCTCGGCGAGGGCGTCGTCGAGGGAGTCGAGGCCGATGCCCTCGCCCTCGAGCGCCGTGGCCAGCCGGCGGGCGTTCTCCGGAGTGCGGTTCGCGACCGTGATCCGGCCGGCGCCGGCGCGCTTGAGGGTGGCGCCGGCCAGGGCCCCCATCGAGCCGGCGCCGACCACCAGCACCGGCCGGTCCTCGAGCGGACCGACGGCCTGCACGGCGCGGTCGAGCGCGACGGTCACCAGCGACTGCCCGGCCGCGTCGATGCCGGTGTCGGAGTGCACCCGCTTGCCGACGTGAAGCGCCTTCTGGAACAGCTCGTGCAGGGTGCGGCCGGCGGCGGCGCCGTCGCGGGCGGCGACGTAGGCCTGGCGCAGCTGGCCGAGGATCTGCGACTCCCCGACCACCATCGAGTCGAGCCCGGCCGCCACCGAGAACAGGTGCTGGACGGCCTGGCCCTCCCAGTGCACGTAGAGGTGCTGCTCGAGGTCGGCCAGCGGGACGCCGGAGCGGTGCGACAGCAGGTCGGTGACGGCGTCGACGCCGGCGTGGAAGCCGTCGGTGTCGGCGTAGACCTCGACCCGGTTGCAGGTGGCCAGCACGACCGCCTCGTGGACCGCTGTCACCTCGCGCAGCTCGTCGAGCACCTCCTCGGTGGCGTCGACGCCGACCGTGAGGCGCTCGAGCAGCGACACCGGCGCGCTGCGGTGGGAGACGCCGACGACGAGCACGCTCATGCCGGCACCTCGACGCGGGCGCTCTTGCGGTGCTCGTGGAAGGACAGGATCTGCAGCTCCACGGCGAGGTCGACCTTGCGCACGTCGACGCCGTCGGGCACGGCGAGGGCGGTCGGGGCGAAGTTGAGGACGCTGCGCACGCCGGCCGCCACCAGCTGGTCGCAGACCTCCTGGGCCGCCTCGGCCGGCGTGGCGATGACGCCGATCGCCCCGCCCTGGGCGCGCACGACGTCGGGCAGCTCGGTCATCGGACGCACCCGCACCCCGCCGACGAGCTCGCCGAGCCGGTCCGGGTCGGCGTCGAACAGCGCCGCGATCGGGAAGCCGCGGGAGGCGAAGCCGCCGTAGCCGGCGAGGGCGTGGCCGAGGTTGCCGACGCCGACCAGCACCACGGGCCAGCGGCGGGCCAGGCCCAGCTCGGCGGAGATGGAGTCGATCAGCTGGGCGACGTCGTACCCGACCCCGCGGGTGCCGGAGGTGCCCAGGTGCGACAGGTCCTTGCGGACCTTGGCCGGGCTGCCCGCGCTGCCGCCGGCGAGCCGGGCGAGCTCCTCGGAGCTGACGGTGCGGACGCCGTCGTCGGCGAGGGCGTGCAGCGAGCGCAGGTAGAGCGGGAGCCGGGCGACGGTGGCGTCGGGGATGCCCGCACGCCGGCGCGCGGGGGCGCTGCGTCGCTCGGTCACGGACGGCTCCTGGCGGCTCCGGGGAGCCGGGTCTCTCGGACGGCCTGCGGGTGCGCGACGGCTGGAGGTGCGGCCGCTGGTCCCCCAGGTTACGCGCTTGTGAACGCGCGCACAAAGTCGTGGCGCCGGTCACACGCCGGTCAGCGACCGCGCAGCGCCCGGGCGAGGGCGGCCTCGTCGACGAACCACATCGAGTGCTGCTCGCCGTCCAGCAGCACCACGGGGACGTGGTCGCTCCACCTCGCCCTGTCCTCCGGGGAGGCGTCGACGTCGCGCACCTCGACCGGCACGCCGGCCCGTGCCGCCAGCCGCTGCACGACCGGCAGCGCCTCGGCGCACAGCGAGCACCCGTCGCGGGTGACGAAGGTGAGCTGTGCGGGACGGCGGCGGCGCGGCCAGCGCAGCGCCCCGGCCAGACCGCGGACGGTCAGGCCGGCCTCCGGGCCTTCGCGGCGGCCTGCCGCAGCTTGCCCTTGCTGACCTTGCCGGTGGCCGAGTACGGCAGCTCGGCGACGAACTCCACGGCAGTGGGGCACTTGAAGCGGGCCAGCCTCGTCGAGGCGTGCGCGATGACGTCCTCAGCGGTCAGCCGGGCGCCGTCGCGCACGACGACGAGCGCCTTCACCGACTCGCCCGTGTAGGGGTGCGGGATCCCCAGCACCGCCGCCTCGACGACGTCCGGGTGGGCGAGCAGCACCTCCTCGACCTCGCGCGGGTAGACGTTGAAGCCGCTGACCAGCACCAGCTCGCGGCGCCGGTCGACCAGGTGGAGGTCGCCGTCCTGGTCGAGGTAGGCGACGTCGCCGGTGGCGAACCAGCCCTCGTCGTCGGGGCCCTCGCGGCCGTCGGGCCAGTAGCCGGCGAACACGTTCGCCCCGCGGACCACGATCTCGCCGGGATCGCCGTCCTCGGCCGGCGAGCCGTCCTCGTCGACCAGGCGCAGCTCGACGCCGGGGATCGGCCGGCCGATCGAGTCGGGCTTGGCCACCTCGCTCCTCAGCGTGGTGGTCAGCACGGGGGCGGTCTCGGTGAGCCCGTAGCCCTCGAAGACGTGGTGACCGGTGACGTCGAGGATGCGGCGGAGCACGGCGGCCGGCAGCGGCGCGGCGCCGGAGACGAGCAGGCGCACCGAGGAGAAGGCGTCGCCGACGTCGGGCAGCATCGACCACGCGACGTACATCGGCGGCGCCCCGATGACGTTGGTGACGCCGTGCCGGCGGATCTCGTCCAGGGTCTCGACCGGGTCGAACCGCTCGACGAGCACGCCGGTGGCCCCGTGCCGGGCCACCGCCCCCAGCCCGGCGTTGAGCCCGTAGACGTGGAACAGCGGCAGCACGAGCAGCAGCACGTCGCCCGGCCCGACGACCGGCGGGTCGATGCGCGCGCCCTGCTCGAGGTTGGCCAGCAGCGCCCGGTGCGGGAGCATCGCGCCCTTCGGCCGGCCGCTGGTGCCGGAGGTGTACAGCACGACGGCGAGGTCCTCGCCGGCCCGGGCGGTGTCGGCGGGCGCTCCGGCCGCCGACTGCTGCAGGTCGAGGAGCGAGCCCGGCCCGTCGCCGTCGGCCAGCACGACGTGCTCGAGGTCGTCGAGCTCGTCCAGCAGGCTCGCGGCGGTGCTCTGCAGGCTGCGCGGGACGACGACGGCGCGTGCCCCGCTGTCGCCGAGCGCGTGCTCGAGCTCCGGCGTCGTGTAGCCGGTGTTGAGCGGCACCGCCACGAGCCCGGCCCGCAGGACGCCGAAGTAGACGACCGGGAAGTCGAGGGTGTTGCCCAGCGAGAGGCCCACCCGGTCGCCGGGCGCGAGGCCGAGCTGCTGCAGGCCGGCGGCCGTGCGGTCGACGAGCCCGTCGAGCTCGCCCCAGCTGGTCGAGCGCCCCTGGAACAGGAAGGCGGGCTGGTCGGGGCTGCGGCCGGCGGCGTCACGGACGAGGTCGGCCAGGTTGCGCTGCAGGACCGGGTCGTCCGCGGCGGGGACGCCGGCGGACGGCCCGGCAGGCGCGGTCGGCTCGGGAGTCACGCGGTCGAGGCCTCCGGGAGACGGGGTGTCCGGTCCCCGGAGTGTTCCACACCGGCGCCTCGGTGCTTGCACCTGCTAGCAGGCCGGGCGCGTCACGGGCCGGCGCGGGAGGACGGCTCCCCGGCGGCCTGGCCGGTCGGTGCGGTCGGCAGGATCGGCGGGCTGCTGGAGG
>DATLGD010000120.1:0-32362 GCA_035540755.1 Mycobacteriales bacterium | reverse complement strand
GAGCTGGCCGACCTGGCCATGCCCCAGGCGTCGGTCGTCGCGGCGGTGAGCTCGAAGGAGGCACCCGACGGGCTGGCGGTGGGGGAGCGGCGGCTCGCCGCCGGTCCGGACGGCGTCGACGACGTCGAGCTGCTGCTCGTGCCCCATCCGGGCGCCCCGCCCCGCCCGCTCCACAAGGGGGCGTCGGGTGGCGAGCTGTCCCGGGTGATGCTCGCGGTCGAGGTGGTCTTCGCCGGCACCGACCCGGTGCCGTTGATGGTCTTCGACGAGGTCGACGCCGGGGTCGGCGGTCGGGCGGCCGTCGAGGTGGGGCGGCGGCTGGCGCGGTTGGCCCGCGATCACCAGGTCGTCGTCGTCACGCACCTGCCGCAGGTGGCGGCGTTCGCCGACCGGCACCTGCTGGTGGTCAAGGGTGCAGCAGGCTCCGAGGGGGCCGGCGCGGTGACGCGCAGCGGCGTCGTCGACCTCGACGACCAGGCGCGGGTGGTCGAGCTGTCGCGGATGCTCGCGGGGCACGACTCCGGGCTCGCCCGCGGGCACGCCGAGGAGCTGCTGGCCGCCGCCGGAGCCTCGAAGTCCTCCCGTGACGGGGTTCACCTCGGCGCCTCGGCTGCCGATGCCTTCGGGCACGCGGCCCGCGCACACGGCGGGGCCGTCCCCGCAGCACCGCCCGGAGGTGGCCCGTGACCCTGCTGCTCGTCCTCGCGCTCGCGCTCGTCCTGGCGGTGGCCTACCGGATCGTCTGGGACCGGGCCGGCGGCACCGATGCGCCGCCCCCTCGGCCCTCCGACGTCGCGCAGATGTGGCGCGGCCGGGAGCAGGCCCGCGCGGAGCGCCGCGAGCAGGCCCGCCGTCGGCGGCTGCCTCAGCTGCCGGCCGCGGACGCGCCGCCCGCGGGCCTCGCGCCGCTGATCCCGAGCCCGCGCACCGTTCGCGTCGAGGCTGCCCGGGGCATCTGCGAGCTCGAGAGCTGGCTGGCCGGCCAGGCCTCCGCCTGACGCGCGGACTGCGGCGTCCGCCCGACAGCCCGCCCGGGCCGACCGGAGTCCCGCGCGCCTGACCGCCCGCAGCCGCCGCCTCTGGCACACTCGAGGTGATGAGGCTGGTCCCCGCACTGCGACGTCCCCGGCAGGACGACACGCTGCCCGGCACGGTCGGCGTCGCCCGGCTCGACCGCCGCACCAAGCGCTTGACGCCTCGCCTGCAGGCCGGCGACATCGCCATCATCGACCACGTCGACATCGACCGGGTCAGCGCCGACGCGCTGGTGGCCAGCGGCGCCGCGGCGGTCGTCAACGCCGCCCCGAGCATCAGCGGGCGCTACCCGAACCTCGGACCCGAGATCCTCATGGCGGCCGGCGTGCCCCTGCTCGACCACGTCGGGGACGAGGTCTTCGGCATGGTCCGCGAGGGCGAGGTCGTGCGGGTGCACGACGGGGCGGTCTACCGCGGCGAGCAGTTCCTCGTGGCCGGCGACGAGCAGGACGACGAGACGGTCGGGGCCGCCATGGCCGAGGCGCGGGCGGGCCTGGCCACCCAGCTCGAGGCCTTCGCCGCCAACACGATGGAGTACCTGCTCAAGGAGCGCGACCTGCTCCTCGACGGCGTCGGCGTCCCCGACATCAGCACCGGGCTCGAGGGGCGGCACTGCCTCATCGTCGTCCGTGGCTACGACTACCGCGAGGACCTCGCCGTTCTCAAGTCCTACATCCGGGAGTACCGCCCGGTGCTGCTCGGGGTGGACGGCGGCGCCGACGCGCTGCTCGAGGCGGGCCTGACCCCCGACCTCATCGTCGGGGACATGGACTCCGTCAGTGACGACGCCCTGCGCTGCGGCGCGGAGGTCGTGGTGCACGCCTACGCCGACGGCCGCGCACCCGGGCTCGAGCGGGTGCAGGACCTCGGCGTCCCCGCCGTGCTGTTCCCGGCCGCGGGCACCAGTGAGGACGTCGCCATGCTGCTGGCCGACGAGAAGGGCGCCAGCCTCATCGTCGCCGTGGGAACCCACGCCACTCTCGTGGAGTTCCTCGACAAGGGCCGGCAGGGGATGGCCTCGACGTTCCTGACCCGCCTGCGGGTCGGCGGCAAGCTGGTCGACGCCAAGGGCGTCAGCCGGCTCTACCGGCGGCAGATCTCGGCCTGGTCGCTGCTGCTGCTCGTGCTCGCGACGGTCGCGGCGATGGCCGCCGCGGTGTACGTCTCGGTCGCCGGCCAGGCCTACGGCGACCTGCTCGCCGACTGGTGGGCCGACATCCGCTTCTGGTTCCAGGGCCTGTTCTAGCCGGCCCCGCCGACAGCAAGGACTTCCGTCATCATCGACTTCCGGTACCACCTGGTCACTCTCATCGCGATCTTCCTGGCCCTGGCCGTGGGGATCGTGGTGGGCACCGCTGCCCTGAACGGCCCCGTCCTCGACGGCCTGCGCAGCAGCAACGCCGGGCTGATCAGCGACAAGCGGGCGCTCGAGTCGGACGTGCGCCTGCTGCAGGCCGACGTCGACACCGCGGACGACCTGGTGCGCGCGATGTCCGACGAGCTCGTCGGCGGGCGCCTGTCCGGTCAGCGGGTCCTGGTCGTGCTCGCCCCCGGTGCCGACAGCCGCACCGCCCAGCAGATCGCCACCGCGGTCGACGACGCCGGCGGCGCGGTCACCGGGCGCCTGCAGCTGCAGCCGGCCCTGTTCGACCCGGAGAGCACCCAGCTCGTCGAGGACCTCGTCGCGAGCGTCCTGCCGGCCGGCGTCGAGCTGCCCGGCGACTCGGCGGTGGCCCGTGCCGGCGCCGTGCTCTCAGCGGCCCTGCTGGTCGCCCCGGGCGCCGATCCTGTCGACCGCGACGACGCCCAGGCGGTCGTCTCCGCCTTCGCCGAGGTCGACCTGGTCGGTCTGGACGACGCGGGCGAGACGCCCGCCGCCGCCACGCTCGCCGTGCTCGTCGCCGCGCCGGCCCCCGTCGAGCCGCTCGACGACGAAGGCACGGCCGCGATCGAGGGGCTGCTCGAGCTGAGCGGCCAGCTGCAGGCCCGCAGCTCGGGGGTCGTCGTCGCCGGCCCGTCCGAGGCCGCCGTGGAGGGCGGGCTGGTGCGCGAGCTGCGGTCCGCCAGCGCGCTGGACGCCATGATCAGCTCGGTGGACAACGCCGATCGCGCCGTCGGCCAGGTCGCCGTCGTGCTGGCGCTGCGCGAGCAGGCCGACGGCGGCTCGGGGCGGTACGGAGGCGGTCAGGGCGCGTCCGCGCCCGTGCCCGACAGCGGCACCGAGACCGACGAGCCCGCGCCGGAGGGCGAGCCGGCGCCTGAGCCCCAGGGGTGAGGTCCACCGGCCGGGCCCGGGCCGGTCGCACCGTGCTCGGCGCCGCGCTGGCCGTCGCGCTGCGCGCGCTGGTCGAGCGGCACCCGCCCGGAGGGCGGTCCCGCTGGGTCCGCACCAACCACCGCGGCCGGGAGGTCACGCTGCTGCCCGGGCCGGTGGCCGCCGTCGCGGCCGGGCTGGCTGCCGGCTCCGGGGCCGCGGCGGTGCTCGCCGGGGTGGGTGCGGGAGCGGTCGGCGCCTACGACGACGCCGTCGGGCAGCGCGCGGCGCAGCGCAGCAGCAAGGGACTGCGAGGGCACGCCGCGGCGCTGCGGCAGGGGCGGGTGACCTCCGGCGCCGTCAAGGTCGCCGGCATCGGCGGCACGGGTCTGCTGGCGGCCGCGGCGGCCGGGCGCCGCTCCGGCCGGTCCGGTGTCGACCTGCTGCTCGACGGCGCCCTGGTCGCCGGCAGCGCGAACCTGCTCAACCTGTTCGACGTCCGGCCGGGGCGGGCGCTCAAGACCGGACTGGCGGTCGCCGTGGCCCTCGACGAGCCGGGTCCGGCGGCCGCCGCCGCCGTCCTGCTGCCGGCCGACCTGGCCGAGCGGCACATGCTCGGCGACGCCGGCGCGAACGGGCTGGGCGCCGTGCTCGGCCTGGCCCTGTCCCGCCGGCTGGAGGGCCGGGCGTCCCGCGTCGCCGCCCTGAGCGCGGTGGTCGGGCTGACCGCGGCCAGCGAAGCGGTCTCGTTCAGCCGGGTCATCGACGCCGTCCCGCCGCTGCGGGCGCTGGACCGGCTGGGCCGGCTGCCCGCGGACCCGGTCGCGTGAGGCCTGCGCCGTGCCCGCCGGCCTGAGCCGACGTCTCGGCCGTGGCCTGATCGGGGCCGCCGCCGGCATCGCCCTGATCACGGTCGCGGCCCGCGTCGTCGGCTTCGGTCGCACCGCCGTGCTCGGCCGGGCGGTCGGCCCGACCTGCGTGGGTGACACCTACACCGCCGCCAACGCGATCCCCAACGTCGTGTTCGAGGTGGTCGCGGGCGGCGCGCTGGCCAGCCTGGTCGTGCCGGTGCTGGCCGGCGCGGTCGCCCGCGGGGACCGCGCCGAGGTCGCCCGCACCACCGGCGCCCTGCTCACCTGGACCGTCGCCCTGCTCGTGCCGGTCGCGCTGCTCGGCGCGCTGACCGCCCCCCTGCTCGTCCGCGCGCTCCTCGGCCCGGACCCGGGCTGCGCGGGCGCCGTCGAGGTCGGCACCCGGATGCTGCTCGTCTTCCTGCCGCAGGTGGTGCTCTACGGCATCGGGGTGGTGCTGGCCGGCGCGCTGCAGGCCCACCGCCGCTTCCTCGGGCCGGCGCTCGCGCCGCTGCTGTCGAGCCTCGTGGTCGTCACGGCCTACCTGCTCTACGCCGCCCAGCGACCTGACGGCGGCCTGGCTGGGCTGAGCCGAGCGCAGGAGCTCACCCTGTCGGTCGGGACGACGCTCGGCGTGGCCGTGCTGTCGCTCGGGCTGCTCGTGCCGCTGCGGCGGGCGGGCGTGCCGGTACGGCTCGGGTGGCGCTTCCCGCCCGGCGTGGCCGCGCGCGCCCGCCGCCTGGCCGGCGCCGGGGTGGCCGCGCTCGCCGCGCAGCAGGTGGCCCTGGTGGTGGCGCTCCGGCTGGCGGCGGGCGGGGCCGAGGGCTCGGTGGTCGTCTTCGTCGTGGCGACCGCGCTGTTCCTCGTGCCCTGGGCGGTGCTCGCGGTGCCGCTGGCGACCAGCGCCTTCCCGCTGCTGAGCGCCAGCGCCGACGCCGGGGACGGCGACGGGTACGCGGCCGTCGCCAGCCGGTCGCTGCGTGCGGTCGTGCTGGTGGCGACCCTGTCGGCGGCGCTGCTCGCGGCGACCGCCGTACCCGCAGCCACCGTGCTGCTGGAGGGCGCGCCGGGAGCGGGCGCCGGCGCCGCCGAGCTCGGCCGGGCGGTGGGCGCCTTCGCCCCGGGACTGCTCGGCTACGGGCTCGTCGCGCTGCTGTCGCGCGCGCTGTACGCACGTGGGGAGGGCCGCGCGGCCGCGACGGCCACGGTGGCAGGCTGGCTCACCGTGGCGGCAGCGGACCTGGCTCTGGTAGCCGCGCTGCCGGACGTCGACCGGGTCGTGCTGCTCGGCGTCGGCAACACCGCCGGCATGACCCTGGCCGGAGTGCTGCTGCTGCTCGCCCTGCGGCGCACCGCAGGCGCGGCCGCGGTCGAGGGGGCCGGCCGGGCGCTGGCGGTCGGCGCCGGGGCAGCCGCGCTCGCCACCGCCGTCGCCCTGCTGCTGCCGCTGGACGCCGGGGCGTCGGTGCCGCGCGCGCTCGGGGCCGGCGCGGTCCTGCTGCTGGTGACCGCTGGGGTCCACCTGGGGATCGCCCGCCTGCTCGACCCGGCCGGAGTGCGCAGCGTGCTCCGTGGCTGAGCGGGCCTCCTGCCGCCCCGGCGGGGACGCGCGGCTGGACGGCCGGCGCGTGCTCCTGCTGCTCGCCACCAGCACCGGTGGGGTGGGAGTGCACGTGCGCTCCCTGGCGGCCGGGCTCACCGCGCGCGGAGCCGAGGTCCGGGTCGCCGCGCCGCCGTCCACCCAGGACGTGTTCGGCTTCGCCCGGCACGAGCCGGTCGGCATCGGGGCGACGCCGCACCCGGTGCGCGACGTCGCTGCGGTGCTCGCGCTGCGCCGGCTCGCCCGCGACGCCGACGTCGTGCACGCCCACGGCCTGCGCGCCGGGTCGCTGGCGGTGCTCGCGGCGCGCACGCCCCCGGTGGTCGTCAGCTGGCACAACCCGGCTGCCGGGCGCGCGGGCGAGGCACTGGAGCGGCTCGTCGCGCGTCGTGCCGCGGTGAGCCTGGCCGCCTCCGACGACCTCGCCGCGCGCGCCCGCGCCGCCGGCGGGCGCGACGTGCGCCTCGCACCGGTGGCGCCGCCGCCGCTGGTGCCGAGCGGGCGCGACCCCGGGCTGGGCCGGCCGCTCGTGCTCGCCGTCGGCCGGCTCCACCCGCAGAAGGGCTACGACGTCCTGCTCGAGGCCCTGCCGCTGCTCGGCGATGCCGTTGTCGCGGTCGCCGGCGACGGCCCGCTGGCCGGGGAGCTGGCCACGGCGGCGCCGCAGGTGCGGTGGCTGGGCCGGCGCGACGACGTCGCCGACCTCTACGCGGCCGCCGACGTCGTCGTCCTGCCCTCGCAGTGGGAGGCCCGCTCGCTCACCGCGCAGGAGGCGCTGCGGGCAGGCCGGCCGCTGGTGGCCGCCGCCGTCGGCGGGCTGCCCGCTCTGGTGCGGGACGGAGCCGTCCTGGTGCCCCCCGGCGACCCGGCGGCGCTCGCGGCCGCGGTCCGGCGGCTGCTCGACGTCCCGGACGAGGCCGCCGCGATCGCCGCCCGCGGACGCGCCGTGGCCGCGACCTGGCCGGACGAGGCCGACGCCGTCGCCCAGGCAGCGGCCCTCTACGCCGAGCTGGTCGGCCCGTGACCTCCCGCGCGCTGCTCGCCCTCCTGCCGGTGCTGGCCACGGCCCTGCTCGGCGTCCCGGCGGCCACCGCGCAGGAGCGGCCGCTGGACGAGGTGGTGCCCGGCACCCGGGTCGTCGTCGTCGGCGCGCCCGGGCTGCGCTGGGAGGACGTCGACCCGACGAGCACGCCCACGCTGCACCGGCTGGCCGACGAGGCCGCCGTCGGCGTCCTGTCGGTCAAGGCGCTGCCGACCGTGAGCTGCCCTGCCGACGGCTGGCTGACGCTCGGCGCCGGCGCGCGGGCGGAGGCCGACGGGGTTCCCTGCGGCACGCTGGCGGTCGAGGCCGAGGACGTCGAGGGGCTCGCCGCGGGCAACCTCGAGACCCGCGACGCCGCCGACGTCCGGGCGCTCACCGAGGCACTGCGGGGGGTCGGGCTCTGCCTGGCGGCACGGGGCGACGGCGCAGAGCTGGCCGGTGGCGACCCCGGGCGGGCCTGCCCGGTCCTGCTCGTCGACGCGCCGGCGGTGAGCGGCGACGCCGGCGAGCGCACCTCCGCAGCTGCCGGCGTCGACGAGGTCGTGGCCGCCGTCGAGGCGAGCCTGTCGCCGGGCAGCACCCTGCTCGTGGTCGGGCTGTCCGGAGCGCCGGGGGAGGACCGGGCACGTCTGCACGTGGCGGTGGCCGTCGGGCCCGGGCTCTCCGAGGCGGGGCTGGTCTCGGCCTCCACCCGTCGCGTCCCTTACGTGCAGCTGATCGACGTCGCCCCGACCGTGCTCGACCTGCTCGGGATCGAGCCGCCGCGCGCCATGACCGGGCAGCCCTGGCAGACCAGCGGACCCGCCCCGGACGTCGCCGCACTCGCCGACCTCGACCGGCGGGCCGTCGCGGCCACGTCGTCGACGGTGCCGTTCTTCGTCCTGCTGGTCGGCGGGCTGCTCCTCGCGCTGGCGCTCGCCCGGTGGCGGCGGTCCTGGCGCGCCGCCGAGCTGATCGGGCTGGCCGGCGTCGCGCTGCTGGGCGGCTCCTACCTGGCCGGGCTGCTGCCCTGGTGGCGGCTGCCGGTGCCGCTGGCCGGGCTCGTCGTCGTGACCGCCGCCGTGGGAGGCCTTGTCACCGCCGCGGCCGTCCGGCTGCGCGGCCGGCTGACGGCGGCCGGGGCGGTCTGCGCAGGTCTGGCCGTACTCCTGCTCGTCGACCTCGTCACCGGGGCCCGGCTGCAGACCGACGCCCCGGCGGGCTACTCGCCGCTGGTCGCCGGCCGGTTCGCCGGGCTGGGCAACGTCGGCTTCGGCGTGCTGGCCGGCGCGCTGCTGCTCGCCCTCGCCGCGCTGACCGCCGGGCGCACCAGCCGGCAGTCCCTGGCCGCCGTGGCGGCGGGCGGAGCGCTGGCCGTCCTCGTGGTCGGAGCGCCGCCGTTCGGCAGCGACGTCGGCGGGGTGCTGGCGCTGACCCCGGCCGTCGTGCTGCTCGCCATGCTCCGCGGCGGCCGGCGGGTGACGCTCAGCCGCCTGCTGGCCGGGGGCTTCGCCGGCGCCGCGCTGGTCACGCTGCTGGCCCTGCTCGACTTCTCCCGGCCGGCCGCGCAGCGCACCCACCTCGGCCGCTTCCTCGAGGACGTCCGTGACGGGGAGGCCGCCGGCGTCCTGACCCGCAAGGCCGCCGCGATCGGCGACCTGCTGCTCGCCAACCCGGCGACGGCGATGCTGCCGCTGGTCCTGGCGCTGGCGGTGTGGCTCGTCGTCCGGCCGCCGGCCTCCCTCCGCCGGGTCTTCACCGCAGCCCCGGCCTGGCGGCACGGGCTGCTGGCGGTCGGCGCGGCGTCGCTGGTCGGCCTCGTCGTCAACGACAGCGGCCCGGCGATCCCCGCGCTCGCCCTGCTCGTCGCGGCCCCGGCGACCGTCGCGGTCTGCGCGCGTGTCGCGACCGACCCTGCCGCCCCGGCGTCCAGCGACGGTTAGAGTGGCCTTCCGTGCAGCGGACCGCCGGTCTGCTCGGAGCACGGGGAGCGATGTGGGCAAGCCGAGTCGGACCTGCCACCTGTTCGTCACCGGCGGAGTGGCCTCCTCCCTCGGCAAGGGCCTCACCGCCAGCTCGCTGGGGCGCCTGCTCAAGGCGCGCGGGCTGCGGGTCACCATGCAGAAGCTGGACCCGTACCTGAACGTCGACCCCGGAACGATGAACCCGTTCCAGCACGGCGAGGTGTTCGTCACCGACGACGGCGCCGAGACCGATCTCGACGTCGGCCACTACGAGCGCTTCCTCGACGAGGACCTGAGCGGCGCCAACAACGTCACGACCGGTCAGGTGTACAGCTCGGTCATCGCCAAGGAGCGCCGGGGGGAGTACCTCGGCGACACCGTCCAGGTGATCCCGCACATCACCAACGAGATCAAGGAACGCATCCTCGGCCTCGGCGGTCCCGACGTCGACCTCGTCATCACCGAGGTGGGCGGCACGGTCGGCGACATCGAGTCGCTGCCCTTCCTCGAGGCCGCCCGGCAGGTGCGGCACGAGGTCGGCCGCAGCCACTGCTTCTTCCTGCACGTCTCGCTCATCCCCTACATCGGGCCGTCGGGTGAGCTGAAGACCAAGCCGACCCAGCACTCCGTGCAGTCGCTGCGCGGCATCGGCATCCAGCCCGACGCGATCGTCTGCCGGTCGGACCGGCCGATCGGCGAGGGGCTCAAGCGCAAGATCGCTCTGATGTGCGACGTCGACGCCGAGGCGGTGGTCTCCGCGGTCGACGCGCCGTCGATCTACGACATCCCCAAGGTGCTGCACGCCGAGGGGCTCGACGCCTACGTCGTCCAGCGGCTCTCGCTGCCGTTCCGCGACGTCGACTGGACCGACTGGGAGCAGCTGCTGCAGCGGGTCCACTCCCCCTCCCGCGAGGTGACGGTCGCCCTGGTCGGCAAGTACGTCGACCTCCCGGACGCCTACCTGTCGGTCACCGAGGCGCTGCGCGCCGGCGGCTTCGCCAACGACGCGAAGGTGCACATCCGCTGGGTCCCCTCCGACGACTGCGACACCCCCGAGCGCGCAGCCAGTGCGCTCGACGGCGTCGACGGCGTCCTCGTGCCGGGCGGCTTCGGCGTCCGCGGCATCGAGGGCAAGCTCGGCGCGGTGCGGCACGCCCGCGAGTGCAAGGTCCCGGTGCTCGGGCTGTGCCTGGGGCTGCAGTGCATGGTCATCGAGGTCGCCCGCGACCTCGCCGGGATCGAGAAGGCCGGCTCGACCGAGTTCGACCCCGGATGTCCCGATCCGGTCATCTCGACCATGGCCGACCAGGAGGACGTCGTCGCCGGTGAGCGCGACATGGGCGGCACGATGCGGCTCGGCCTGTGGCCGACCGCCCTGAAGAAGGGCTCGGTCGCGGCCCGGTCCTACGGCGACGACCCGGCCACCGAGCGGCACCGGCACCGCTACGAGGTCAACAACGCCTACCGGCCGCAGCTCGAGGCGGCCGGGCTGGTGTTCTCCGGCACCTCGCCGGACGGGCGGCTCGTCGAGATCGCCGAGCTGCCGGCCGAGACCCACCCGTTCTTCGTCGGCACGCAGGCGCACCCGGAGTTCCGCTCGCGGCCGACCCGCGCACACCCGCTGTTCCGGGCCTTCGTCGACGCCTCGGTGCGCTACGCCGACGGCCGGATGCTCCCGCTCTGATGGCAGACCACGAGTACGAGGTCCTGTCCACCGAGGTCGTCTTCACCGGGCGGGTCATCGGCGTGCACAAGGACGAGGTGTCCATGCCGGGCGGCACGACGTCACAGCGCGACGTCGTCGTGCACCCGGGGGCTGTCGCGGTGGTGGCGCTGGGGGAGCGGGGCGTGCTGCTGGTCAACCAGTACCGGCACCCGGTGCGCAGGCGGCTGGACGAGCTGCCGGCGGGCCTGCTGGACAAGGACGGCGAGTCGGCGCTGGTGGCGGCTCAGCGCGAGCTGGCCGAGGAGGCGGGGCTGGCCGCCGACACGTGGCACGTCCTGGTCGACCACCTGTCGAGCCCGGGCATGTGCGACGAGGCCGTGCGCATCTACCTCGCCCGGGACCTGTCCGAGGTCGACCGCGACGTGCAGGAGCACGAGGAGCAGGAGATGACGATCTCCTGGGTGCCGCTGGACGACGCCGCCCGACGGATCCTGTCGGGCGAGCTGCAGAACGCCACGGCGGTCGTGGGCGTCCTCGCCGCCGACCGCGCGGCGCGCGACGGGTTCGGCGGGCTGCGCCCGGCCGACGCCCCGTGGCCGAGCGGCAAGGCCCGGCCCTAGCGGCCACGGCCGGGCGCGACTCAGTCGACCTGATCCAGCCCGCTCGCCGCCGCGCAAGCAGCCCGTGCTGTGGGGTGTCTAGGCGCCGCCGCCGGCACCGGCTGCGTGCTCGCCGTCGGGCCGGAGGCCCAGCCGGCGCAGCTCGACCGCGGCCAGGGCGCGTCCGGCGTCGGCGTTCCCGGCGCGCCAGCGGGTCACCGGGTCCGGACCGAGCCGGGCCAGCTCGCTCAGCGGCGCGCGCGCAGCGGCGCGGAGCGCGAGCAGGTCGACGTCGCCTCGCAGCCTGCTCGCCGCGGCGGCCTCCCGGCTCCAGCGGAGCCGTCCGGGCAGCCACCGGACGAGCGCCCAGGCGACGGGCAGGCCGCCGACCACGAGGCCGAGGACGAGCGCCAGGGTGCCGACGGCGTCCTGCTGCGCGCTGCCCGCCCGCGCCAGCGCGTCGCCGGCGCCGGCAGCGGCGTCCAGCGGCGCGCGCAGGCCGCCGCCCAGGCCAGGGACGCTCCCGGCCCGCTCTGCCGCGCCGGCCAGGCCGCCGGCCAGGCCGGTTCCGGCCTCCTCGAGCTCCCGGCCGGGCGCACCGAGCTGCTCGGCGGCACGGTGGACGACCCGGCCCAGCCACAGCCACAGCAGCACCCAGGCAGCAAGGGCCGCATCGAGCGCGACCTGCCTGGTCCGCACGGAGGGGATCTCGGCGTACCAGCTCATGGCCGCTCCGTGCCCCCGCGCGCGTGTTCGCTCACGTCCCGGACGGCACCGCGGCAGCCGCCGGCCGCACCCGTGTGCTGGTCCGCCGGCCGACTGCGCCGGTGTGACCTGGGCCTCTAGACTTCGGCGCGACGGCGGCAACGAGGCCGCCGTCCCCGCGGCGCCGGCTCCCACCAGGAGCCCGCTGCGGACCGCACCCGCGCCCGACCGGCGCCGTGCGACATCAGCTCCAGGAGGCACCGTGAAGGTCGGCATCCCGCGCGAGGTCAAGGACAGCGAGTACCGGGTGGCGATCACCCCGGCGGGCGTCAAGGAGCTCGTGGCGCACGGCCACGAGGTCTTCGTCGAGAAGGACGCCGGCGCGGGCTCGTCCATCGTCGACGACGAGTTCGTCGACGCCGGCGCGACCATCCTCGGCTCGCCGGACGACGTCTGGGCCGAGGGCGACCTGCTGCTGAAGGTCAAGGAGCCGATCGCCGAGGAGTACGGCCGGATGCGGGCCGACCAGGTCCTGTTCACCTACCTGCACCTGGCCGCCTCCCGCCCGTGCACCGACGCCCTGCTGGCGTCGGGCACCACGGCGATCGCCTACGAGACGGTGCAGCTGCCCGACCGGTCACTGCCGCTGCTCGCACCCATGTCGGAGGTCGCCGGCCGGATGGCTCCGCAGGTCGGCGCGCACTTCCTCGAGCGCTACGCCGGCGGGCGCGGAGTGCTGCTCGGCGGCGTCTCCGGCGTCTACGCGGCGAAGGTGGTCGTGCTCGGCGGCGGCGTCTCGGGCCTGAACGCCGCCGCCATCGCGCTCGGCATGCAGGCCGAGGTCCTCCTGCTGGACATCAACGTCGGTCGCCTGCGCGAGGTCGACCGGATCTACCAGGGCCACATGCAGACCGTCGCCTCCAACACCTACGAGATCGAGCGCGCGGTGGCCGACGCCGACCTCGTCATCGGCGCGGTGCTCGTCCCCGGCGCCAAGGCGCCGACGCTCATCTCCGACGACCTCGTGGCCCAGATGAAGCCAGGGGCGGTGCTCGTCGACATCGCGGTCGACCAGGGCGGCTGCTTCGAGTCGACCCGGCCCACGACGCACTCCGACCCGGTCTTCGGCGTGCACGACACGCTCTTCTACTGCGTGGCGAACATGCCGGGAGCGGTCCCCAACACCTCGACCTACGCGCTCACCAACGTCACCCTGCCGTATGCCGTGTCGATCGCCGACCGCGGCTGGCGGGGAGCGGTGGACGCCGACCCGGCACTCGCTCTGGGCGTCAACACCGTCGGCCGGGACGTCGTGTACGCACCGGTGGGGGAGGCGCACGGCCTGCCGGTGCGCCCGCTCGCGGAGGTGCTCGCCTGAGGGCGGACGGCATGAGAACGCCCGCCGCGCGCGGCGTGCAGTCCTACCTGGACCACCTCGCGGTCGAGCGGGGCCTGGCCGCCAACACGCTGTCGTCCTACCGGCGCGACCTCGAGCGGTACCTGGACCACCTGGGCTCGCGCTGCTGCCAGGCGCTGGCCGACGTCCAGGAGTCGGACGTCGCGTCCTTCCTCGCCGCGCTGCGCGAGGGCGACGACGAGCACCCGCCCCTCGCAGCGTCCTCGGCCGGTCGGGCAGTCGTCGCCGTCCGGGGGCTGCACCGCTTCGCCCAGCGCGAGGGCCTCGCGCCGCACGACCCTGCGCGGGAGGTGCGTCCGCCGGCGCCCGCTCGCCGGCTGCCCAAGGCGATCTCGGTGCAGGACGTCGAGGCGCTGCTCGAGGCAGCCGGGGCCGGCCGTCCGCCGCTCGCGCTGCGTGACCGTGCGCTGCTGGAGGTGCTCTACGGCACGGGCGCGCGCATCTCCGAGGCCGTCGGCCTCGACGTCGACGACCTCGACGTCGGCGACTGCTCGGTCCGGCTCGACGGCAAGGGTGGCAAGCAGCGCGTGGTGCCGGTGGGGTCGTTCGCCCGGCGATCGGTCGAGGCCTACCTCGTGCAGTCCCGCCCGGAGCTCGTCCGCGCAGGGCGGGGAACGCCGGCCCTGTTCCTCAACGCGCGAGGCGGACGCCTGTCCCGGCAGAGCGCGTGGGCGGTGCTCCAGGCGGCGGTGCACAGTGCCGGCCTGTCCGTCGACGTGTCGCCGCACACGCTGCGGCACTCGTTCGCCACCCATCTGCTCGACGGAGGCGCCGACGTGCGGGTGGTGCAGGAGCTGCTCGGCCACGCGTCGGTGACCACGACGCAGGTGTACACGCTGGTCACCGTCGACCGGCTGCGCGAGGTCTACGCGACGACGCACCCCAGGGCGCGGGACTAGCGCGTCCACAGGCGGTTGCCGCTCTGTGCAGAGGGGTGCGGCGTGTCGTCCACAGGCCGGGTGCCCTCGTCCACAGATCTCGCTCCCAGGTCCACAGATGCGCCGCGGGGCGTGGTCCCGCACCGCTCGGCTGGCTAGGGTGCGGCTCTGGCGAAGGCATTCGCCGAGTTGTCGGACCGTCGCCTCGGGGAGTCGTGGACTTGTGAGCATGTCGACAAAGCGGACGGCGGTCGTGGCACCGCCCGCCGCCGAGGCACCCGCCCGACGCCGGCAGGCGGCAGGAGCCGTCACGGTCGTGGCCGAGCCCTCGGCAGTGCCGGTCGCGGCGGTGCCCGTCGCCGGGGATGCCCTCGGGCCGACCGGGCGCCCGCGCGTGCGCTTCCCCGAGCCGGCGCCGGTCGCCGAGCACGGCCCGGCCCGCGTCCTCGCCATGTGCAACCAGAAGGGCGGCGTCGGCAAGACCACGAGCACGATCAACCTCGGTGCCGCGCTGGCCGAGACCGGCCGCCGCGTCCTGCTCGTGGACCTCGACCCCCAGGGGGCGCTGTCGGTCGGCCTCGGGGTCAACCCTCTGCAGCTGGACCGCACCGTCTACAACCTGCTCATGGAGCAGGACGTGTCCGCCGACGACGTCATGCTCAAGACCGGCGTGGCCGGCATGGACCTGCTGCCGAGCAACATCGACCTGTCCGCCGCCGAGGTGCAGCTGGTCAACGAGGTCGCCCGCGAGCACACGCTTCGCCGCGTTCTCGAGCCCGTCCTCGACGACTACGACGTCGTGCTCATCGACTGCCAGCCCTCGCTCGGCCTGCTCACGGTCAACGCCCTCACGGCGGCCGACGGCGTGGTCATCCCGCTGGAGTGCGAGTACTTCGCGCTGCGCGGCGTCGCGCTGCTGCTGCAGACCATCGAGAAGATCCGGGAACGGTTGAACCCTCGCCTGGAGATCGAGGGTCTGTTGGCGACCATGTTCGACGCACGCACCCTGCACGGCCGCGAAGTGCTGGCGCGGGTCGTCGACGCGTTCGGCGACAAGGTCTTCCACACCGTCATCAGCCGCACCGTGCGCTTCCCGGAGACGACCGTCGCCGGCGAGCCGATCACCGCCTACGCGTCCTCGTCCGCCGGCGCCACCGCCTATCGGGACCTCGCTCGCGAGGTCCTCGCCCGCGCGGCCGCCCGATGAGCCGCCGCAGGAGCCTGCCAGGCGCTGACGAGCTGTTCCGCTCCACCGGCGGGCCGGCCGCCGCTCCCGCGCCGGGCAGCGAGCACGCGCACGCGGAGCAGCGGGCCCAGGTCACGCTCACGCCCGTCGCCGACCTCCCGGCGCCTGCCGAGGCGGCCGCACCGCCCCCGCCGCCCGTGCGGCGGGGGCCGGTCCGCGCCCCGGTGCGGCGACGTCCCACGGCGGCCGACCGCCAGCCGACCGGGCGTGAGCGCCACGACGAGAAGATCACCGTCTACGTCTCCGCCGAGGAGCTGCTGGACCTGGAGCACGCCCGGCTGACGCTGCGGGGCGACCACGGACTGGCCGTCGACCGCGGTCGGATCGTGCGTGAGGCGCTGGCCGTCGTGCTCGCCGACCTCGACGCCAAGGGCGAGTCGAGCATCCTCGTCCGGCGCCTGCGCGGGCGCTGAGGTGCTCTACGCGCTCGGCGCGCCCTTCGACTTCGTGGTCCTCCTGCTGTCCTTCGTGGTCGCCGTCACGGTGCACGGCTGGGTGCAGGCTCGGGCCGCACACCGGGTGGGGGAGCGGGCACCGGCCGCGGAGGACCGCCTGACTCCCGACCCGCGCCGGCACCTGGACGTCTTCGGGGTCATCGGCGCAGCGGTGTCCGGGACCGGCTGGTCGCGCCAGACCGAGCTGTCGCCCCGCAGGTCGAGAGGCTCGCTGGTGACCGTCCTGCTGGCGGGGGCGGGAGCCAACGTCGCGATCGGCGTCCTCGCTCTGGTCGCCTACCGGCTGCTGGACGGGCCGCCCGCCGGCGGCTCTCTGCTCAGCCTGCAGACGGGCATCTCGGGCCTCGGGCTCGGCCAGGAGGTCCTCTACCTGCTCGGCCTGAGCAACCTCGCCGTCGCCCTGCTGAGCCTGGTGCCGCTGCCGCCGCTGCCCGGCGGGCGGCTGCTGTTCGCACTCGGACCGCAGACGCCCGGGTGGCAGAAGGCCCGCTACCGGTTGATCGAGCAGAACATCGGCACCGCCGTCCTGCTGGCCCTGCTCCTCATCCCGCTCGGTGGTCCTCAGCCGCTGCTGCCCACGCTGATCGATCTCCTGCTGGCTCCCGTCCTCCGGCCGCTGCTCGGTGGCTGAGACCAGTACCGGGGCGCACGACCGCACTGACGGCGGGCCCGACGCGGACGAGCCGGACGCCGCTGCCGGCGCGGCCGCGGTCGCCGCGGTCTTCTCCGTGCGGCTGGACGAGTTCGAGGGCCCGTTCGACCTGCTCCTCGGGCTCATCGCCAAGCACCAGCTGGACGTGACGCAGCTGGCCCTGTCGAAGGTCACCGACGACTTCATCGCGCACATCCGCGCCGGCGGGGCCGAGTGGGACCTGGGTCAGGCCACCGAGTTCCTCGTCGTGGCGGCGACCCTGCTCGACCTCAAGGCGGCCCGCCTGCTGCCGCAGGCGGAGGTCGAGGACGAGGAGGACCTCGCGCTCCTCGAGGCGCGCGACCTGCTGTTCGCCAGGCTGCTGCAGTACCGCGCCTACAAGCAGGCGGCTGGGCACCTCGCCTCACTGCTCGCCGCCCAGTCGCGGCGGTACCCCAGGTCGGTGTCGTTGGAACCGCGCTTCGCCGGGCTGCTCCCCGAGGTGCTGCTGGGCCTCGGGCCGCTCGAGTTCGCCGCGCTGGCCGCTCGGGCGCTGGCACCGCGTCCGGTGCCTGAGGTGGCCGTCGACCACGTGCACGGCGGGACCGTCAGCGTCCGGGAGCAGACCGCCGTCCTGCGGGAGCGGCTCCGTCGGGTCGGGCGGGCGTCCTTCCGCGTGCTCACCTCCGACTGCGACGGCACCCTCGAGGTCGTGGCTCGCTTCCTCGGCCTGCTGGAGCTGTACCGCGACGCTCTCGTGGCCTTCGAGCAGGCTGAGGCGCTGGGGGAGCTGCACGTGCGCTGGTCAGGTCCGGTCGACGACGCCGAGCTTCCCCCGACGGGGTCTGAGTTCGACGAGGCAGAAGGGGTTCAGACATGACCCACCGCCCTGGCGCCCACCTGCAGGGAGTCGAGGATCCGCAGCCGGCACTGCCCGCGCTGCTCGAGGCAGTCCTGCTCGTCACCGACGAGCCGGTGCCTGCGGTGACCTTGGCTCAGGTCGTGGAGCGGCCCACCGAGGAGGTCGAGGCGGCCCTGACCGCGCTGGCGGCGGAGTACGACCGGCAGGAACGGGGGTTCGCCCTCCGCCCGGCAGCGGGCGGGTGGCGGCTCTACACCCGGGAGCGGTGCGCGCCGTGGGTGGAGCGGTTCGTGCTGGACGGCCAGCAGGCGCGGCTCACCCAGGCCGCCCTCGAGACGTTGGCCGTCATCGCCTACCGGCAGCCGGTCACCCGGGCCCGGGTCAGCGCGGTCCGCGGGGTGAACGTCGACGGCGTCGTGCGCACGCTGGTCGCGCGTGGGCTGGTGACCGAAGCCGGTGCAGATCCGGAGAGCGGCGGCACCCTCTACGTCACGACCCCGCTTCTGCTGGAGAAGCTCGGGCTCGACTCACTAGCCATGCTGCCGTCTCTGGCTCCACTTCTGCCTGAGATCGATGACGTGGAAGAAGGCTCGACATCAAGGTGAGGATGAGATGACTGAGGCAGAGGGAATTCGACTGCAGAAGGTGCTGGCGGCCGCGGGGCTCGGATCGCGGCGGGCCTGCGAGGAGATCATCGCGGAGGGGCGCGTCTCTGTCGACGGCGAGACGGTGACCAGCCAGGGTCGTCGGGTCGATCCGACCACCGCCGTCGTGCGCGTCGACGGCATGCGCGTCGCGGCACCGAGCGGTTCGGTGCACCTGTCGCTGAACAAGCCGCGGGGCATGGTCACGGCCATGTCCGACCCCGATGGTCGGCCGTCGGTCGGCGACCTCGTCGCCGGCCGCAAGGAGCGCCTCTTCCACGTCGGCAGGCTCGACGCCGACACCGAGGGGCTGCTCCTGCTCACCAACGACGGCGAGCTGGCGAACCGACTGACCCACCCCTCCTATGCCGTGCCCAAGACCTACCTGGCCGACGTGCCCGGCCCCATGGCCAGGGACGTCGGCCGCCGGCTGCGCGACGGCGTAGAGCTCGAGGACGGGTTCGCCAGGGTGGACGAGTTCCGGCTGGTCGACTCCTCCGCAGGACGGGTCCTCGTGGAGCTCGTCCTGCACGAGGGGCGCAAGCACATCGTCCGACGCCTCCTGGAGTCCGTCGGGCACCCGGTTGAGCGGCTCGTGCGCACCCGGATCGGGCCACTCCGGCTCGGCGATCAGCGACCGGGCAAGCTGCGACCACTGACCACCCAGGAAGTCGGCGCGCTCTACGAGACCGTCGGCCTGTAGGAGACCGCCGCCGTCCGGCTCGTCCCTCACGCGCCGAGCCGCCCTGTACGACCGGATCGCGGCGCGTGCGCTCGACGCCGCCCGTCCACCGAGCCGTCCGCGCCCGGTTCTGCGTGCGTCACTCCCGCGGCCCCCGGGCTCGCCGCACGCCGCGGACGAGGCACGGCCCTCGTCCGCTCTCAGCGCGGGTCGGTCCCGGTGCGGCGCGGTGTGGCGCGGTGTGGCGCGGAAGACGAGCCTCGTCCGCGTCATCGATCGACCTGTGGCAGATCGGATGCCGGTCGGCGAGGCCGGCGGACGGCTGGAGCCGTCGCAACGTGTGCCGTCGCGACGCGGCCATGGACCGCGTTGCGGACCGGGTCGTCGAAAACGGGGGTGGGACCAGCGGTGGCGCCTGTGCAGTGGGCGCGTTTCCGGTGCGCTCTGGTGAGGCGTGTCATGCCGGCATGTGGCGCAGCCGAGCAACCGCTTTGTCGACGTAGTGGTTCAAGTATCTGCACGGCTAGCGCCTGCAGCGTTGAGCTGCCGCTCTGGGTCAGCTGGCGCCGATGCCCCCGACGCTGCCCGCCGCGCTGCCGCATGTCGACTTGTCACTCCCGCAGGCGCAGCCTGTCCTGTCGACTAACCGCCTCGCCTAGGAAGCGCTTAGCCGCTGCAACTCCACATCGCTTGACCGGCTCGATGCTGAAGCGGCAGGACGTCAGAAAGACTCGCCGATGAGCCGATTCAGTTGTTCAACGAGATACCGGCCAAGCGCTGTAACTGCCTGCGGTGGTATCGACTGCTGCCTTCGGAAACGGATCTGCTTCACGACACACCGCTGTGCAGCGACATCGTCAAGGCCGCTGATCGCTAGAGTTCGCCGTCGACGCGGAGGTGGCAGTGGCAGTGCGAGCGGTGCGAGGCGCCATTCAGGTGGACCAGGACGACCGCCAGGCGGTCCTGAATGCGACGACCGAGCTGCTCACGGCCGTGCTCGAGCGCAACGCCTTCTCCCCGGACGACCTCATCAGCGTCGTGTTCACCGCGACCCCTGATCTGACGTCGGAGTTCCCGGCCTACGCGGCGAGGCAGATGGGCATCACGGATGTTCCGCTGCTGTGCGCCACGGAGATCGCGGTGCCTGGCGCCATGCCTCGCGTGCTGCGGCTGCTGGCGCACGTCGAGACCGATGCTGCTCGGGCGGACGTGCGGCACGTCTACCTGCGCGGCGCAGCCGCGCTGCGCACCGACCTGCCGACGTGACCCAGCCCACGGCCGCCGTATGCCCGGTTCGGGGAGACGGCGTACGCGCGAATGGTCCAGGACGCCGGCGCTACCGCCGTGCGTTCACCGGCCGCGGATCAGCTCGGCGGCTCGGTCCGGTGGGGTCCAGGCGGATGAGGCGGTCGACGTGCCCACCGGCACGCCGGGTCGCAGCCCGCCAGCTGGCCGACGCCGGACGGGACCGACTCGGAGGCGCTGCCGCGGCCGAGTCCCGGCCCGGACGTGATGGACCGGGAGGGGCAGCGCGCGCGCACGGCACACGGGTCAGCGCCGGCGTCGTGCGGGACCCCGGTGCGGCGAGGCCGTACCACCTGGTTGTCCGGGAGCCGGGGCGGACGACATGGCGGTGATGTCCGGCCGGGTGGCGATCGTCGGCACCGGCCTGATCGGCACGTCCATCGGCATGGCCCTGCGCGACGTCGCCGACGTGCTGCTCGACGACGTGGACGACGCCACTGTCGAGGCGGCCGTGTCCCGCGGCGCCGGGCGGCGGTGGGACCGTCGCGCGGCCGTGGACCTGGTCGTCGTGTGCGCACCGCCAGCGGCCACCGGCCGGATCGTCAACCGCCTTCTGCGGTCAACCCTGACACCCACGGTCAGCCATGTAGCGTCAGCTCAGGCTCGAGTTCAACACGAGGTCGAGAGGCTGGCCGGCCCTGACGTCTCCTTGTTGCGGCGGTTCTGCGGAGGGCATCCCCTGGCCGGGCGCGAGACGCGTGGGCCGTCTGCCGCGTCGGCCCGCCTGTTCGTCGACCGCCCGTGGGCCGTGTGCGCCGGACCCACGACGGACATCGACGTCCTCGGCGCCGTGCGCTGGCTGGCGGAGGCCTGCGGTGCGGTCCCCGTCGAGATCGGTGCCGACGCGCACGACGCGGCCGTGGCGCTGGTCAGTCACCTGCCCCAGCTCGCGGCGAGCGCGCTGGCCGCACAGCTGGACGCGGTCGGCGGCAGCTCCCCGGATCCCGACACGGCTGGCGCCGCGACCCCGGGCCACGCCGGCCCGAAGGCCTCGGCGCCCGGCCCCGACGCCTACTCCCTGGCCGGGCCGGGGCTCCAGGACACGACGCGGATCGCCGCGAGCGATGCCGAGCTGTGGGTCGACATCCTCACCAGCAACGCCGCGCAGGTGGCCCCGCTCGTGCACGACCTCGCTGCGGACCTCGCCGGCACGGCACGGCACCTGGACCGGCTCGCGGCCGGCGGCAGCGACGCACCGGCTGCAGCGGACGCCCTGCGCGACCTCCTGCTCCGCGGCGCCCGCGGTCGGGCCCGGCTGCCCCTGAAGCGGCGCGCCGAGACGTCTGCCTTCGTCCCGGTGCTCGTCAGCGTGCGCGACCGTCCGGGGCAGATCGCCGGCGTGCTGGCCTGCGCGGCAGAGGCCGGTGTCAACGTCGAGGACGTGCGCGTGGAGCACCTCCCGGGGCGCCCCCGCGGGCTCGTCGAGCTGCTCGTCCGGGCAGCTGACCGTCCCGCGGCGCGGGAGGCGCTGTCGGTCTGTGGTTGGGAGCTGCTCGAGGACTGAGCCGGCCGTCGTCCCTGACTAGGCTGGCCGCGACCCCGTCGGACGATCCAGGAGTTCTCGTGACCGGTGCCACCCGGGCGATCGCGCTCGACGGCCCGTCGGGCTCCGGCAAGAGCACCGTGGCCAGGCGGGTCGCCCGGACGCTCGGGTGGCGGTACGTCGACACGGGGGCCACCTACCGCGCCGTCACCCTCGCCGCCCTCCGCTCGGGCGTCGCGCTCGACGACGCTGCTGCCGTGGTGGAGGTCGCCCGTGGCAGCCGGATCGCGCAGGTCACCGACCCGGACGCCTCCGCCACGACCCTGGACGGGACCGACGTCAGCGAGGCGCTGCGCGGCGCCGACGTCACCGCGTCCGTGAGCGCGGTCAGCGCGGTCCCCGAGGTGCGCCGGCTGCTCGTCGCGCTGCAGCGCGAGCTGGCCGGCACCGGCGGCGCCGTCGTCGAGGGCCGTGACATCGCAGCCGTGGTCCTGCCGGACGCCCGCGTGAAGGTGTACCTCGACGCCTCGCCGGAGGAGCGGGCCCGCCGGCGGGCCGCGGACGCGGACGCCGGGGTGGCCCTGCCGTCCGGCGGGACGGCGCTGCAGGAGGCGGTGGCAGCCGATCTCGCCCGCCGCGACGCGCTCGACAGCGGCCGGGCGACCAGCCCGCTGGCCGTCGCGCCGGGCGCCGTCGTGCTCGACAGCAGCGCGATGGACGCCGACGCGGTCGTCGAGCGGGTGCTGGAGCTGGCCAGGCAGGCCGGGCTCGTCGACGGAGCGGCCCGGTGACCGCCGCGGCTCTGCCCGTCCTCCCCGGGACGATCGAGCAGCGCTCCGCGGTCGTGACGGCGGCCTGCCGGTTGCTGGGCAGGGCCCTCGCCCACGCCCTGTTCCGCATCGACGTGCAGGGCGGCGAGCACGTCCCGTCCGCGGGCCCCGTGCTCGTGGCCGGCAACCACCGCGGCTTCCTCGACGGCCCGCTGGTCTTCCTCCTGCTGCCCAGGCCGACGGCCGTACTGGCGAAGTCCGAGATCTTCGTCGGCGTGTGGACGCGGCTGTGGCGCCGGCTCGACGTCATCCCGGTGCGCCGCGGCGCTCCCGACCGCGCCGCCCTGCGGGCCGGCCTGCACGCTCTGCAGCGGGGGAGTGCGCTCACCGTCTTTCCCGAGGGCACCCGGGGGCAAGGGCGGCTCGAGTCGGTCACCGACGGGTTGGCCTGGCTCGCGCTGCGCAGCGGCGCGCGGGTCGTCCCGGTCTCCATCACCGGCACGGACGAGGCGGTCCCGAGGGGCACGTGGAGGCCGCGCCTGCGCTCCCAGGTGGTCCTCCGCTTCGGCGCGCCCTTCGCCGTCGAGGTGCCCGGAGACCCGCGGGCCCGCAGCACTGTGCGGGCCGCAGCCGAGCGGATCCGCGCCGGCCTGCTCGAGCACGTGGACGCCGGAGCGGCACAGCGATGACCGACGTCAGGGAAGCGGGCGGCGACGCCGAGCCGCCCGAGGCGCCGCAGCCGGTCCTCGCGGTCGTCGGACGACCGAACGTCGGCAAGTCGACTCTGGTGAACCGCATCCTCGGCCGCCGCGAGGCGGTCGTGCAGGACGTCCCCGGCGTCACCCGCGACCGCGTCACGTACGACGCCCAGTGGCGCGGGCGGCGCTTCACGGTCGTGGACACGGGGGGCTGGGACCCCGACGCCGTCGGCCTGCAGAAGGCGGTCGCCGCGCAGGCCGAGGTCGCTGTCAGCGCCGCGGACGCAGTCCTGTTCGTCGTCGACGCCACGGTGGGTTCCACCGACGCCGACGAGGCCGTCGTGAAGGTCCTGCGCCGCTCCGGCAAGCCGGTGGTCCTGGTGGCCAACAAGGTGGACGACCAGCGGGCCGAGGCGGATGCCGCGATGCTCTGGTCGCTCGGTCTCGGTGAGCCGCACCCGGTCTCGGCGCTGCACGGCCGGGGGAGCGGCGACCTGCTCGACGTGGTCCTCGAGGCCCTGCCGGAGACCCCGGCCGAGCGCTTCGACGAGGAGTCCGGACCGCGCCGCGTCGCGCTCGTCGGGCGTCCGAACGTGGGCAAGAGCTCCCTGCTCAACCGGCTGGCCGGGGAGACCAGGGTCGTGGTCGACAGCACCGCCGGCACCACCCGGGACCCGGTCGACTCCCTGGTTGACGTCGGTGGGTCGACGTACCGCTTTGTCGATACGGCGGGTCTTCGCCGACGCGTGTCGCACGCCTCCGGCGCCGAGTACTACTCGTCGTTGCGCACCTCGTCGGCGATCGACGCCGCGGAGATCGCCGTGGTGCTCCTGGACGCGTCGGAGCCGATCAGCGAGCAGGACCAGCGCATCATCGCGATGGTGGTCGAGGCGGGGCGCGCTCTGGTCCTCGCCTTCAACAAGTGGGACCTGGTCGACGAGGAGCGCCGACCCCAGCTGGCGAAGGAGATCGAGCGGGACCTCGCGCGGGTGCAGTGGGCGCCGCGGGTGAACGTCTCCGCGCTCACCGGGCGTGCCGTCGACAAGCTCGGGCCGGCCATCGAGCAGGCTCTCGCCGGCTGGGAGACGCGGGTCTCGACCGGCCGGCTGAACAGCTGGATCAGCGACCTGGTCGGTCAGACGCCGCCGCCGGTCCGCGGCGGCAAGCAGCCGAAGGTGCTCTTCGCCACGCAGGGCGGGACCCGCCCGCCGCGGTTCGTGCTGTTCACCTCCGGCTTCCTCGAGGCCGGCTACCGCAGGTTCGTCGAGCGGCGGCTGCGCGAGGACTTCGGCTTCGCCGGCAGCCCGGTCGAGGTCAGCGTGCGCGTGCGCGAGAAGCGGCGCGGCGGCAAGGGCTGAGCCCGGCGCCGACGGCCGGACGACGACGGAGGCGGCCGGCCCCGGATGGGCCGAACCGCCTCTGACCTGCGCTTTCACGGTCGGGCTGACAGGATTTGAACCTGCGACCCCTTGACCCCCAGTCAAGTGCGCTACCAAGCTGCGCCACAGCCCGTGGAGCAGGAGCACTGTACAAGAGCCGGTGTCGCGCCGCGGGTCGCGCCGGCGCCACGACCCGCCGCTGAGCGCACCCGCGGGACGCCCACCGGGCGGTGGGACGGCGCCGCCGCGCCGCGGACGTCGCCTGTCGCGCGTCGGCTGCTGTGCCGCGGCGCCGCGCGATAGGGTCGGCGAGGTCCGAGGCCGGGAGGGCAAGCGTGGCCGAACAGCTCGCCGGACCGCCGGACGAGGCGGTGTCCGGGCGGGTGTGGACCGTGCCCAATGCGCTGTCGATGCTCCGCCTGCTGGGCGTGCCCGTCTTCCTCTACCTGCTGCTGGTGGTGGAGCGCGACGGCCTGGCGATCCTGCTGCTCATGGCGGCCGGGTTCTCCGACTGGCTGGACGGCCAGATCGCCCGCCGCTACAACGCCTACACCCGGCTCGGCCAGCTGCTCGACCCGCTGGCGGACCGGCTCTACATCCTCGCCACCCTCGCCGGACTGGTGCTCCGCGACGGCATCCCGTGGTGGTGGGCGACCGCCATCGTCGGGCGCGACGTCCTGCTCGGCGTGACGACGCTGCCCTACCTGCGCAAGCACGGCTACGGCCCCCTGCCGGTGCACTTCCTGGGCAAGGCCGCCACCTTCAACCTGCTGTTCGCCTTCCCGATGCTCCTGGCCGCGCTCCCCGGCAACGACGGGCTCCTCGCGGACGTGTTCCGCCCGCTCGGATGGGCCTTCGCCGCCTGGGGGAGCGCGCTGTACCTGTGGGCGGGCGTCCTCTACGCCGTCCAGGTCCGGCAGGTGGTCGCCGCGGCCAAGCGAGAGCAGCAGGACGGCGCGCCGGCACCGGCTGCGCACGACCCGGACCGCCCGCTCGCGGGGGACTGAGCGGGTGGCGCTCAAGGCGGTCGTCATGGCCGGTGGTGAGGGGTCTCGCCTGCGGCCGATGACCGCGAACCAGCCCAAGCCGCTGCTGCCGGTCGTGAACCGGCCCCTGATGGAGCACGTCCTGCGACTGCTCAAGCGGCACGGGATGGACGAGACCGTGGTGACGGTGCAGTTCCTGGCCAGCCTCGTGCGCTCCTACTTCGGCGACGGCGAGGACCTCGGGCTGTCGTTGAGCTACGCCACCGAGGAGCGGCCGCTCGGCACCGCCGGGTCGGTCAAGAACGCCGAGGCCGCGCTCTCGGACGACACGTTCCTCGTGATGAGCGGCGACGCCCTCACCGACATCGACCTCACGGCTGTGGTGGCCGCGCACCGGGCCCGGGGGTCGTTGGTCACGGTCTGCCTGGCACGCCGGCCGGATCCGCTCGAGTTCGGCATCGTGATCACCGACGAGGACGAGCGGATCGAGCGCTTCCTGGAGAAGCCGACCTGGGCTCAGGTCTTCTCCGACACGGTGAACACCGGGATCTACGTCATGGAGCCCGAGGTCTTCGCGCACGTGCCCGGAGGCGAGGTGGTCGACTGGGCGGGCGACGTCTTCCCGGCGCTGCTGGCTGCCGGCGCGCCCCTTCACGGGTTCGTCGCCGAGGGCTACTGGGAAGACGTCGGCACGCACGACAGCTACCGCAAGGCGCAGTCCGACGCACTTCACCGTCATGTGCAGGTCGAGATCCCCGGTTTCGAGATGTCTTCCGGTGTCTGGGTGGGCGAGGGCGTGGAGCTCGATCCGGACGCCTCGGTGACCGGTCCGTGCTGCATCGGCGACCACGTCAAGGTCGAGGCGGGAGCCTCGCTCGGCGAGCTCACGGTCGTCGGGAAGAACGTCGTGGTGAAGCAGGGCGCCCGGCTGGAGCGCGCGGTGGTGCACGACAACGCCTTCATCGGTCCGCAGGTGAGCCTGCGCGGCTGTGTCGTCGGCAAGAACACCGACCTCATGCGCGCCGTGCGGGTCGAGGAGGGGGCCGTGATCGGCGACGAGTGCGTGCTGGAGGAGGAGGCCTACCTGGCCAACGACGTCCGCGTGTACCCGTTCAAGACCATCGAGGCGGGGGCGGTCGTGAACACCAGCGTCATCTGGGAGAGCCGAGGCACCTCGGCCCTGTTCGGGCCGCGTGGCGTCTCCGGCCTGGTGAACGTCGAGATCACCCCCGAGTTCGTCGTCCGGCTCGCGAGCGCGTACGCCACCACCCTCGACAAGGGGTGTGCCGTGACGACCGCGCGCGACGCCTCCCGGGCCTCGCGAGCCCTGGTACGGGCGGTCGTCTCGGCCCTGACCGCCAGTGCCATCGACGTGCGCGACCTGGAGGTGACGCCCCTGCCGGTGGCCCGGTTCGCGACCTCCACCTCCGACGCCGCGGGCGGAGTGGTTCTGCGCACCACCCCTGGCGACGCCCAGTCCGTCGACATCGTCTTCCTCGACGCCGACGGCGCGGACCTGTCCCCTTCGGCGCAGCGCAGCCTCGAGCGGGTCCTCAGCCGGCAGGAGTTCCGACGCGCCTTCCCCGGCGAGATCGCCGAGCTCTCCCGCCCTGCGCGCACTATCGACGGCTACACCCGGGAGCTGCTGCGCACCGTGGACGTCACCGGTGTCGCCGGCGCCGGGCTGAAGGTCGTCCTCGACACCGCCGGCGGGGCCGCGGCCCTCACTCTCCCGTCGCTGCTCGGGCGTCTGGATGTCGATGTTCTCACCGTCGACAACAGGTTGAGCCCGGAGGCGGCTGCCGGATCGCTCGTCGAGCACCTCCGCCGGCTGGAGCGCCTCGGCGAGCTCGTGTCCGGCTCCGGGGCCGCCTTCGGGGTGCGCTTCGACGCGGTCGGGGAGCGGATCACCCTCGTCGACGAGCACGGCCGGCTCGTGCACGACGACCGGGCCCTGCTCGTCCTGCTCGATCTCGTGGCCGCCGAGCGGCACGAGGGGGTCATCGCGCTCCCGGTGACCACCACGCGCGTCGCTGAGCAGGTGACGAGGTTCCACGGCACCGGCATCCGCTGGACGTCCACGTCGCCCCACGACCTCAGCCGGGTCGCGACGCAGCCGGGCGTGCTGTTCGCCGGGGACGGCCGCGGCGGCTTCGTGGTGCCGGAGTTCTCGCCGGCCATCGACGGCATGGCCGCCTTCGTGCGCCTGCTGGGGCTGGTGGCCCGCACCAGGCTGACCCTCTCGCAGATCGACGCCCGCATTCCGCACGCCCATGTCGTCCGCCGCTCGGTCCCGACGCCGTGGGCGGTGAAGGGCCAGGTCATGCGGGCCGTGCTCGAGGCGTCCGGCGACCGCACGGTCGACACCACCGACGGCGTCCGGGTCGTCGAGCCCGACGGCAGCTGGGCCCTCGTGCTCCCGGACCCGTCCTCGGCCGTCACCCACCTGTGGGCGGAGGCCGCGTCCGCGCCGGCGGCGACCGAGCTGCTGGCCCGCTGGGCTGCGGTCGTGGAGCAGGCAGGCGACACCGACGACGGGCGCCCCCGCCCGCCCGCGCCGCGTTGAACGCGGGCGCAGCCGCCGGCTGAGGCAGGATGACTGAGGCAGGATGACGGGCGTGAGCCGCAGCCCCGTGAGCGACCAGCCGTCGTCGGCTGAGGTGCCGCCGCGCCGGCTCGACGGGTCGATGTCGCTGCTCGTGGACGTCATGACCAACACGCTCGACGAGGCCTATGCCGCCCGGGCCGCGCAGAAGCGCGGGACCGGCGGCGGCTCGAGTGCGCCGGCTCCCCGCGGGGCGAGGCCGGGCCGACTGCCCGGAGTCCTCGTGCTCGTGCTCCTCGGGCTGCTCACCGGCACCGCGGTCGCCCACGTGCGGGACCGGGCGCAGGCGGCCGAGGGGCTGCGCTCGGACCTCGCCGAGGAGGTCCGGGGCCGCAGCGCCGAGACCGACCGGCTGGAGGCCGCGGCGGCGGCGCTGCGCAGCGAGGTCGCCGCGACGCGGGACATCGCCTTGGAGGCCGACGCGGCCGGCAGCCGCGTCGGCGAGCGACTGCGTGCGCTCGAGCTCGCCTCGGCCACGGTCCCGGTGCGCGGCCCCGGGGTCGTCCTCACGATCGCGGACGCTGAGCAGGACCCCACGCTCGGTACCGACGTCCGCCTCCGGGGCGGGTCGCCACTGGACGGCCGGGTGCTGGACCGCGATCTGCAGGTCGTGGTGAACGGGCTCTGGGCGGCCGGGGCCGAGGCCGTCACCATCAACGGCGTCCGGCTCTCGTCGCGAGCCGCCATCCGCAGCGCCGGCGAGGCGGTGCTCGTGGACTTCCGCCCGCTCAGCCCGCCGTACCGCTTGGAAGCGATCGGCCGGCCGGCCTCGCTCGAGGTCGACTTCGTCGACAGCCAGGCCGGTCGCTTCCTGGAGAGCCTGTCCTCGTTCAGCGGGATCACCTGGACGCTGGACCGGTCCGAGCGCCTGACGATGCCGGCCGCCACGGAGCCCCAGCTGCGCGCGGCCCGACCGGAGGAACCGTCGTGATCCCCGCCCTCGCCCTCCTCGTCGGCGTCGTGCTCGGCCTGCTGCTGCAGCCGACCGTCCCGGCCGCACTCCAGCCCTACCTGCCGATCGCCGTGGTCGCGGCCCTCGACGCGGTCTTCGGGGCGGTCCGCGCGCAGCTCGACGGGATCTTCGACGAGAAGGTGTTCGTCGTGTCGTTCGTGAGCAACGTCGTCGTCGCCGCCCTCATCGTCTTCCTCGGCGACCAGCTCGGCGTCGGCGGCCAGCTGTCCACCGGCGTCGTGGTCGTGCTCGGGATCCGCATCTTCAGCAACGCGGCCGCCATCCGGCGGCACCTGTTCAACGCATGAGCGAGCAGGAGCGGTCGGCGCGGCGGGGACCGGGACTGTGGCGCCGCCTCCTGCGCCCCCGGCTGCGCGGCGTCGACCTGCTGGTCGCGGTGCTGCTGGCCCTGCTGGGCTTCGCCGCCGCGGTGCAGGTGCGGTCGACCCAGGACGACCCCGCGCTGGTGGGGGCGCGGCAGGAGGACCTGGTCCAGATCCTCGACGAGCTGGCGAACCGCAACGACCGGCTCCGTGGCGAGATCGACGACCTGACCGACGCGCGGGAGCGCCTGACCAGCGGGAGCGACACCACCGAGGCCGCGCTGGAGGAGGCCCGTCGACGGGCTCAGGTGCTCGGCATCCTGGCCGGCACGGTCCCCGCCGAAGGGCCCGGCGTCACCCTGCTGCTCCGCGACCCGGACCGGGTGCTCGGGGCGGACGTGCTTCTCGACGCGCTGCAGGAGCTGCGCGACGCCGGAGCGGAGGCGGTGCAGCTGGAGGGCCCGGTGGGCCAGCGAGGGGAGCTCACGCCGTCCACCGAGAAGGTCCGGGTGGTCGTCTCGACCTCTCTGCTGGACACCGACGAGGGGGTGATCGTCGATGGGACGGTCCTGCGCCCGCCCTACCGCTTCGTCGTCGTGGGTGACGCCGGCACGCTCGCCTCCGCCCTGCGCATCCCGGGCGGGGTCGTCGCCACCGTGGAGCAGCGCGGCGGGACCGCTCTGGTCGAGCAGCGCGAGGCTCTCGTGGTGGACGCCTTGCGACCGCTCGACCGGCCTCAATATGCTCGCCCGGCCGAGGACGACTGACGAACCGACAGAAGGGCAGCACGTGTACCCCGAGGACCTCAAGTACACGGCCGAGCACGAGTGGGTCCGGCCGGTCGGCGAAGGTGACGACGCCGTGCTCCGGGTCGGCATCACCGCCTACGCCCAGGAGGCCCTCGGCGACATCGTCTTCGTCACGCTGCCGACCGCAGGCGCCGAGCTGACGGCGGGCGCGGCTGTGGGTGAGGTCGAGTCCACCAAGAGCGTGTCGGACGTGTACGCCCCCCTGGCCGGCACGGTCACCGCGGTGAACGAGGCGCTCGAGAGCTCGCCGGAGCTGGTCAACAGCGACCCGTACGGCGAGGGCTGGATGTTCGACCTCCGCCCCGCTGCCGGGGTCGGCGCGGCCCTGTCCGACGAGGTCCTGCTCGACGCCGACGCCTACCGGTCCCGCACCGAGAGCTGACCGGGCAGCCGAGGGCCCTGCCGGGCGGGAGTGCCGCCGACGCAGGACGTCTCCACTCTCGACCTCCAGTCGAGGAGGAAGCCGCTGGCGACCTCGAGGACCGGTTGACCCTCGGACGGCACGGCCACTAGGTTCGCCGAGACCCCCGGGGACGCGCGGGCGCCGAGCGGCGCCGTGCCAGCCGCGACAGACCGACGTCGGGAGGCGGCGAGACCGTGTTCTGCACTCAGTGCGGCCAGCAGAATCCCGACGACAGCCGGTTCTGCTCGCGGTGCGGCAACGCGCTCCCGCGCGCCGGCGGCGACTCGCCGGTCGAGACGACGTCGACCATCTCCCTGTCGGCCCTCGAGGGGCTCGACGGCGAGACCCCGCCGGCCGAGCAGCCGTCTGAGGGGGAGCCGTCCTCCCTGGAGGCGCTCCCGCCCGGCAGCGCGCTCATGGTGGTGAAGCGCGGTCCCAACGCCGGCAGCCGCTTCCTGCTCGACGCCGATGTCACGACGGCAGGCCGGCACCCCGAGTCCGACATCTTCCTCGACGACGTCACCGTGTCCCGCCGGCACGCCGAGTTCGTCCGGGAGGGCGGCGGCTTCCTGGTGCGCGACGTCGGCAGCCTCAACGGCACCTACCTCAACCGCGAGCGCATCGACGCGGCCGGGCTCGCCGGCGGCGACGAGGTGCAGATCGGCAAGTACCGGCTCGTCTTCCTCACCGGCCCGCGGGGGAGCGAGGCGTGAGCGCAGGCGCGGCCGGCGGCCTGCCGGCGCGGGCCTTCCTGAGCATCGGCGAGGTCCTGTCGCAGCTGCGCCCGGACTTCGCCGACATCACGATCTCGAAGATCCGGTTCCTCGAGGCCGAGGGGCTGGTCGAGCCCGAGCGGACCGCGTCCGGCTACCGCAAGTTCTCGCGTGAGGACGTCGCCCGGCTGCGCTACGTCCTGTCGGCTCAGCGCGACCACTACCTGCCGCTGCGGGTCATCAAGGAGCACCTCGACGCCATCGACCGCGGGCTCGAGCCGCCGGCGCTGTCGGGCGGCAGCCCCAAGGTGCCCCGCGCCCTGGTCGCCGCGGAGGGGCTTCCGGGTCCGGACGCCTTCCTGCCCGAGGTCAGCGAGGTCCGGCTGTCCAAGCGCGAGCTGCTCGACGCCGCCGGCCTCGAGCCCGACAAGCTCGAGCAGCTGGAGCAGTACGGCCTCGTGGGGGCGGTCCCGGGCACCAGCCACTACGACGGCAACGCCCTGGTCATCGCCAAGACCGTGGCGGAGATGTCGCGGTTCGGCATCGAGGCCCGCCACCTGCGTCCCTTCAAGGCTGCGGCCGACCGTGAGGTCGGGCTGGTCGAGCAGGTCGTGACGCCGCTGGTGCGACAGCGCAACCCGGAGGCTCGCGCGCGTGCCGACGAGGTGGCGCGCGAGCTCGCCGCGCTGTCGGTCAAGCTCCACGCGACGCTGGTCCGAGCCGGCATCGCGCCTGGGCTGCGCCGGTAGCCCTCGCGCCGGCGCGACCGGCGGACGGCGGGTCCGGAGTAGGGTCGCGCCAGGTCCGCGACGGCGGGACCATGACGTCGCAGGAGGTGCTCGTGGGCGAGCCGGGCGAGGGGACGACCTCGGAGCTCAGCGTGGTCGGCGTCCGGGTGGAGCTGCCGAGCCAGCAGCCGATCGTGCTGCTCAAGGAGGTCGAGGGCGACCGCTTCCTGCCGATCTGGATCGGGGCGGTGGAGGCGACGGCCATCGCCTTCGCCCAGCAGGGCGTCGTCACGGCCCGGCCGATGACCCACGACCTGCTGCGCGACCTCCTCGATGCGCTGGACCGTCCCTTGCGCGGGGTGACCATCACCAACCTGCGCGACGGCGTGTTCTACGCCGAGCTGCACTTCGACGGTGACGTGGTGGTCAGCGCCCGGCCCTCGGACGCCGTCGCGCTCGCGCTGCGCACCGGGGCGGGCATCCGGTGCGCGCCCGCGGTGCTCGACGAGGCCGGGATCGCCATCCCGGACGAGCAGGAGGACGAGGTCGAGAAGTTCCGCGAGTTCCTCGACAACATCTCGCCCGAGGACTTCGAGCGCGGCTCCTGACCGTCTACCTGAGGTTGAGGGTGACGACGCGCCGCGCGATGACGTTGACCCGGCCTCGTCGGCATCTCTAGCGTGCACCCCGTCCCACCC
>DATLGD010000119.1:0-12124 GCA_035540755.1 Mycobacteriales bacterium | reverse complement strand
AGCCTGCTCGACGAGTGGGAGGCCCTCGTGGCAGGCGGCGGCACGGGCGCCGAGCCGGTGCAGGTGCAGCGCCCGCGCGCCCTCACCGAGAACCGGCGGGCCTTCCGCGTGCTCGTGCGCAACGCCCTGTGGCGGCGCGTGGAGCTCGTCGCCCGCCGGCACTGGACGCCGCTGTGCGAGCTCGACCCGGACGTCGACTGGGAGACCGCGATCGGGCGGTACTTCGAGGACCACGACGAGGTGCTCACCGGCCCGGACGCCCGCGGCCCGGCGCTGTTCGTCGTCGACGAGCGGCCCGGCAGCTGGCACCTGCTCCGCGCCAGCGGAGCCGGACGCACCGGACGGCGTCGCCTGCTGCGTCCGGTCCGGCAGGCGGCGCCGTCCGGTGCGTCCGGCTCCGCTGGCGCGAAGCAGGTGCTGCCAGACGGACGGGTCAGTCGAGCCGCGCGAGGCCGTGCACGACGAGCACCGCCTCGCCGGCCTGGTCGGACGCCGCGAGGTCGACGTCGGCGGTGATCGCCCAGTCGTGGTCGCCGGCCGGGTCGTCGAGCACCTGCCGCACGTGCCAGGTGCCTGGCCGGCCCTCGGGGCTCTCGTCGACCTGGAACATCTGCGGGCCGCGGGCGTCCGGACCTGTGCCGACCTCGTCGTGCTCGGCGAAGTAGGCCTCCACGCCCTCGCGCCAGCCCTCCTCGCCGAGCTCTGGGTCCAGCTCGCCGAGGTCGATCCAGCGGCGCAGCGCCACCAGCTCGACCCGCCGGAAGAGCACGTTGCGGACCAGCACGCCGAAGGCGCGGCGGTTGGCGGTCACCGGGCGCGGCCGGTCGACCTCGACCGGGCCCTCCTGCGGCGCGTCCGCGCCGGCCCGCATCGCCTCCCACTCGTCCAGCAGGCTCGAGTCGACCTGGCGGACCAGCTCGCCCAGCCACTCGACGAGGTCCTCGACCTCCTCGGTGCGGGCGTCCTCGGGCACGGTGCGCTTGAGCACCTTGTAGGAGTCGGCGAGGTAGCGCAGCACGAGCCCCTCGCTACGGGCGAGGCCGTAGAAGCCGACGAACTCGACGAACGTCATGTGCCGCTCGGACAGGTCGCGCGCCACCGACTTCGGCGACAGCTCGAAGTCGCGCACCCACGGCTGGCTCTGCGCGTACGTCTCGAACATCGGGAACAGCAGGTCGGCCAGGGGCTTCGGCCAGCTGACCTCCTCGAGCCGCTCCATCCGCTCCTCGTACTCGACGCCCTGCATCTTCAGCTCGGCGACGACCTCGCCCTTGGCCTTGGACATCTGCGCCCGCAGCACCTGCCGGGGGTCGTCGAGGGTCGCCTCGAAGACGGACAGCACGTCGAGGGCGTAGGTCGGCGCCTCCCGGTCGAGCAGGTCGAGCGCCGCGAGCGCGAACGGCGCGAGCGGCTGGTCGAGCGCGAAGTCCGGCCGCAGGTCGACGGTGAGCCGGACCCGCCGCCCGTCGGCGTCCGGCTCCGGCAGGCGCTCGACGACGCCGGAGGCCTCGAGCGCCCGGAACAGGGCGATCGCCCGCCGGACGTGCCGTCGCCGAGCCGTCCGGTCGTCGTGGTTGTCGAGCAGCAGCCGACGGGCGTGCACGAACGGGTCGCCCGGCCGGGCCATCAGCTGCAGCAGCATCGACGACGTCACCCGGAACTGCGAGGTGAGCCGCTCCGGCTCGGCGGCCACGAGCCGCTCGAAGGTCTTGTCGCTCCAGTTCACCGACCCCTCGGGCGGCTTCTTGCGGCTGTAGGAGCGGCGCTTCTTCGGGTCGTCGCCGATCTTCGCCAGCGCCTTGGCGTTGGCGATGTCGTGCTCGGGCGCCTGCACGACGACGGTGCCGGCGACGTCGTAGCCGGCCCGACCCGCGCGCCCGGCGAGCTGGTGGAACTCCCGGGCGCGCAGGTGCCGGGTCGCCACGCCGTCGTACTTGGCCAGAGCCGTGATCAGCACGGTGCGGATCGGGACGTTGATGCCGACGCCGAGCGTGTCGGTGCCGCAGACGACCTTCATCAGCCCGGCCTGGGTGAGCTGCTCGACCAGGCGCCGGTAGCGCGGCAGCATCCCGGCGTGGTGGACGCCGATGCCGTGCCGCACCAGGCGCGACAGGGTGCGCCCGAAGCCGGCGGGAAAGCGGAAGTCGCCGATCGCGTCGGCGATGGCGTCCTTCTCCTCGCGGCTGCAGACGTTGACGCTCATCAGCGCCTGCGCCTGCTCGACGGCGCCGGCCTGCGTCGGGTGCACGACGTACACCGGCGCCTGGTGCGTCTCGAGCAGCTCGGTCAGCGTCTCGTGCACCGGCGTCATGGCGTAGCTGAACGACAGCGGCACCGGCCGCTCGACGCTCGTCACCAGCGCCGCGGGTCGCTGCGAGCGCCGCTCGAGGTCCTCGCGCAGCCAGTCGACGTCGCCGAGCGTGGCGCTCATGAGCAGGAACTGGGTGCCGGTCATCTCCAGCAGCGGTACCTGCCAGGCCCAGCCGCGGTCGGGATCGGCGTAGTAGTGGAACTCGTCCAGCACGGCGACGCCGACGTCGGAGCCGTCGCCCTCGCGCAGCGCCTTGTTCGCGAGCACCTCGGCGGTGCAGCAGACGATCGGGGCGTCGGGGTTGACCGACGCGTCCCCGGTCGCCATGCCGACCAGCTCTGGGCCGAACACCTCGACGAGGGCGAAGAACTTCTCCGACACCAGCGCCTTGATCGGCGCGGTGTAGACGCTGCGTCGTCGGGTCGGGTCGCCGGCGGCCAGCGCCAGCGCGTGCGCGCCGGTGGCCACGAGGCTCTTGCCGCTGCCGGTCGGCGTCGACAGCACGACGTGCGCGCCCGCCGCGAGCTCGAGCAGCGCCTCCTCCTGCGCGGGGTAGAGCGACAGGCCACGCTCCTCCTGCGCCCAGGCGGTGAAGGCCTCCAGCACCTCCTCGGGCGCTTCGAGGCCGGCGGTGGCGGCCACGAGCGGAGGTGGCGAGCCGGGGGTCGTGGTGGTCATCGACCCCGGATCCTGCCCCACGACCCCGCCGGCGCTCCGGTGGCGGCGGCGTCGTCCGCGGCCGCGGTGATCAACAGGGGATCTCCCGCGACACGCGAGGCGTGTCCGGCGGTGACTTCCTGTTGATCACCGGAGGGGGGAGGGGGCGGTGGGGCCCGCGGTCCGCCCGTGACCTGGCTGTGACCCGCCCTTGACCGTGCCGAGGTCGGCTGTCACACTTTCGTCACCGCTCCTGTGCCGACCGCCGGGCAGCTGGATCAGCACGTCACTCGCCGGCACGCACTTCCCGGAGGAACTCCGTCATGGCCAAGGCCCTTCTCGGACACGTCGGTGTCAGCACCGATCTGCGCCTCGCCGCCGAGGTGCGCCGTCTGCGGGGCCGGGTCGCCGAGCTCGAGGCCGAGCTCGCCCGCGCCCGCGAGGTGCACGAGGCGCTGCTGCACTCGGTCTCGCAGACGGAGTGGGTCGACGACGACCTCAGCCTGCTCACGCTCCCGGCCGACCAGCCCGCCTACAGCTGACCTGCCGCTCCCCGAGAGCGCTTCCCGCACGGGGGAGCGCCCTTCGCGCGTCCGGAACCACGAGCGCGCTCGCCGCCGGTAGTGTCGCGGACCAGACCCGGCCTTCCCCCTGGCCCGAGAGCGACTGGTGCACCTCAAGAGCCTCACGCTGAAGGGCTTCAAGTCCTTCGCCTCGCCGACGACCCTGCGCTTCGAGCCGGGGATCACCTGCGTGGTCGGCCCCAACGGCTCGGGCAAGAGCAACGTCGTCGACGCGATCGCCTGGGTCCTCGGCGAGCAGGGCGCCAAGGCGCTGCGCGGCGGCAAGATGGAGGACGTCATCTTCGCCGGCACGCCCGGGCGGCCGCCGCTCGGCCGCGCTGAGGTGACGCTGACCATCGACAACTCCGACGGCGCGCTGCCCATCGAGTACGCCGAGGTCAGCGTGCGCCGCCTGATGTTCCGCGACGGCGCGAGCGAGTACTCCATCAACGGCGACCGGTGCCGCCTGGTCGACGTGCAGGAGCTGATGAGCGACAGCGGCATCGGCCGCGAGCTGCACGTCGTGGTCGGCCAGGGACAGCTCGACACCGTGCTGCAGGCCCGTCCGGAGGACCGCCGCGGCTTCATCGAGGAGGCCGCCGGCGTCCTCAAGCACAGGAAGCGCAAGGAGAAGGCGCTCCGCAAGCTCGAGGCGATGTCGGCCAACCTCGCCCGGCTGCAGGACCTCACCACCGAGCTGCGCCGCCAGCTCAAGCCGCTCGGTCGTCAGGCGGAGGTCGCCCGCCGCGCCGCCACCGTGCAGGCCGACCTGCGCGACTCCCGGCTCCGGCTGCTCGCCGACGATCTCGTGCAGCTGCGGTCCTCGCTCGAGGCCGAGGTGCGCGACGAGACGGCGCTGCGCGAGCGGCGCGCCGTCGTCGAGCGCGACCTCGGCCAGGCGCAGCAGCGCGAGACCGCGCTCGAGGCCGCCGCCGCCGAGCAGGCGCCGGCGCTCGCCCGCGCGCAGGAGACCTGGTACCGGCTGTCGGCGCTCGAGGAGCGGCTGCGCGGCACCGCCACCCTCGCCGCCGAGCGGCACCGCCACCTGACGTCGTCGCTGGGTGACGAGCGGCAGGGCGGGCGCGACCCGGAGGCGCTCGAGCGGGAGGCGGCCGGCGTCCGCGAGCAGGAGACGGCGCTCGGCACCCAGGTCGCCGCCGACGCCGAGCGGCTGCGCGACGCCGTCACCCGGCGCACCGACGCCGAGGCGGCCCTGTCGGCCGAGGAGAAGGCGCTGGTCGCTGCGGTGCGCGCGGTCGCCGACCGCCGCGAGGGGTTGGCCCGGCTCACCGGGCAGGTGTCGGCGCTGCGGTCGCGCAGCGCCGCCGCCGAGGCAGAGCTCGGCCGGCTGTCGGCCGCGCTCGACGAGGCGCGGGCCCGGGCTGAGCGGGCGCAGGCCGACCTGGAGCAGCTGCAGGTCGAGGCCGGCGGGCTGGACGAGGGCGAGGTCGACCTCGACGAGCAGCACGAGACCGCCGCGGCGAGGCTCGCCGAGGCGCAGGACCGGCTCGCCGCGCTGCAGGCCGCCGAGCGGGACGCCGAACGCGAGCGCAGCACCTGGGCGGCCCGCCGGGACGCCCTGGCCCTGTCGCTCGCCCGCAAGGACGGCGCCGGCGCGCTGCTGGCCGCCGACCTGCCGGGAGTGCTCGGCTCGGTCGCCGCTCTCGTGCAGGTCCAGCCCGGTCACGAGGCCGCGGTGGCCGCCGCTCTCGGCGTCGTCGCGGACGCCGTCGCCGTCGCCTCGCCCGGCGACGCCGCCGAGGCGCTCGGCCGGCTCAAGACCGACGACGCCGGCCGCGCCGGGCTGCTGGTGGGTGGCGGGGGCTACGACGACGACACGCCCTGGCCGCAGCTGCCCGCCGGCGCCCGCTGGGCGATGGACCTCGTCGACACCCCTGAGACGCTGCGCCCGGCCCTGACCCGGGCGCTGCGCCGGGTCGCCGTCGTCGACGCGCTCGACGACGCCCGCCGCCTCGTGGAGCAGCTGCCCGGCGTCCGCGCCGTCACGGCCGAGGGCGACCTGCTCGGCGACGACTGGGCCGTCGGCGGCTCGGCCAGCGCGCCGAGCCTGCTCGAGGTGCAGGCCGCCGTCGACGAGGCCGCCGGCCGGCACGACGAGGCGCAGCGCCGCCAGGAGCGGCTGCGCTTCGAGGTGCAGGCGGCGCGCACCGACCTCGAGTCGGCACAGGCGCAGGTGCAGACGGCCCTCGATCAGCTGCACCAGTCCGACGCCCGGATGGCCGCCCTGTCCGAGCAGCTCGGGTTGCTCGCCTCCGCCGCCCGCGCCGCCGAGGCCGAGGCCGGGCGCCTGGAGCAGGCCCGGGTGCGCGCCGAGGAGGCCCGCGACCGCGACCTGTCCGGTCTGGCCGAGCTCGAGGAGCGCCTGGCGCTCGCCGAGCAGGCCCCGGCCGACGAGGAGCCGAGCACCGACCTGCGCGACCGGCTCGCCGCGCAGGCCTCCGCCGCCCGGGCCGCGGAGGTCGAGGCGCGGCTCGCCGTGCGCACCGGCGAGGAGCGGGCCCGGGCGCTCACCGGACGTGCGGAGGCGCTGGAGCGCGCCGCCCGTCAGGAGCGCGCCGCCCGAGAGCGGCTCGAGCAGCAGAAGGCCACCCGCGCCGCCGGCGCCGTCGTCGCCGAGGCCGTCGCCGCCGCCGCACGCGAGGCAGTGGAGCGGATCGGCGAATCCCTGCAGCGGGCCACGGCCGAGCGCGAGGAGGCGCAGGCCGCGCGCACCGTCACCGAGGGCGAGGTGCTGGCGCTACGGGCGCGCACCCGCGAGCTGGCCGCCGAGCTCGACCGGCTGACCGACGTCGTGCACCGCGACGAGCTGGCCCGCACCGAGCAGCGCGCCCGCATCGAGGCGCTCGAGGCGCGCGCGGTCGAGGAGTGGTCGGTGCCGCTCGAGACGCTGCTGGCCGACTACGGTCCCGAGGTCCCCGTCCCGGTCACCGGCGACGACGACGAACCCGGCGAGCCGGTGCCCTACGACCGCGCGGCGCAGGAGAAGCGGGCCGCGGCCGCCGAGCGGGCGCTCGCCCTGCTCGGCAAGGTGAACCCGCTCGCGCTCGAGGAGTACGCGGCGCTCGAGGAGCGCTCGGCGTTCCTGTCGACCCAGCTCGAGGACCTCAAGGCCACCCGGCGCGACCTGCTCACCGTCGTCGCCGACGTCGACGCGCGCATCTCGCAGACCTTCACCGCCGCCTTCGAGGACACCGCGCGCGAGTTCGTGCACGTCTTCGCCACCCTGTTCCCGGGCGGCGAGGGCAAGCTCGTGCTCACCGAGCCCGGCGACCCGCTCACCACCGGCATCGAGGTGCTCGCGCGGCCGGCCGGCAAGAAGGTGTCGCGGCTGTCGCTGCTGTCCGGCGGCGAGCGCTCGCTGACCGCGATCGCGCTGCTGGTGGCCATCTTCCGCGCCCGCCCCTCGCCGTTCTACGTCATGGACGAGGTCGAGGCGGCGCTCGACGACCGCAACCTCGGCCGACTGCTGGAGCTCATGACGCAGCTGCGCGAGAGCAGCCAGCTCATCGTCATCACCCACCAGAAGCGCACGATGGAGATCGGCGACGCCCTGTACGGCGTGACGATGCGCGGCGACGGCGTCTCGACCGTCGTCAGCCAGCGGCTGCGCGAACGCGAGCCGGTCTAGACCACGGGGCTGGTAGGAACGTCGACGTGCTGGAACTGATCGGCCTGCTGGTCGCCGTCCTCCTCGTCGCCGTCCTCGCCTCCGTCGCCCTCGTGCGCGGACGCGGGGGACGGCAGCTCCCGCCGCCGAAGCCTGGCGTCGACTACCGGCCCGGCACCGGCGACGACGCCGAGGTGCCGCGCGACACCCCGAAGCGCTCGGTCGACGTCGTCGACCTGCCCGACGACGTCCCGGTGCTGCCCGGCGGCACGACGTCCGCTGGACCGGCCGCCCCCACCCCACCGCAGCTCGAGACGCCCGCCCCGACGGCCGGGCGCCTGCAGCGCCTGCGCGGTCGGCTGGCCCGCAGCCAGAGCACGCTCGGCCGCGGGCTGTTCGCGCTGCTGTCGCGCGACACCTTGGACGAGGACACCTGGGAGGAGGTCGAGGACACCCTGCTCGGTGCGGACATGGGCGTGGCCGCCTCCACCGAGCTGGTCGAGCGGCTGCGCACCCGCGTGCGTGTCGACGGCGTGCGCACCGTCTCCGAGCTGCGGCCGCTGCTGCGCGAGGAGCTCGTCACCGCCATCGGTCAGGACGTCGACCGGTCGCTGAAGACCCTGCCGCACCCGGACGGGCGCCCGGCCGTCGTGCTCGTCGTCGGCGTCAACGGCACCGGCAAGACCACCACCTGCGGCAAGCTCGCCCGCGTGCTCGTCGCCGACGGGCGCACGGTGGTGCTCGGCGCCGCCGACACCTTCCGCGCCGCGGCGGCCGACCAGCTGCAGACCTGGGGCGAACGGGTGGGCGCCGAGACCGTCCGCGGGCCGGAGGGCGGCGACCCGGCGTCGGTCGCCTTCGACGCCGTCAAGCGAGGCAAGGACGCCAAGGTCGACACCGTGCTCGTCGACACGGCGGGCCGGCTGCACACCAAGACCGGCCTGATGGACGAGCTCGGCAAGGTCAAGCGTGTGGTCGAGAAGCACGGCCCGGTCGACGAGACGCTGCTCGTGCTCGACGCCACCACCGGCCAGAACGGGGTGGTGCAGGCGCGGGTGTTCACCGAGGCCGTCGAGGTCACCGGCATCGTGCTCACCAAGCTGGACGGCACCGCCAAGGGCGGCATCGTCGTGGCCGTGCAGCGCGAGCTCGGGATCCCGGTCAAGCTCATCGGGCTCGGCGAGGGCCCCGACGACCTGGCGCCGTTCGAGGCCGAGGCGTTCGCCGACGCGCTGCTCGGCGACGAGGCCGCGATCTAGGTCGATGCGGGCCGGCGGTCGACCGCCACGCACCAGTCGGCGTCGTCGCGCCACGGTTCGCCGTCCCAGGTCGCCAGCCGCGCGACCGGCTCGAGCTCGGCGCCCGCCGCCAGCGCGTCATAGCCCTCGCGCGGGAGTCGGTCGGTGCGCCAACCGCTGACCAGCAGCCCGCCCGGACGCACGTGCGCCGCGCAGCGCCGCAGCACCTCCTGCTCGGTGCCCGGGGCGAGGAACACCACGACGTTGCCGGCCAGCACGACGACGTCGAACTGCTCGCCGAGGTCGAGGGTGGCGAGGTCGGCGTCGTGCCAGGGCAGATCGGGCGCCTCCTGGCGCGCGACGTCGAGCATCGAGTCGTCGTTGTCGGCCCCGGCCACGGCGAACCCGCGGCGGGCCAGCTCTCGCGCGACTCGTCCGGTGCCGCAGCCGGCGTCGAGCACCGAGGCTCCCGGTGCGGCGAGGCGCTCGACGAACGCGGCCTCGCCGTGCACGTCGGCACCCTCCGCCGCCAGCTCGCGGAAGCGCTGCTCGTAGGCGCTGCCGCGCACACCACCGGTCTCCTCCAGCCACCGACTCATCGGCACAGCCTGCCCACTGACGACATCCGGCTGCAACGCGGGGGCCTCGGAGTTTCCACGGACGAAACACACGGGACACAGCCGGGGAACGGCCGGCGCCCAGGCTCTCGGGCAGTCGCCGGGACCGGCCCGGCCTCCAGCACAGGAGATGTGCCCTCGTGCCAGCACTCGATCCGGGCGGCCCCGCCCTGCTGCTCCTCGCGCAGGCTGCCGAGCAGCCCGACGTCAACGCGGGCGACACCGCCTTCATGATCGTCGCAGCGGCCCTGGTGCTGCTGATGACCCCCGGCCTGGCGCTGTTCTACGGCGGCATGGTCCGGTCCAAGACCGTCCTCAACATGATGATGATGAGCTTCGCCTGCCTCGCCGTCGTCCCGGTGCTCTGGACGCTGTACGGCTACACGATGGCGTTCGGCCCGACGATGGGCAACGGCCTGCTCGGCGGCTTCGACTTCGCCGGCATGCGCGACACCGTCGGGGTCGTCGACGACGCCGGCATGCCGGTGCTCGTCTTCGCCTCGTTCCAGATGATGTTCGCGATCCTCACGCCGGCCCTCATCAGCGGCGCCATCGCCGACCGCGCGAAGTTCGGCGGCTGGGTGATGTTCGTGGTCCTGTGGGTCAGCCTCGTGTACTTCCCGGTGTGCCACTGGGTGTTCAGCCTCGACGAGGGCTGGATCGCCGCCCGCTTGGGCGCGTTCGACTTCGCCGGCGGCACCGCGGTGCACATCAACGCCGGCGCGGCGGCGCTCGCCCTGACGTTCGTGCTCGGCAAGCGCCGCGGCTTCCCGCGCGAGGCGATGAAGCCGCACAACCTGCCGCTGGTGCTGCTCGGCGCCGGCCTGCTGTGGTTCGGCTGGTACGGCTTCAACGTCGGCTCGCAGGTGGCCGCCGACGGGGTCGCCGCGACGGTGCTGTTCAACACCACCGTGGCCACCGGTGCCGCGATCGTCGCCTGGCTCGGCGTCGAGAAGCTGCGCGACGGCCACGCGACCACGCTCGGTGCCGCGTCCGGCGCCGTCGCCGGCCTGGTCGCCATCACCCCGGCCTGCAACGTCGTCAGCCCGCTCGGCGCGATCGTCGTCGGCCTCGTCGCCGGCGGGGCCTGCGCGTTCGCCGTCAGCCTGAAGTACCGCCTGGGCTACGACGACTCGCTCGACGTCGTCGGCATCCACCTCGTCGGCGGCATCGTCGGCTCGCTGATCATCGGCCTGCTGGCCAGCGCCGCGGTGCAGGGCGAGGGCGGCGTCGACGGCCTGTTCTACGGTGGCGGCCTCGAGCAGCTCGGCATCCAGACCGTGGCGGTGCTCGCGGTGATGGCCTACTCGTTCGTCATGTCCTTCGTCCTCGGCAAGCTGGTCGACGTCACCATCGGGTTCCGCGTCTCGGAGGAGGAGGAGCTCGCCGGCGTCGACGAGACCACGCACGCCGAGTCCGGCTACGAGATCGGCGGCATCCGGGCCACCGGCGCCTTCGGCGCAAGCCCGGCGTCGGCCCGCACCCCCAGCGCGGGTCAGCGGGCGGACGCATGAGGCTCATCACCGCCGTCATTCAGCCGTTCAAGCTCGACGACGTGAAGACGGCGCTCGAGTCCTTCGGGGTGCAGGGCATGACGGTCAGCGAGGTGCAGGGCTACGGCCGGCAGCGCGGCCACACCGAGGTCTACCGCGGCGCGGAGTACGCCGTGTCGTTCGTGCCCAAGGTGCGGATCGAGGTGCTCGTCGACGACGCCGACGCCGCCGACGTGCTGGAGGTCGTCGCGAAGTCCGCGCAGACCGGCAGCATCGGCGACGGCAAGGTGTGGTCCACGCCGGTCGACGACGTCGTGCGGGTCCGCACCGGCGAGCGGGGGGTCGAGGCGCTGTGAGGCTCGTGACCGCGGTCATCAAGCCGTTCAAGCTCGACGACGTCAAGGCCGCCCTCGAGGCGCTCGGCGTGCAGGGCATGACGGTCAGCGAGGTGCAGGGCTACGGCCGGCAGCGCGGCCACACCGAGGTCTACCGCGGCGCGGAGTACACGGTCTCGTTCGTGCCGAAGGTGCGGCTCGAGGTCGTCGTCGACGACGCGGACGCCTGGGCGGTGGTCGAGGCGGTGGTGGCCGCGGCGAGCACCGGCTCGATCGGCGACGGGAAGGTGTGGACGACCCCCGTCGACGACGTCGTCCGCGTCCGCACCGGCGAGCGCGGCCCCGAAGCCCTCTAGCCGACGCCCCGCACCTTCCCGTGATCAACAGGAGATCGCCGTTCGACCCGCCGAGCGCGTCGGACGGCGATTGCCTGTCGATCACCGGGAGGCCGGGGGCGGGGGGCTTGCGGGAGGAGCGGGCGGTGCTGCTCGCGCGCGAGGACCTGCGCGGCGCGGCGCTGAGGGAGGCGCTCGTCGCGCTCTACGACCGCCGCCTCACCGGCCTGCTGGGCGACGTCGGCCCGGGGGTCGCGCTCGCGGCGGTCGGCGGTCTCGGGCGCCGGGACCTCGCCCCGGGCAGCGACCTCGACCTCGTGCTGCTGCACGACGGCGCGCGGACCGACGTCGCGGCCGTCGCCGACGCCGTCTGGTACCCGCTGTGGGACGCCGGGGTGGCCCTGGACCACTCCGTGCGCACCGTCGGCGAGGCGGTGGCGGTGGCCCGCGACGACCTCAAGGCAGCGCTCGGCCTGCTCGACGCCCGGCACGTCGCCGGCGATCTCGGTCTCACCGCCGAGCTGGTGACGGCGACGCGCGCCGCCTGGCGCCGCGCGGCGAACCGGCGCCTGCCGGAGCTGCAGGCCGCCGGGGAGCAGCGGGCGCGCGAGCACGGCGAGGTGGCGTTCCTGCTCGAGCCCGACCTGAAGTCCGCCCGCGGCGGGCTGCGCGACGTGCACGCCCTGCAGGCGCTGGCCGTCGCCCAGCGCGCGGACCCGCCCGGCCCCAGGGTGCGCGAGGCCCACCGCGTGCTGCTCGACGTGCGCAGCGAGCTGCACCGCCGGGCCGTGACGTCAGGCCGCCGGCCGAGCGACCGGCTGCTGCTGCAGGACCAGGACGCCCTGGCCACCGCCCTCGGGCACGACGACGCGGATGCGCTCATGGCCTCGGTCTCCGGAGCGGCACGCACCGTCGCCTACGCGTCCGAGGTGCTGTGGCGGCGGATC
>DATLGD010000118.1:0-13477 GCA_035540755.1 Mycobacteriales bacterium | reverse complement strand
GCAGGCACCAGGTCGTTGACGACGGCGCTGGTCGCGGCGATGTGGATCGACGACGGGAACACGTCGTTGCTCGACTGCGAGGCGTTGACGTGGTCGTTGGGGTGCACGGCCGACCCGAGCTTGTCGGTGGCCAGTGTCGCGAGCACCTCGTTGGTGTTCATGTTCGACGACGTGCCGCTGCCGGTCTGGAAGACGTCGACCGGGAAGTGGTCGTCCCAGCGGCCGTCGGCGACCTCGGCCGCGGCCTCCTGGATCGCCTGCGCCATCGGCTCGTCGAGCACGCCCAGCGACGCGTTCACCTTGGCCGCCGCGCCCTTGATGCGCGCCAGCGCCTCGATGTGGGAGCGCTCGAGCGTCGCCCCGCTGACCGGGAAGTTCTCCACTGCCCGCTGGGTCTGCGACCGGTACTTCGCGTCCTTGGGGACGCGCACCTCGCCCATCGTGTCGCGCTCGATGCGCCACTCGCCGTCGGTCGTGTCCTGCGTCTGCTCCACCATGCCGTCCATCCTGCCGCGTCGGGGAGCCGCCCCGACAGCACCCCCACCGTTGCGTCAGAACTCCGCCGCCCGGCGCCTCTCCCAGGTTCTGACGTCCCGCCCGCCGTCGCCGTTGCGTCAGAACCTCTCCGCTCGGCGCCTCTCCCGGGTCCTGACGTGCGCCTGCGGGTCGGCCGACTCGTGCCCGTCCACATCTTTCGCCTGACGCCGTACTCGGGCACCGCAGCGGGACCAGCATTCCCGTCGTGGTCATGACGACAGCCGACGGCACCCGCCTCACGGCCGACCAGATGCGCGACGTCCTCGCGCGGCTGGCCGCAGGCCAGGCGCATGTCGTCGACCGTCGGCAGTCCGCGCGCCTCGGCGTCCCGCGCTGGGTCCTGCAGCGCGAGCTGCGCGCGGGCCGCTGGCAGCGCACCGGCCGGCAGACCGTCGTCACCCACAACGGTCCGCTCGACGACGCGACCCGGCGCACCGTCGCGGTGCTCGAGGTCAGCCCGCAGGCGGCGCTGGACGGCATCACCGCGCTGCTGCACGCCGGCGCCCGCACGGTGACGGCGCCCCAGGTGCACGTCATCGTCCCTCGGGGCGCCCACCCACGTCGGCTGCGTGGCGTCGTCGTCCACGAGAGCCGGCGCTTCGACGAGGCTGCCGTCGAGGTGCGCGACGGCGCGCGCACCGTGACACCGGCGGTGGCCGCGGTGCACGCCGTGCTGTGGGCCAAGACCGACCGGCAGGCGACGCTGTTCGGGTTGCTCGGGGTGCAGCAGCGGCTGTGCACCGCCGAGCAGTTCGCCGACGCCGTCGGCTCGGTGCGCAGGGACCGGCGACGGCGGCTGCTGCTGCAGCTCGCCAGCGACCTCGTCGTCGGGGTGCGGTCGCTGGGAGAGCTCGACGTGGCCCGCGCCCTCCGCGCGCGCGGCCTGCCGGAGCCGGACCGGCAGGTGCTGCGGCGCCGGCCGTCGGGCACGCAGTACCTCGACGTCCGCTTCGACGCCTACGACCTCACCGTCGAGATCGACGGTGAGCAGCACGACGACGTCGAGCAGCGGGTGAAGGACGTCCTGCGGGACTTCGGCCTGGTCGCCGACGGGGACGCCGTGCTGCGACTGCCGCTGGTCGTCTTCCGGCTCGCCCGCGAGCAGGTGCTCGACCACCTGGAGGGCGTCCTGACGTCGCGCGGCTGGCGACGGGCCGCCTGACCGGCCTCTGCAAGAGTGGACCCCGTGCGCATCGCCACCTGGAACGTCAACTCGGTCGGCGCCCGGCTCCCGCGCCTGCTCGAGTGGCTGGAGGACCGGCAGCCCGACGTCGTCGCGCTGCAGGAGACCAAGTGCGCCGACGAGGCCTTCCCGCACCTGCCGCTGCTGGGGTTGGGCTACGAGGTGGTGCACAGCGGTGACGGGCGCTGGAACGGCGTCGCCGTCCTGTCCAGGGTGGGGCTCGCGGACGAGAGCCGTGAGCTGGTCGGCCACCCCGAGCCGCGCCTGGCCGCTGCGCAGTGCGGCGGGCTGCACGCCGTCAGCGTCTACGTGCCCAACGGGCGCTCGCTCGACGATCCGCACTACGACTACAAGCTGGCCTGGCTGCGGTCCCTGCGTGAGCGGCTCGACGCCTTCGACCCCTCGCAGCCGCTGGTCGTCATGGGCGACTTCAACGTCGCACTGACCGACGACGACGTCTGGGACGCCTCGCGCTTCGTCGGCTCGACGCACGTCACACCGGCCGAGCGGGCCGCGATGCGGGAGCTGCTCGACTGGGGCCTGGTCGACGTCGTCCCCCGGCCGGGCAAGAACGACAGGCCGTTCACCTACTGGGACTACCGGGCCGGGATGTTCCACAAGGACCTCGGCATGCGGATCGACTACGTGCTCGCGACGCCGTCCGTGCGCGTCGTCGACGCCTTCGTCGACCGGGAGGCGCGCAAGGGCAAGGGCGCCAGCGACCACGCGCCGGTCGTGGTCGACATCGGGCCCTGACCGCGGGACGTCAGAAGCGGGGAGAGGCGCCGTGCTCAGGTCGTCTGACGCAAGGGCTGCGGGCCGCGGGACGTCAGAAGCGGGGAGAGGCGCCGCGCTGAGGTCTTCTGACGCAAGGCGCTACCGGCTGTGGCCCTCGAAGTCGACGGCCGAGTACGCGCGCAGCTTGGTGAGCGCGTGCTGCGAGGTGACGCGCCGGATCGTGCCGCTCTTGGACCGCATCACCAGCGACTCGGTGGTCGCGCCGCCGCCCCGGTAGCGGACGCCGCGCACCAGCTCGCCGTCGGTGATGCCGGTGGCGACGAAGAAGACGTTGTCGCTGCGCACCAGGTCGTCCGGCCCCAGCACGGCGTCGAGGTCCAGACCGGCCTCGGCGGCGTTGGCGAACTCGGACTTCTTCTGCGGCCACAGCTTGCCCTGGATGGTGCCGCCCAGGCACTTCACGGCACACGCCGCGATGATGCCCTCCGGCGTGCCGCCGATGCCGAGGAGCAGGTCGACGCCGGTGCCCTCCGAGGCGGCCATGACGGCGCCGGCGACGTCGCCGTCGGTGATGAACTTGATGCGGGCGCCGGCCTGGCGGATGTCGCGCACCAGGTCCTCGTGCCTGGGCCGGTCCAGGATGCACACGGTGACGTCCTCGACCGAGCCGCCCTTGGCCTTCGCCACCGCCTGCACGTTGTGCGCGACCGGAGCGGTGATGTCGACGACGCCGGCGGCCTCGTGACCGGTCACCAGCTTCTCCATGTAGAAGACCGCCGACGGGTCGTACATCGTGTGCCGCTCGGCGACGGCCATGACGGCGATCGCGTTCGGCATGCCCTTGGCCATGAGGGTCGTGCCGTCGATCGGGTCGACGGCGACGTCGGCCTCCGGGCCCTCGCCGCAGCCGACCTCCTCGCCGTTGAACAGCATGGGCGCCTCGTCCTTCTCGCCCTCGCCGATGACGACGACGCCGCGCATCGAGACCGTGCCGATGAGCTGCCGCATCGCGTCGACTGCGGCGCCGTCGCCGCCGATCTTGTCGCCGCGGCCCACCCATCTGCCCGCGGCCATGGCTGCGGCCTCGGTGACGCGCACCAGCTCGAGCGCCAGGTTGCGGTCGGGGGCCTCTGGCGTGTTCTGCGACGACTGGCTCATGGTCGGACCCTATCGGCGCCGCCGGGGGGCCTGCAGGTGAGAGGCTGTCGGGATGACCGCCCCCGCCTCGCTGCGCCCTGCCGGCCGCGCCGCAACGACGCGCGCAGCGCTGCTGTCCGCCGCCCGCGAGGTCTTCACCGCGTCGGGGTTCGCCGAGGCCAGCATCGCCGAGGTCGTGGCCCGGGCCGGCGCCAGCGTCGGCAGCCTCTACCACCACTTCGGCGGCAAGGGCGAGCTGTACCTGGCGCTGTTCGACGAGTACCAGCACCGCCAGGAGGAGCGCGCCGCGGCAGCGGTCCGGACGGCGCGTGTCGACGGCGTCGACGACCCCCTCGCGCTGTTCCTCGCCGGCGCGCGCGCCTACCTCGACGGGTGCTGGGAGGAGCGCGACCTCGCCCGTCTGTTCCTCGCCGGGGGAGGGCCGGCGGGTTTCGAGCTGGTGGCGCGGCGGCGCTACCGGGAGTGGACCCGGCGCAACGCCGCCGTGCTGTCGGCCCGGGAGGAGGAGCCCTGGGGCGACGCGCTGGTGCTGGTGCTGACCACGGTCATGAGCGAGGCCGGGCACGAGGTCGCCGTCTGCGAGGACGCCGGCCACGCCGCGCGGCTCGCGACGGACGTGCTGACCCTCGTGGCCCGCATCGGCGCCGCTCCGTGAGGCTGTTCGACGACGAGGAGTCGCGCGGAGCCCGCAGCGGCGGCGACTGGCAGCAGCACCGGGCGCACCGCTCAGCCGGGTCGGGCCCGCCGCAGGACGAGGTCGGGGTGCTGGCCCTCGCCTCGTTCGTGCTGGTGCGCACCGACGAGGTCACGGTCGCGGTCCGAGGGGTCACCGCCTACAGCGACGGGCTGCGGCTGTCGGTGGTCGTGCTGTTCGCCGACGAGCAGCGGGCGGAGGACCTCGACTGGGCGCTGCGGGACTACAGCCGCAGCCCGGGCCGCTTCCGGGTCGGCTGCGCGTTCGCCGACGGGCGGCGCGTCACCACCGGTCGCAGCGAGTCGCCGGAGGTCGAGCGCCCCGGGGACGTGACGCCGCACCTGGTGCTGCTCAGCTCGAACGCCACCGCGCTGACCTGGACCGGCGAGTACTGGCTCTGGCCGCTCCCGCCGGACGGCCCGCTGGTGCTCGGCTGCCGGTGGCCCGACCGCCGCATCCCCGAGACGCTCGCCCAGCTCGACGCCGGGCCGCTGCTGGCCGCCGCGGCGGCGTCCACGCCGGTGTGGGAGTCCGGCGGCTGACGGCGCGCCCGGCGCCGCCGTCGTCCACACTGGAGGGGTGACGACGACGTCGGAGAGCTCGCTGGACGCCGCCCGCGAGCAGGCTGCCCTCGAGCGGGCGGCGAAGAAGAAGCGCAAGCGGGGGCGGGAGAGCGCGCTCGACATGGTGCGCTCGATGGGCCTGGTCATGCTGCTCGTCGTGCCGCTGTGGTTCCTCGCGCAGCCGGGGCGGGACGCCGAGCAGGAGGTGCGGCTGGTGGACCAGTCGGCCGACCTCGCCGCCTGGACCTCGACCGTCGAGGGCGCCCCGGTGCCGGCGCAGCTGCAGGCCTGGCGCCCGACGGTGAGCCAGTACGTGCAGGCGCCCCCCGGCCTGCGCCTGGGCTGGAACACCCGCAGCGGCTCCTACGCCGAGTTCGCCGCCACCAGCGGCCCGGCGCAGCCGTTCGTCGAGGACCTCGTCGGCGCCTCCTCGCCGGACGGCACGGTCGACGTCGACGGCGCCCTCTGGCAGCGCTACGAGGACGAGGACGGCTCGGTGTCGCTGGTGCGCGAGATCGACGGCGTCACGGTGGTCGTCGGCACCCGCAGGACGAGCGCTCCGCTGGAGGAGCTCACCGCGCTCGCCGCGAGCACCACGGCCAGCTCCGCCCGCTGAGCTCTGCTCAGTCGTCGGCCCGGTCGCCCAGGACGGCGTCGAGCCGGGTCTGCGCGCCGTCCAGCCATGCCTGGCAGGTGCGGGCCAGCGCCTCGCCTCGCTCCCACAGGGCCAGCGACTCCTCGAGCGTCGCCCCGCCCTGCTCGAGCCGGCGGACGACGTCGACGAGCTCGTCTCTGGCAGCCTCGTAGCTCAGGGCGGCAGGGACGTCGTCGGGCACCACGGCAGACTACGGGCCGCGGCACCGGCAGGACTCGGGCGCCCGGCGTCGAACCAGGACGCATCCGGCAGGTCGCCCCGAGCTGCCCGCAGTCCCTGGAGCTCTCGTGCGTCGTGTCCTCGGCGGAGTCGCCGCTGCCGCCCTCGTCCTGTCCGCCGCCCCGGCCCTCGCGAACGGCGACGTCGTCGACGAGCCCGTGCTGCTGGAGGCCTGCGAGGTCCAGGCCGGTGCCGAGCGCCTCACGGCCGACGGCGCCACCGGCACGATCGAGACGCCGTCGTTCCTGGTCGGCGACGAGCGGACGGTCCGCACGTTCGTGCTCGACCTCGCCGGGAACCCGGTCGGCACCACGGCGAGCATCGACACCACCATGACCTGGCTCGTGCCGGCCAACGACTACGACCTGGAGGTCGTGGCCGGTCGCACCGGCGGCACCAGCGAGAACTACCAGCCGTTCGACGCGGCGGAAGAGAACGTCTTCGTCGCCGGGGTCGGCCACTGCCAGAAGGTCGAGGTCAACGCCATCGACTTCCTGTCGCCGGTGGTCGTCGACAGCCTGGACCTCGCCCTCGTCGTGAAGCCCAAGCGGCCGTAGCTCACCCAGCCGTCGCGCCGAGCTCGCCGCCGGCGACGCGCAGCCGCAGGCGCTCTCCGACGGCCACGTCGGCCGGGTCGCGCACGACGGCGCCGTCAGCGGTCTGCACGACGGCGTAGCCGCGGTCGAGCGTGGCCTGCGGCGACAGCGCGAGGACGCGTGCCCGGGTGTGCACCAGGTCGGCGCGGGCCGCGTCCAGCCGGCCGGAGGTGCACCGGCGGGCCCGGTCGCGCAGCGCGTCGACCTCGGCGCGTCGCGAGGCGACCAGGCTCCCCGGATCGGCCAGCACCGGCCGGGAGAGCGCGGCGTCGAGCCGGGCCCGCTCGCGGGCGAGCAGCGTCGTCACCGCGCGGCGCCCGCGGTCACGGGTGACGTGCAGTCCGTGCTGCTCCTCGCCGACGTCGGGCACGACGCGCTTGCCGGCATCGGTCGGTGTGGAGCACCGCACGTCGGCGACGAGGTCGAGCAGCGGGCTGTCGGGCTCGTGCCCGATGGCGCTGACGACCGGTGTGCGACAGGCCGCGACCGCCCGGCACATCGCCTCGTCGCTGAACGGCAGCAGGTCCTCGACGCTGCCGCCGCCGCGGGCGACGACGACGACGTCGACCTCGGGGTTCCGGTCGAGGTCGCGCAGCGCGGTCACGACCTGCTCGACGGCCAGGTGCCCCTGCACCGCCACCTCGCGCACCTCGAACCGGACGGCCGGCCAGCGCCGGCGCGCGTTCTCGACGACGTCGCGCTGCGCCGCGCTGGCGCGCCCGGTGACCAGGCCGACGGCGGTGGGCAGGAACGGCAGCGGGCGCTTGCGCTCGGCGTCGAACAGGCCCTCGGAGCGCAGCACGCCCTTGAGCCGCTCGAGCCGGGCCAGCAGCTCACCGACGCCGACCGGCCGGATCTCGGTGGCGACCAGGCTGAGCGACCCGCGCCCGATCCACAGCTCGGGCTTGGCGTGCACGACCACCCGCGCCCCCTCGGTGAGCGGGGGCTGCACGGCGTCGCACACCCCCCGCGCGCAGGTGACCTGCAGGCTCACGTCGGCCACCGGGTCGCGCAGGGTGAGGAAGACGGTGCCGGGCCGCAGGTTCAGCTGGGTGACCTGTCCCTCGACCCAGACTCGGCCGAGCCGTCCGACCCACTCGGCGATCGACCGGGCGATGGTGCGCACCGGCAGCGGCTGCTCGGCGCTGCTCGTCAGGGGCACGCCGCCACGCTAGCCAGGGCACGCCGCCGTCGTCCTGCGCGCTCGCCCCGGGACGCACGAGAGGCCGTTCCCCGGTGGGGAACGGCCTCTCGTGGAGGTGCGGCGGCTACGCCTCGCTGTTGGGGTTGGTGCCCGGGGAGCCGGTGGTGCGCGGCTGCGCCGGGTTGGTCGGCACGCCCTGCGACGGCGGGTTCAGCGCGGGGCCGCCGGTGGCGGGGCTGACCTTGGAGCCCGACCGGGACTTCTTCTGCCCCGGGGCCGGACGGTCCGACGGCACGCCGCTCGGCTGCTCCGAGCTGTCGGTGGCGAGCTTGGCGATGCGGTTGTCGAGCATGGTGACGACCGGCAGCCGCTTGGCGTGCGCCTTCTCGTAGTCGCGCAGCTGCACGAGCTGCTCGGTGGTCAGGCTGCGCAGCCGGCCGCGCAGGGCGCCGAGCGTCATGTGGTCGTAGTCGGGCAGCGGCAGCTCGTCGTGGTCGGTGACCTCGGGTGCGCTCGTCGAGGCGACGACCTCCTCGACGGTGTCGACGACGTCGGAGCTGGCCGCGGTCTCGACCGGGGTGTCGTCGGGCTGGGTGGCCTTCGGTGTGGCCTCGCCCTTGGGCTGCTCGGCCTCCGGCAGCTGGTCCTGGGTCGCCTCGGCCGCCGCCTGGCCGGCCTGCTGCACCTGCTGCTCCGCCTTCTCGGCGGTGCCGGCGACGGCGGTGGCGGCGTCGTCGACCTTGCCGCCCGCCTTCTCGGCGGTCTTCGCCGCGCCCTTGGCGGCCCTGGCGGCGACCTTGCCCGCCTTCTTCGCCGCGCGGCCGGCCTTCTGCCCTGCGGCGGCCTCGGCGTCCTGCGCCGCACCGGCGGTCTCCGCGACCTCGGCGACGGCGTCGGCGGCGGCGCGGCCGGTGGCCCCCTGCGCCTTGCCCGCGGTCTTCTTGGCCGCCTTGTCGGTGGCGTCGGCAGCCTTCTCGGCCTTCTGCGCGGCGCGCTCGGACAGGTCCGACACGGTGCCCGAGGCCGTCTCGGCGCTGCGGCCGACCGCCTTGGTGCCGCCCTGCACCCTGGCGCGGGCGGTCTTCGCGGTCTTGCTCGCCACGCGGGAGACGGCGGCGCCGGCGTCCTCGAGGGCGTCCTCGACGGCGTCGTAGGGGCGGGCGAGGGGGGTGCCCTCGAGACGGTCCTCGAAGCGGTCCTCGAGCTCGTCGAAGGACACGCCGCGCAGGCGGGCGAGCAGGCGCTCGCCGCGCTGGGCGAGGTCGTCGTACTCCCGGCGCGCGTAGTCGAGGCCGGCGAGCGCGGAGCTCACCGCCACGATGGGCAGCGAGATGGCCTTGCCCGGCAGGCGGCGGACGCCGTCGAGGACGGTCGGCACCAGCCCGAGGGCGGCGGCGACGGGGGTCGGGACGGGGCTCGGCATGCGGTTCCTCCGGGAGTCGGACGGCGATCAGGGCTGGCGTGCCCGAGGTCCCCGCATCTCACACGCGCCGTCGATCACAGGGCCGGGCGGGGTCCTGGCGAGCCTGCACGCACATCGTCGACCGGCCGGGGCGCGGTCGCGGCCGTACGATGAGCACATGACGGCCACCCCTCCTACCCAGCCGGTCGCCGGTGCCCCGCGCGCGGCCGGCCGGGTGCTGCTGGCCCGGCCGCGCGGCTACTGCGCCGGCGTCGACCGCGCCGTGGTCACCGTCGAGAAGGCGCTCGAGGTCTACGGCGCCCCGGTCTACGTGCGCAAGCAGATCGTGCACAACGCCCACGTCGTGCGCACGCTCGAGGCGCAGGGCGCGATCTTCGTCGAGGAGACCGAGGAGGTGCCCGAGGGCGCCACGGTCGTCTTCTCGGCGCACGGCGTCGCACCCACCGTGCACGCCGAGGCGCAGCAGCGCTCGCTCAAGACCATCGACGCGACCTGCCCGCTGGTCACGAAGGTGCACGTCGAGGCCAAGCGCTTCGCCGCCGAGGACCTCGACATCGTGCTCATCGGGCACGAGGGGCACGAGGAGGTCGTCGGCACCACCGGGCAGGCGCCGGAGCACATCCACCTCGTCGACGGTCCCGAGGAGGCGGCTGCGGTCGAGGTCCGCGACCCGGCCCGGGTGGCCTACCTGTCCCAGACCACGCTGTCGGTCGACGAGACGAACGTGACCATCGAGGCGCTGCGCGAGCGCTTCCCCCTGCTGCAGGGCCCGCCGTCGGCCGACATCTGCTACGCCACGTCGAACCGGCAGGTGGCGGTGAAGGAGATCGCGGCCGCCGCCGACCTCGTGCTCGTCGTCGGATCGCGCAACTCCTCGAACTCGGTCCGGCTCGTCGAGGTCGCGCTGACCGCCGGCGCCCGCGCGTCCTACCTCGTCGACGACGCCTCCGAGATCGATCCGGGCTGGCTCGACGGCGTGCGCACGCTGGGGGTCACCAGCGGAGCGTCCGTGCCCGAGGAGCTCGTCGAGCAGGTCCTCGGCTGGCTGGCCGAGCGCGGGTTCGGCGACGTGCAGGAGGTCGAGTCGGCGCGCGAGTCGCTGCTGTTCGCCCTGCCGCCGGAGCTGCGACGGGACCTGCGCAAGGCCGGGATCGCCGAGACCGCCTGAGCTCGCCGCGCCCACCGCTCAGGACGGTGCGTCGCGCTCCAGCACGACCCGCCCGACGCCGACCAGCAGGGCCACCGCGGTCGCGCTGATCAGGACCGGTGCTCCCAGCACCAGGGCGTTCGCCAGCTCGAGGGCCTGCTGCTCGACGAACGACCCCGACGTCCCGGCCCGCTCGACCACGCCGCCGAGCACGGCCAGGGCGAGGTAGACCAGCGGCGGCATGACGACGGCGGCGCGCACGTCCTCGCGGTGGACGGTGAGGGCGGCGAGCCCGCAGCCGACCACGAAGCAGGCCGCGAAGACCTGCCGCAGCCCCGGGCCGGTCGCGACGTCCCACGCGCCGCCGACCACCCCGAGGGTGAGCGCCACCGCCACGGCGCCGAGGGCGGTGAGACCGCGCCGGTCGGCGAGAGCGTCGAGGCCGCGCCAACGACGCCCGGCCGTTCCGCCGTCGGGTGAAGGCGTGCGCAGCGCGGCAGCGCCGGCGGTGCGTCCGGCGTCGGTGGCGCGGACCGGCTCCCGGTCGGGCGGGCTCACGGTGCCGGACGCTACTCCCCGGGCACCGGTCTGACGGGATGCCCGCCGTGCGTCCTACCGTGTCGCCGTGACCGATTCCACTCCCGGCGCCGCCGGGCCCGTCGGGTACGACGCCGAGCACGTGATGGCCCTGGCCCGTGGCGCCGACCCGGGCATGCCCGAAGAGGTCGCCCGCGAGCTGGCAGTGCTCGCCGGCGACCACCTGGCCGACATGGGGTCCCTGGATGCGCCGGAGCTGGCCCGGCGCCTGCTCGCCGATCTGCCGCGGGCCGGCGCCACCCCCGCCGCGGTGGTCGCCAGGTCGGCCGTGCAGCTGTGCACCGAGCGGGGCCTGCAGTCCTGATCCGCGGGTCGCCGCACCAGGCTCTGACAGAGGTCGCGACGGGACCCAGGTCAGCCGGTCGCCTCGTCCGGCACCGCGACGAGCGCCTGCCCCGGACCGGGCGCGTCCAGCAGGTGGGGGGCGCTGATCGGCTTCGCAACGTCGTCGACCTCCCGCGGCAGGGGCAGCGCCTGCTCGACGACGCCGAGGTCGGCCATCCGGCGCGAGGCCGGCAGCACGGTGCGCTCGAGCGACCCGACCGTGCGGTTGTAGTCGGCGACCGCGGTGCCGAGCGTGCGGCCGAGCTTGTCGACGTGGCCGCCGAGGGTCGCGAGACGGGCGTGCAGCTCCTTGCCGGTCTCGAAGACCGCTCGCGCGTTCTCCGTCAGCGCCTGCTGCTGCCAGGCGTAGGCGACCGTGCGCAGCATCGAGATCAGCGTGGTCGGTGTCGCCAGGTGCACCCGCCGGCTGAACGCGTGCTCCAGCAGCGCCGGGTCGCGCTCGAGCGCCGGTGCCAGGAACGCCTCGCCGGGAACGAACAGCACGACGAACTCGGGGGTGTCGCCGAGCTGCGACCAGTACGCCTTGTCGGCCAACCGGTCGACGTGCGCGCGCAGGTGCCGGGCGTGCGCATCGAGCCGCTCCTCGCGCACGCGCTCGTCGCCCGACTCGACCGCCTCGAGGTAGGCGGCCAGGGTGACCTTCGCGTCGACCACCACGCAGCGGCCGCCGGCGAGCCGCACCACGAGGTCGGGCCGCAGGGCGCGCCCGTCGGCTCCGACAACGCTGACCTGCTCGTCGAAGTCGCAGCGCTCCGTCATGCCGGCGTGCTCGACCACCCGGCGCAGCTGGACCTCGCCCCACCGCCCGCGCGCCTGCGGCTTGCGCAGCGCGTCGACCAGGGCGGCCGTCTCACGACCGAGCGACTCCGAGGTCAGCCGCACGGTGCTCACCTGCTCCCGCAGCTCGGCGGAGGTGCGCGCCCGCTCCACCTCCAGCTCGCGCAGGTGGGCATCGACCCGGGAGAGCTGCTCGGCCAGCGGGTGCACCAGGTGCGCCACGGCGTCGCGCTGGCCGTCGAGCTCGCGCGCCGCCTCCTCACGCGTGCCGGCGAGCGCGCGCGACGCGAGCCCCTGGAAGGAGCTCAGCAGCAGCTGCTCGTCGCGCCGGGCGAGCAGCCGCCCGGCGGCGAGGCCGAGCACGAGCCCGCCGGCGAGGGCGGCCAGCAGCGCGAGGGCGAGGGGAAGGGCGTCCATGCCGCGACGGTGCCACCCGGGTCCGACAGGTCCGGGAACGGCGCGCCCGGCCGGTAGCGTCGGACCTGCGAGCGGAGCCTGCGGACGGCGCTCCGCGACGAAGGAGCGGGCGGGTCGTCCGCTCGCGCAGCGAGCGAAAGCGGATCAGTGAGCCTCACCATCGGGATCGTCGGCCTGCCCAACGTCGGCAAGAGCACGCTGTTCAACGCCCTGACCAAGAACGACGTGCTGGCCGCGAACTACCCGTTCGCCACGATCGAGCCGAACGTCGGCGTCGTCGGCGTCCCGGACGAGCGGATCGCCAAGCTGGCCGAGGTGTTCGGCTCGCAGAAGCAGATCCCCGCCACCGTCGACTTCGTCGACATCGCCGGCATCGTCAAGGGCGCCAGCGAGGGAGCCGGGCTCGGCAACAAGTTCCTCGCCAACATCCGCGACAGCGACGCGATCTGCCAGGTCATCCGCGCCTTCCAGGACGACGACGTCGTGCACGTCGACGGCCGCGTGTCTCCCAAGGACGACATCGAGACCATCAACACCGAGCTCATCCTCGCCGACCTGCAGACGGTCGAGAAGGCGATCCCACGGCTGGAGAAGGAGGCGCGGATCAAGAAGGACGTCGTGCCGCAGCTCGAGGCCGTCCGCGAGGCGCAGCAGGTGCTCGACAGCGGCCGGACCGTCTTCGCCGCCGGTCTCGACCGCGAGCCGCTGCGCGAGCTGCACCTGCTGACGGCCAAGCCGTTCCTCTACGTCTTCAACCTCGACGAGGACGCGCTCACCGACGACGCGCGAAAGGCCGAGCTGCAGGCGCTGGTCGCCCCTGCCGAGGCGGTCTTCCTCGACGCCAAGGTCGAGATGGAGCTGGTCGAGCTGCCCGACGACGAGGCGCTCGAGCTGCTGCAGTCGATGGGCCAGCAGGAGAGCGGGCTCGACCAGCTCGCCCGCGTCGGCTTCGAGACGCTCGGGCTGCAGACCTACCTCACGGCCGGGCCGAAGGAGGCGCGGGCGTGGACGATCCGCAAGGGGGCGACCGCCCCCGAGGCGGCCGGCGTCATCCACACCGACTTCCAGAAGGGTTTCATCAAGGCGGAGGTCATCAGCTTCGACGACCTCGTCGCGGCGGGGTCCATCGCCGCAGCGCGCGCTGCCGGCAAGGCGCGCATGGAGGGCAAGGACTACGTCATGCAGGACGGCGACGTCGTGGAGTTCCGCTTCAACGTGTAGAACGCGCTAAACCTGCAGGTCAGGGGCCTACGGCCCCTCGTTAGTCCGCACACGGTCCGCAAG
>DATLGD010000117.1:0-38763 GCA_035540755.1 Mycobacteriales bacterium | reverse complement strand
GAGAAAGTCAGAGCGCCGGTGGGTCAAGGCCGCAGTCGGCACCCCCGGTGGCAGCCGCCACGTCCCGGCTTCCGGGTTCCAGTAGGGCACCTGCTTCAAGTCGCGAGCCGTCACCTTGATCGAGGAGCCGTCTGCCCAGGTGATGGTGATCCGCTCTGGCTCGAACTTTCCGGGACCCTTACCGGTCCGGGGTCCGACGGAGATGACCCTCACTTGCTGTCCCACGAGACTCCGCCTCCTGCTGAGGTCGGCCCGCACCCACTCCGAGATGCCCGCGATCGGACCCTGGACCGGCGGCGGAGCCGACCGTGATGCCGCCTGCTCGGCGGCGCGCCGTTGCGCTCGAAGGCCGGACAGCAGGCTCGTCATGTCTGCCAGGTCCAAGTGCCCTGCGCTGTATGCCTGCCGCACTTCATCGATGCGGTCGTCGATGGCGGTGAAGTCCACCGGCTCGGACGCCTCCAGAGCCGCCGAAGGCACCGTCACCGGCGCTTCCATGCGAGCCAGCAAGACGCTCACGACCGGCCCTTCAAGCCAGGCCGACTTGATCTTGGTGTTGCCGCAGCCACCCCGAGCGCTGTTGCAGCGGTAGGAGTTCGTGGCGGCGGTGCCCGCCATCGGCGCGCCACACTTGCCGCAGACTGCCAGCCCGGAGAGCAGCCATCGCCGTGCGTTTGTCCCGGGCGACGAGCGGGCGGCTTCGCCGTTTGCCGCTCGCCATAGCGACTCCTCCACCAGCGGCGGGTAGGACGTGGCTCCAATGATGTTGCCCTTGTACTCCCGCAGGCCTGCGTAGCCAGGCCGGGAGATCAACTTCGACACCGCGCTCGGGGTCCAAAACTTCCCAGCCGCCGTCACCAGGCCTCGCATCGCCAGTTCAGCCGCGATGGAAGTGGCTGACTGACCCTTCGCCCGGCGCTCGAAGATGTCCCGAACGACCTCCGCCTCGTCCGGGATCGGCTCGAAGGTCCGGGTGTAGCCGAACGATCGGTAGCGGCCTCCCTGGGGCAGCCCACGAGCCGCCCGATCTTCCTTCTGCCGCTTGAGCCGCTCTGAGGTCCGCTCTGCCTCCGCCGCGTCCCACGCAGCCACCGTGAGTGCGACGGCTCTGCCGTCCGCCGTACCCAGATCATGCGAGCCCGAGACAACCGTGTGGATCTGAACGGCGCCCTTGTTGGCGAGGTCGATGAGGTCCATCCACTCGCGCGGACGGCGAGTCAGCCTGCTGTTGGAGTAGGCGACCACCACCGAGTACCGCCCGGCCCGAACCTCCGCCAACATTCGCTCGTACTCAGGGCGCGGCTTTCGGGAGGCAGTAGAGGCTGACACGTCGTTCTCGACGAAGACCTCTCCAAGGTCCCATCCGCGCGACGCGACGAGTCGTTCGCAGTCCGCGCGCTGCCTCTCGACGCCCAGTCCGCGACCTTCGTCGTCACGGCTGATGCGCGTGTAGATCGCCGCAATCATGGTGGGTGCACCCTATACGCCAAGGTGGGGTACATGAGCGGCGCGCTCAAGCACTTCCTCGACACCGTGTACTACCCGACGCTCGAGGCGAAGGTCGGCCTGCCCTACGGCCTCTTCGTGCACGGCGGCAACGACACGACCGGCGCGGTGCGCTCGGTCGAGAAGGTGGTCGGCGGCCTGCAGTGGCGTCAGGCCGCGGACCACGTCGTGGTCACGGGCCAGGTCGGCAGCGCCGACCTGGAGGCGTGCGCGGAGCTGGGCGGCACCGTCGCAGCGCAGCTCGTGCTCTGACGGACCGGCGCTCAGTCCAGGGCGATGACCGCCCAGGCGAACACGACGGCGTTGTACAGCGCGTGCACCCCGATGCCCGGACCGAGCCGTCCGGTCCGGCGGGCCAGCACGCACAGGCCGAGACCGAGCACGCCGATGGCGACGACCACGATCACCGAACCGGCGGCGAGCCGCTGCACGTGCAGCACCGCGAAGAAGGCGGTCGACACCACGGCCGCGGGCCAGAAGCCCAGGCGGAGCATGAAGCCGCGCAGCGCGATGCCGCGGAACAGCAGCTCCTCGACGACGGGCGCGATCGTCACCGCGGCCACGGCGGTGAGCAGCAGGGTCCACAGGGGCTGACCGGCGACGATGCCGACGTTGCTCTCCGGCTCGGCGTCGCGCAGCGGCGGGACCAGCAGGAGGAGAAGGCCGACGGCGGCGACCATCGACAGGGCCAGCGCGACGGTCCAGCCGACCACCCGCCAGGCGTCCCTCCACTCCGGCAGGTCGAGACCGAGCGCCGCCTCCCAACCGCCGGACTGCGCCGCCGCGCGTCGGCCCGCCAGCACGGCCAGGCCGCACAGCGCGACCGACGCCACGAGCAGGGTCACCGCGTCGGGCACCGGCAGGCCGAGGTCGACGAGCCCCGCCACGACCGTGGCCAGGAGCGGAACGACCAGCACCGCCAGCAGCGCGTCGCCGACCCCCCAGGACCGCCCCTCCTGGGCGCGGATCTCCTCGATGCGGGCGTCCAGGGGGTGGGGCGGCATGCTCTGACGCTACGAGGCGTTGCACCGGGCGTAGGACCCCGAACCCGAGGAGACCTCCGTGCTCGACCCGCGCGACCTGTTCGAGGTCGTCGCCCGCCCCGCGGACCTGGCGCCGCTCGACCGGCCTGTCCTGGTGCAGGCACTCGACGGCTTCGTCGACGCCGGCGCCGCCAAGGCGCTGGCGCGCGAACACCTGCTGCTCGGCGGCTCGAAGGTGGTCGCCCGCTTCGACGTCGACCAGCTGCACGACTACCGCGCCCGCCGGCCGCTGATGGTGTTCGCGGAGGACCACTGGGAGAGCTACGCCGACCCCGAGCTCGCCGTGCACCTGGTCGAGGACGCCGCCGGCGCCCCGTTCCTCGTGCTCGCCGGGCCGGAGCCGGACGTGCAGTGGGAGCGCTTCGTGGCCGCCGTCCAGCTGCTCGTGGAGGAGCTCGGCGTGGGCCTGACCGTCGGTCTCAACAGCATCCCGATGGCCGTGCCGCACACCCGTCCGGTGGGCGTGGTCGCGCACGGCAGCCGCCCCGAGCTCGCCGCCGGGCACGAGAGCTGGGTCGGCACCGTCCAGGTCCCGGGCACGGCCGGTCACCTGCTGGAGCACCGGCTCGGCCAGGCCGGTCGCGACGCGGCCGGCTTCGCCGTGGCCGTTCCGCACTACCTCGCCGACACCGAGTACCCGGCGGCTGCCGTGGTGCTGCTCGAGAGCCTCGCCGCACTCACCGGCCTGACCCTCGGCACCGACGAGCTGGGCAGCAGCGCGCTGACCACCCGCACGGCGCTCGACGCGCAGATCGCCGAGTCGCCGGAGGTGGCGGCGGTCGTGCAGGCGCTCGAGCAGCAGTACGACGCCTTCCAGGCCGGCCGCGAGCGCAGCCTGCTCGGGTCCGACGGCGCCAGCCTGCCGACCGCGGACGAGCTGGGCGCCGAGCTCGAGCGCTTCCTCGCCGAGCAGGGTCGCGACGGCCCGTCGGCGTGACGGTGCGGCTCGAGGGCTTCCACGCCGTCAAGCACGCGCTGCGGTTCGCGCCCGAGCTCGTCCACCGCGTCGAGGTCGAAGACCTCGGCCGTGCCGGCTCGCTCGCTGAGCGTCTGGCTCCGGACGTCCTCGGCGCGCTGCTGGACCGGGCGGTCGTGGCCCCGGTCGAGCACCCCACCGGCGTGCAGGCCGCCGCGGCTCGACCGGCTGAGGACCGTGCGGTCCTGCGGACGCGCGCGTCCCCCCTTCTCGTCCTGGACTTCCCCCGCCAGGCCGGCAACGCGGGCGCGGCCGTCCGCGTGGCTGCGGCCGCCGGCGCCTCCGGCGTCGTGACCACCGGCGACCTGGACCCCTGGCACCCGGCCGTGCTGCGCGGCAGCGCCGGGCTGCACTACGCGCTGCCGGTGCTGCGCGCGACACCGGACGAGCTGACCGGCCCGGTGCTGCTCCTCGACGCCGGCGGTGAGCGGCTGCGCGGGCTCCCGGACGACGCCGCACTCGTGGTCGGGAGCGAGCGCTCGGGTGTCGGCGACGAGCTGCGGTCCCGCGCCGACGCCGTCGTGTCGCTGCCGATGCGGCCCGGCGTCAGCAGCCTGAACCTGGCCACCGCCGCGGCCGCCGCCCTCTACGCCTGGCGCCTCGGGCACTGAGACCGCTCGGCCTCTTGCCACGACCCAGCGCCGGGCGGGAGGCTGCCGGCAGGCGGGCGAGGAGGCGGCGGTGCACGCACGAGCGACTGTGGTGGTCGGCGACCCGGAGAAGGTCGACGACGTCGTCGCCCTCGTGCGCGACTCGGTGCTCCCCCGCGTCACCGCGCAGGGCGGCAGCCTCGGCCTGTCGATGAACGTCGACCGCGCCTCCGGTCGCTGCACGGTCACCTCCGTCTGGACCGACCGGGCCTCGATGCACGCCTCCGAGCGGGCGCTGGCTCCTCTGCGCGAGGCGGCCGGTCGCGTCGCCGGCGGCCAGCCGGTCACCGAGGAGTACGAGCTCGCCGTCCTCCACCGGCTCCGGCAGGCCGAGCCCGGCTGCTGGGTGCGCAGCACCCGCGTCCGACTGGACCGGCAGCAGCTCGACGCCGGCATCCGTACCTTCCGCAGGCAGGTGCTGCCCGCCGTGGAGCGGCTGCCCGGCTTCCGCAGCGCCTTGCTCATGGTCGACCGGCGGTCCGGCAACGGTGTGGTCTCGGCTGTCTTCGACGACGAGCAGAGCCTGAACGCCTCGCGCGCGATGGCCGGGCAGGTGCGGGACGACGCAAGTGCCGAGGCATCCGCGCAGGTGGTCGACGTGGTCGAGAGCGAGATCGTCCTGGCCGCTCTGCGGCTGCCGCTGCAGGACGCGACAGGGACCGCACCGGTCGGCTGACCGACGGCCTCCACCCCTCAGGGCACCAGTCCGGACTCGTAGGCGGCGACGACCGCCTGCACGCGGTCGCGGACGCCGAGCTTGGCCAGGGTGCTCGCGACGTGCGTCTTGACCGTTCCGGGCGCCACCACGAGCTCCGTCGCGATCTCGCTGTTCGACAGGCCGCGGGCGAGCAGCACCAGCACCTGGCGCTCGCGCTCGGTCAGCCGCTCGAGTCGGGGCAGGTCGAGCGGGCGCTGCGAGCGCCTTCGCACCGCGTTCACCACCGCCGCCGTCACCGCGGGATCGAGGCGGGACTCGCCCGCCGCGACGGCGTGCACCGCCGCGAGCAGGTCCTCCGGCCGGGCGTCCTTGAGCAGGAAGCCCTGCGCCCCGGCGTGCAGCGCGTCGAGGACGACGCCGTCGTCGCCGAAGGTGGTGAGGACCAGGACGCGCGTGGACGGTGCGGAGGCGAGGATGCGCCGAGTCGCCTCGATGCCGTCGAGTACGGGCATGCGCACGTCCACGAGCGCCACGTCGGGACGGAGCCGCAGCACCTCGGTGACCGCGCGCTCCCCGTCGGCGGCCTGGCCGACCACCAGCAGCCCGGGGTCGGTCGAGACGATGGTCACCAGGCCCGCGCGCACGAGTGCCTGGTCCTCCGCGACGACGACGCGGACTGTCATGGTCCCGCTTTCGCCGTGGCGCCGGGCTGCACCGGGGCGACCGGCAGCGGCAGCGGCAGCCGAGCCCGCACGCACCACGCGTCGCCCTCGGCACCTGCCTGCACGGCGCCGCCGTGCAGCGCGGCTCGCTCGCCCATGCCGATCAGCCCGCGACCGGCCCCTGCCGGCTGGACAGGCACGGCCGGCAGCGCGTTGACGACCTCGACGTGCAGCGCGCCATCCACCTCCTGCACGACGACCGTCACGGCCGTTCCCGGGGCGTGCCTGAGCACGTTGGTGAGCGCCTCCTGCACGATGCGGAAGAGCGAGAGGCCGACGGCGGGCGGCACCGGCCTCGACAGGTCCGCGTCGAGGACCACCTGGAGTCCGGCCGCGCGCACCTGCTCGACGAGCGCGCCGAGGTCCGCCGGCGTCGGCTGCGGGGTCAGGTCTGCCTCGGCGGCACCGCCCGGGACCCGCAGCACGGCGAGCATCGTGCGCAGCTCGCCCAGCGCGTCACGACCGGCCCGCTCGATGCCGTCGAGCACCTCACGGGTCCGGATCGCCTCGTCCCCCAACCGGAGCCGCTCCGCACCGGCCTGCACGACCATGAGCGAGACGCCGTGCGCGACGACGTCGTGCAGCTCGCGCGCGATGCGGTCGCGCTCCTCGGCCGCGGCCTGTCGCACCTGCTCGTCCCGCTGCTGCTCCACCACAGCAGCGCGCGTCGCTGCGGCGGCAGCCTCCAGCGTGCGGCGGCGCACGAGCCTCCCGGCGGCCCAGGGCGCGCCCCAGACCAGTGCTGGCAGGAAGTCGCCGGGGTCGCCGTCGCCCGTGGCCACGTGCGCCGCCCACACGAGCGCCAGGGTGCCTGCTGCCGTCACCCAGGCGCGCCGGCCCGACAGGGTCGCCGCCGCCGTGTACAGGACCAGCAGGTCGGCGAGGAAGGGCAGCTGCGGCGGGAACTGTCCGTCGCTGGTGACAGCGAGCATCGTCGTGGCCAGCAGCACCACGACCGCGACGGCGACGGGGGCGGCTCTGCGCCAGGCGAGGGCGAGCGTCGCGGCGGCCGTGACCACGACGACCGGCACCGGCTGCCCTGAGTCGTCCAGGGCGAGCTCCCACAGGACGAGCGCGGTGAGGGCGACGGCCAGCCCGACGTCCAGCGGCGAGGTCCGCAGCCTGGCGGCCGCACGCCCGAGAGCGCTGGCATCGGTCACGAGCCGACGGTAGGGCTCCGGAGCCGCCAGCGCATCGGCTTCGCGGCACAGCCCTCCTCCGGCGTCCTCTGCCGCACGGCAGAGGAGCAGGAGCGCCTTGCGGCCGATGCTCCGGCGTCGGCGCGTCCCTAGCGTCCCGGAGGACCGGCCGGAGACTCCGGCCGGCACGAGACAGGAGACCAAGATGACCACCAGTGGGACGACCAGCAGCGCGACGACATCGGCCCCGCCCACCCGCCGGGCACACGCCTGGGTCCCGTACGTGGGTGCCGCCGCCGGTGCGGCGCTGCTGCTCAAGGCCGCTCTCATCATCGGGAGCGGCAACGGCGTAGGCGAGGGGCCGATGGGGGTGCTCTACCTGCTGGGGCTGCTGCTCGGGCTGGTCGCCGCCGTGGGCGCCGGGCTTCGGCGGCGGGGGGCGGCCCGCCGCGCCGGTGTCGCCGTCGGCGGCGTCGTCCTGCTGGTGCTGTGGGTCATCGGGCTGGGGGAGGCGGTGGAGCCGGTCGTCGCGCTCGTCTCCGACGCCCAGCACGTGCAGGACGAGTTCCCGGTCGGGCTGGCGGGAGTCGCGCTGCTCGCCCTGTCGTGGTGGGGGTTCAACCGCGATACCCGTCGGCCGGCCTGACCGGCTACCGGGGGGTGTGCGGCATCAGCGCGTCCGGAGGGACGACGCCGAGCCGACCGGCCTGGAAGTCCTCCACGGCCTGCACGAGCTGGGCCCGGGTGTTCATGACGAACGGCCCGTACTGCGCGACCGGCTCGCGGATCGGCCGGCCGCCGAGCACCACCACCTCGAGGGCGCTGTGCCGCGACTCCTGGGTGTCGTCGGCGCGCAGCGTGAGGGAGTCGCCGGCGCCGTAGAGCACGGTCTGGCCGGTGCGGACCGGCCGGCCCTCGACGCCTGCGCGCCCCGACCCGGAGAGCACGTAGACGAGCGCGTTGAAGTCGGCGCGCCATGGCAGGTCCAGCCCGGCTCCGGGCGAGATCGTGGCGTGCACCAGGGTGATCGGCGTCTTCGTGGTCCCCGGCCCGCGCACCTGTCCGAGGTCACCGGCGATGACGCGCAGCAGCGTCCCGCCGTCAGCCGAGGCGGTCAGTGCCACGTCGCCGCCCTCGAGGTTCTGGTACGCCGGGGCGATCATCTTGTCCTTGCCCGGCAGGTTCACCCAGAGCTGGAGGCCGTGGAAGGTGCCGCCGCTCTCGACCAGCTCGGCCGGCGGCGTCTCGATGTGCAGGATGCCGCCACCTGCGGTCATCCACTGGGTGGCGCCGTCCTTGATCACGCCGCCGCCACCGCTGGTGTCCTGGTGCTGGAAGGCGCCGTCGAGGATGTAGGTGACAGTCTCGAATCCGCGGTGCGGGTGCCAGCTGGTGCCCTTGGGCTCTCCGGGCGCGTATTCCACCTCGCCCATCTGGTCCATCATGATGAACGGGTCGAGGTCGGCGTAGCCGATGCCGGCGAAGGCGCGGCGGACGGGGAAGCCCTCCCCCTCGTAGCCCTGCGGCGCCGTGGTGACCGAGCGCACCGGACGCGGGACGTCGCCGAGGGTCGGCGCGGGCACGCGCGGCAGGGTCAGGGTGTCGGCGGTGACAGCGGGCATGGCGTCCTCCTGTAGTCGTTGCAGTCGCAACTACCAGGGAGAACCGTAGCGCGCGTCGGGGTGTTCCGCCACGGCGCGGTCACATCCCGAGCACGAGCCACCGGTCGCCGCGCGCGCGGTGCACCAGCACCAGCAGGCGGGCCAGCATGAACGCGCCGACGGCCCACCACAGCGAGGACAGGCCGCCGTCCAGCCGCACCACGGCGTACGCGGCGAGGCCGAACGCTGCCAGGGGGACCAGTCCCGACAGCGCGAGGTAGCGGTTGTCGCCCGCGCCGATGAGGACGCCGTCGAGCACGAAGACCACCCCGGCCACCGGCTGCAGCAGCGCCGCGACCACCAGGGCCGCGGTCATGAGCGCCCGGACCTCGGGGTCGGCGCTGAACAGGGCCGGCAGGAACGGCGAGACGGCGAGCACGACCAGGGCGAGCACGATGCCCCCGACGATCCCCCACTGCACCATCCGCCGCGTGGTGGCGCGCGTGACCGCGGCGTCCCCCGCACCGAGGGAGCGGCCGGTGAGCGCCTGAGCGGCGATCGCGATGGCGTCGAGCACCAGCGCGAGCAGCGACCAGACGAGGAACACCACGTGGTGGGCGGCCAGCTCGTCGTCGCCCAGGGACGCGGCGACGGCGGTGGCGCCGACCAGCGCCGCACGCAGCGTCGCGGTGCGGAGGAGCAGGTGGCCGCCGGCCCGTGCGGCGCGCCCGACGGCGTACAGCTGCGGCCGCAGCGGTACGCCGTGCCGTCGCAGCGACGGCGCGAGCACGACGAGGTAGGCCGCGGCGGCAGCGACCTGCGCGACCACCGTGGCCGCCGCCGAGCCGGCCACTCCCAGTCCGAGGCCGAGCACCAGGACGGCGCTGAGCACGGCGTTGAGCAACGCGCTCGCCGCCGCCACGACGAACGGCGTGCGGGTGTCCTGCAGCCCGCGCAGCACGCCGGTGGCGGCGAGCACCAGGAGCATGGCCGGCAGGCCGAGCAGGCTCACCTGCAGGTAGGTGACCGCGTGCGGACGCACGGCCGTGGAGGCGCCGAGGGCGTCGAGCAGCGCCGGGCCGGCGACGCCGCCGGCCAGCAGCAGCACCAGGCCGACGCCGACCGCCAGCCACATGCCGTCGACGCCGAAGCGCAGCGCGCCGGGAACGTCACCGGCGCCCAGCCGCCGGGCCACCGTCGCGGTCGTGCCGTAGGCGAGGAAGACGCACAGGCTCACCGCCGTGGTCAGCACCGTCGCGGCCAGCCCGAGCCCGGCCAGCGGCGCGGTGCCGAGCGTCCCGACGATCGCGCTGTCGGTCAGCAGGTACAGCGGCTCGGCCACGAGGGCCCCGAGCGCCGGCAGGGCGAGGCGGAGGATCTCGCGGTCGTCCGCCCGGACCGCACGGGTGTCCCGCCTCGCCACGCGGGGCACGGTAGCCCCGCCTCCCCAGGTGCAGCGCCCCCCGCCGCCTCGCGGAAGGATGGGCACCGACCACAGAACGCCTCGACGGAAGGCTCCGCATGTCCGACGTCACGCTCGAGCATCCCGGCGGCTCGCTGGAGCTCCCGGTGAAGACCGGCACCGAGGGCCCGGCCGGCATCGAGGTGCCCAAGCTGCTGGCCACCACCGGCATGGTCACGCTCGACCCGGGCTTCGTGAACACCGCTGCCTGCGAGTCGGCGATCACCTACATCGACGGCGACGCCGGCATCCTGCGCTACCGCGGCTACCCGATCGAGGAGCTCGCCGAGAAGGCCAGCTTCCTCGAGGTGGCGTGGCTGCTCATCTACGGCGAGCTGCCCACCGACGAGGAGCTCGCCGGTTTCAAGCTCAAGATCCGCAAGCACACGATGCTGCACGAGGACTTCCGCGAGTTCTTCGGCGGCTTCCCCACCGACGCGCACCCGATGGCGGTGCTGTCCTCGGCCGTCTCGGCGCTGTCGACCTTCTACCAGGACAGCCTCGACCCGTTCGACAAGGAGCACGTCGAGATGTCGACGATCCGGCTCCTGGCCAAGATGCCCACGATCGCGGCGTACGCCTACAAGAAGTCGGTCGGCCAGCCCTTCCTGTACCCGGACAACACACTCGGCTACGTCGACAACTTCCTGCGCATGACCTTCGGCGTGCCGGCCGAGGAGTACGAGGTCAACCCGACCATGAGCAAGGCGCTCAACCTGCTGTTCCTGCTGCACGCCGACCACGAGCAGAACTGCTCGACGTCGACGGTGCGGCTGGTCGGGTCGAGCAACGCCAACCTGTTCGTGTCGGTGTCGGCCGGCGTGGCCGCGCTGTTCGGCCCGCTGCACGGCGGCGCCAACCAGTCGGTGCTCGAGATGCTCGAGAGCATCCAGTCCGAGGGCGGCGACGTCGCCGCCTTCGTGCAGCGGGTCAAGAACAAGGAGCCCGGGGTCAAGCTCATGGGCTTCGGGCACCGCGTCTACAAGAACCACGACCCCCGCGCGACCATCGTCAAGAAGGTCGCCAAGGAGGTGCTGGAGTCGCTCGACCGGCCCGACCCGATGCTCGACCTCGCGATGGAGCTCGAGGAGGCGGCGCTGTCCGACGAGTACTTCGTCGAGCGCAAGCTGTACCCGAACGTCGACTTCTACACCGGCGTCATCTACCGGGCGATGGGCTTCCCGACGCGGATGTTCACCGTCCTGTTCGCCCTCGGCCGGCTGCCCGGCTGGATCGCCCAGTGGCGCGAGATGATGGAGGACCCGGCCAAGAAGATCGGTCGCCCGCGGCAGGTCTACACCGGCCCGGTGCTGCGGCACCACCCGGGCTGACCGGGCAAGGGCTGAGCGGCCTGCCAGCCGCTCACCTCGCCGGCAGCACCTGGTCGGCCGTCGGGCTCGGTGGCGCACCGGGCGCGAGGACCTGCCGGCTGCGGCTGCGCTCGGCCAGCTCCCGGCGGGCCGCCTCGCCGACGCTGCGCCCCGTCGACCACGCCGACCAGGCGTCGATCCCCTTTCCGGTGCGGTCGGCCACCGCCGCCACCCGCGCGGCGACGGCGGCTGCGGCGGCGGGAGCGGCGGCGGGAGCAGCGCCCGCGACGCGCAGCGCTGCGCCACCCACGCCGAGGGTGAGGGTGCCGGCGACGGCGACGGCGAACTCGGCGTCGGTGGCCTCGCCGTAGTGGTGCAGCGCCCAGCTGGCTGCCAGGCTCATGCCGGCCAGGGCAGCCGTCAGCGGCACGAGTCCGGTCGCCATCGTCGCGCCTGCGGCCACGGACAGCACGAACGCGGCGACCTCGACCAGCACGGCGTGCTCCCGCACGACCTCGCCCAGCCAGGCGTCGACGCCGTCGACCACCTGCCGGAGCCAGCCGGGGTCGCGGGGGGCGGCGTCGGCCGCTGCGTGCAGCGCCCGCTGCGCCGTCCGGCTGTCGGCGAGCACCTGGGAGTGGAGCCGCTGGGCCTGCTCCCGCATCGCGTGCAGGTGCGCCTGGGCGGCCGGGGCGGGCAGCAGCGCCCGCTGCTCGTCGGCGAGGAGCGCCAGCCTGCGGGCCTGCCCGGCCGCCTCCTCGAGCCGCCCGGCGAAGGCCTCGAGGGCCCGCTCTGCCGCATGCAGGGCGCGGGCGGCGTCGTCGAGCTGCCCGGGCAGCGTGCCGAGCCGCGCCCGGTAGGCCTGCGCGGCCTCGCCGCGCCACAGCCCGTCTTCTTCCGCGAGGGCCCGCAGCCGGGCGCCGCTCGACGTCATCTGCTCGGCGGTGCGGGCGGCGGTGCGGCCGATGGCGCGCAGGCCCGCCGGATCGCCGGGCGCGGGATCGAGGCCGAGGGACGCGCACCAGGCGGTCATGCGCAGGCCTGAGCGATCACGGTCTCGGTGCGCCAGTAGACCTCGGCGGTGGTCCGCAGCTGGTCGCCGGCGACGGAAGCGGCCTCGCCGGTGCGCTGCAGGCTGGAGCGCCAGGCGTCGCAGAAGTCCGCGATGGCGTTGTTCAGCCCGGACAGGCCGGGCACCTCCGACGAGACGTCCAGGGCGCGACCGGCGCCCGAGAGCTCCTCGCCGAGCGCCGTGAGCTGCCCGGCGAGCCGGTGCAGACCGGTCAGGTCCACGCAGAACGACATCGTTCCTCCTTCGTCCGCCCGGACGCTAGGAGCCCGCCGGCCCTTCCGGCCCGGCCGCCGGCCGATCTGTGGATAGCCGCAGCCGCGTGCCGGGCGCGGCCTGCGCCACCAGCCACAGGTCGCCGTCGGCCACCACCGCGACGACCGGGTAGCCACCGGTGGTCGGGCAGCCGGACAGGAACAGCACCGGGCGGCCGTCGGGAGGGACCTGCACGGCGCCAGGCACCACCCCCTCCGACAGGGGCTCCGGCGCCCGTGTCCGCTCGACGGGCGGCCCGAGCAGCCGCACGCCGGTGCGGTCGCTCGCCGTCGACACCTCCCACTCGGTCGTCACCAGCTGCCGCCATCCCTGCGGCGCGAGCGCCTCGTCGCGCGGCCCGGGGAGCAGGCGGAGCACCGGACGTGCGGGCAGCTGGGGCACCTCGACCGGCCGGGGCTCGCCCCGCACGGCGTCGCCGACCGGCAGCCGCTGCCCCTCCTGCAGCGGGGGCGGACCGAGGCCGGACAGGGTGCACGTGGAGCGCGACCCGAGCACCGGCGGCACGGCGACGCCGCCGCGCACGGCGACGTAGCCGCGCAGTCCGCGGCGCACCGGACCGACGTCCAGCACCGTCCCGGCGGGGACGAACCGGGCCTCGTCGTGCACGGCCACCGTCGCGTCGACCTCGAAGACCAGCTCCGGCCCGGATGCGGTCACCTCCAGGGCGGCCGCTCCGGGCCGGTTGCCGACCAGCCGGTTGGCGCGCAGCAGCGCCGGGACGTCCACGGCCCCCGACCGCGGCACGCCCAGGTGCGCCAGTCCGGACCGCCCGAGGTCCTGCACCGTCGTCAGCAGCCCCGGCCGCCGGACGACCATCACGAGGCGTCCACGAAGCGCAGCCGGTCCCCCGGTGCCAGCAGGGCCGGCGGCTCCCGGTGCGGGTCGAACAGCACCACGTCGGTGTGTCCCAGCAGCTGCCAGCCGCCGGGCGTGGTCCGCGGGTAGACGCCGGTCTGGCTGCCGGCCAGGCCGACCGACCCCGCCGGCACCGCCGTCCGCGGCGTCGGCCTGCGCGGGACGTGCAGCGCCTGGTCGAGGCCGACCAGGTAGGGGAAGCCCGGGATGAAGCCGAGGAAGGCGACGACGTAGTCGGGAGCAGCGTGCCGCCGCACCACCTGCTCGCGGGACAGGCCGGTGAGCCGGCAGACCTCCGGGAGGTCCTCGCCGTCGTAGACCACCGGCACCTCGACGGTCTTTCCCGCGGGCGCACCGCCTGCCGGCGGGCGCAGCCCGGGGAGCGCGTTCCGGACGGCCGACAGGTGCACCGGCTCGTCGACGACCACGAGCAGCGTCACGTACCCGGGCACCACGTCGACCACGCCCGGCAGCCGGGCGTCGCGGACCGCTGCCGCCAGGCCGTGTGCGGCCTCGAGGTCCTCGAGCTCGACGAGCACGGCGTGCTCGCCGGCCGGGCGCAGCCTCACCGGACGGCGAACGCGCGCACGTCGACCCCGGCGTCGCGCAGTCCTGCCCGCACGGCCCGTGCCAGCGCGGCCGCGCCGGGGGTGTCGCCATGCACGCACAGCGACTGCGGGGCGAGGGCCACCTCGGTGCCGTCGACGGCCGCGACGACGCCGTCGACCACCATCCGCACGGCACGCGGCACGACCACCGCGGGATCGGTCAGCACCGCACCGGGGCAGCCACGGGGCACGAGCCGGCCGTCCGGCGTGACGCCGCGGTCGGCGAAGGTCTCGACGACGAAGGGCACACCGGCTGCGGCGCAGGCGTCCTCGACCGCCGACGCAGCCAGGCCGAGCACCGGCAGCGAGGAGTCGAAGGCGGCGACGGCCGCGACGAGCGCAGCCGCCTGCACGCCGTCGTCCGCGACCCGGTTGTAGAGCGCGCCGTGCGGCTTGACGTGCGCGAGGCGGGTGCCGGCGACCCGGCAGAACCCCGCGACCGCCCCCAGCTGGTACAGCACGTCGGCCGTGAGGTCGTCGGGCGCGACCTGCATCGCGCGCCGGCCGAAGCCGACGAGGTCGGGGTAGCTCACCTGCGCGCCGACGCCCACGCCGCGGGCGGCAGCGGCCTCGACCGTGCGCCGGATCGTCGACGGGTCCCCGGCGTGGAACCCGCACGCGACGTTCGCGCTCGTGACCACCTCGAGCAGCGCATCGTCGTCACCGAAGGACCACGCGCCGAAGCCCTCGCCGAGGTCGCTGTTGAGGTCGACGGCGGGCATGTCCGCATGGTGCCAGCCGCCGGCCGACAGGGCGGCCACCGCCACCCGCGCCTGCCGCCTCGGCCCAGCGAGCGCACTTCGGCCACCCGCAGGTCGAACGGGTCGCGACGGGCGGCCGCGGCGACGTCGCGCAGGACCCGCTCCTCCTGCTCGCCGGGCAGCGCGTGGAACAGGCCACGTGCGCCGGCACCACGTTGCGGTGCGGCGGGAACCACCGCCGCCGCAGGGCATCGAGGCGCAGCTGCGAGACGTCGTCGACGGCCAGCGTCACGACCAGCGGCGGCACGGCCGGCGTCACCGCACGAGGAGCGCGTGCAGCCGGTCCAGCTCGGCAGCCGGGTCGGCCGTGAGTCCGGCGTGCACCGGCCCGGGCTGCACCACGGTGCTGCGGGGCGCGGTGAGCCACCGGAACCGCTGACCGATCGACGTGCTGCCAGCCGGGCCTTCGCCGTCGCAGGCGCGGCCGACGGCGACCGCGGCGTCCTCGACCGACCGGACCTCGCAGTCCGGGGCGAGCGCGCGCAGCCGGGCGGCGTCGACCGACACCCGCGCAGCGAGGTAGTCCCGGCTCTGGCAGTACAGGAGCACCCCGACGTTGATGATCTCGCCGCGCTCGATGCTCGGCACCGCGCGCAGCAGCGCGTACTCGAAGACGTGCCGCTCGACCGCGCCGCTCACGGCTGCCAGCTCTCGGCGAGGGCGACCCGGCGCAGCAGGTGGTCGCGGTAGGCGGCGCGCAGGGCGGCGACGTCGACGAAGCCGGGCTCGTCCTCGAGCCACTCGTCCGGGACCTGTGCGAGGACGTCGTCGAGCAGGTCCCCGGTCACCTGCGGGGCGAGGTCGGCCGCAGCGCGGCGACGCTCCGTGGCCCGGTCGGCCAGCACGTGGTCGCTGACGTCGTAGGCGCGGCCGACCAGGCGCTCGGCCCGGGCCCAGTCGTGGTGGAAGAACAGCGTCGCGCCGTGGTCGATGAGCTGCAGCCGGCCGTGCCACAGCAGCAGGTTCGGGTTGCGCCAGCTGCGGTCGACGTTGCTCACGAGGGCGTCGAACCACAGCACCCGGCTGGCCAGCGCCGGCTCCACCTCGTGCACGAGCGGGTCGAACCCGATCGCTCCCGGCAGGAAGTCCATCGCCAGGTTGCTGCCGGCACTTGCCCGCAGGAGGTCCTGCACCTCCTCGTCCGGCTCGTGCCGCGCGACGACGGGGTCGAGCTCCATGACCGCGAGTCCCGGCACCGGAAGGCCCAGCCGCCGGCCGAGCTCGCCCGAGACGACCTCCGCGACGAGCACCTTGCGGCCCTGGCCGGCGCCGCGGAACTTGACCACGTAGGTGCCGAGGTCGTCCGACTCGACCAGCCCGGGGAGGCTGCCTCCCTCGCGCAGCGGGGTGACGTACCTGGTCGCCGTCACCGCCTCGAGCACCGCGTCAGCCTACGATCCTTCCTCCGCCACCCCTGCGACGCCGACGAGGAGCTACGTGCAGGTCTCGACGCTCCTCCCCGCCGACATCATGACGACGTCCCGGCTGCTGCTGGTCGAGGACGACGACGGCGACGCCTTCCTCGTCCGCGAGCTGCTGCAGGAGGCGGGGGCGCCGGTGCACGTCATGCGCGCGCGCTCGGTGGCGGAGGCCGCCGCGCACACCGGTCCGGACCCCGACTGCGTGCTGCTCGACCTGGGCCTGCCGGACGCCACCGGGCTCGACGCCCTGCACGCCGTCATCCGTGCGGCACCGGGGGCCGCGGTCATCGTCCTGACCGGGCTGTCCGACGAGCAGCGCGCCGTCGAGGCGGTGGCGGCGGGCGCGCAGGACTACCTCGTGAAGGGCCAGGTCGACGGGCCGCTGCTGGGCCGCTCCATCCGCTACGCCGTGGAGCGACGCCGGGCCGACGCCGAGCTGCGGCGGCTCTACGCCGCCGAGCTGCAGGCGGCCGAGAACGCCCGCCTCGAGCGCGGCCTGCTCCCCCAGCCCGAGGTCGTGGACGAGCACCTGGCGGTGGTCAGCCGGTACCGGCCCGGCCGCGACGCGCTGCTCGGCGGCGACTTCTTCGACGTCGTCGAGCGGCCGGACGGCACGGTGCACGCTGTCGTCGGCGACGTCTGCGGCCACGGCCCCGACGAGGCGGCGCTCGGCGTCGCCCTGCGCATCGCCTGGCGCACCCTCGTGCTGGCCGGCGTCGACAGCGACACGCTTCTCCCGGTGCTCGAGGACGTGCTGGTGCGCGAGCGCCGCTTCGACGAGGTGTTCGCCACCGTCGCGATGGTCACGATCTCGCCCGACCGCACCTCCGCCCTGCTGTGGCTCGCCGGACACCCCGCGCCGCTGCTGCTCGGCAGCCCGGCCCGGCAGCTGCCCGACGACCTGGTGGGCCCCGCGCTGGGCGTGCTGCCCGGTGTCATGTGGGCCCGTTGCCAGGTGCACCTCGACGAGGGCTGGCGGATGATGCTGTTCAGCGACGGGCTCGTCGAGGGGCACTCCGGAGACGGCGGCGGCGCGCGCCTCGACGTCGACGGACTCCTGCGGCTCATCGCCGGGAGCGGCGCGACGTCGACCGGTGCGCTGATCGACGGGCTCATCGGCCGGGCCGAGGAGCTCAACGGCGAGCCGCTGTCGGACGACGTCGCCGTCCTCGTGCTGGAGCACTGCCCGTGATGGACGCGCGCCGCAGGACGTCGCTGGCCGGCCGGCTCCGCAGCACCCTGCTGGTCACCGGGCTGCTTCAGCTGCTCGCCGTCGCGGTCGCGCTCGGCGTGGCCGTCGAGACACGCGAGGAGCAGCGGCGGCTGAGCGGCGACATCTTCACCAGCGTGCAGGACTCGCACGCGGGCTTCGTGCGTGCGCTCGACCTCGACGACGCCGCGGCCGACTACCTGCGGCGCGGCGAGCCCGACGACCTCGCCACGTTCCAGCTGCTGGTCCAGCCACGGCCGGGAGCGGTCACGGTCGACGACCTCCGCGACCGGCTGCGCGGCGAGGACCGTGCCCTCGAGGCGCTCGAGGAGGTGCGGGTGGCCTACGTGACCTGGCTCGAGGAGCTCACCCCGCTGGTCGCGGCGGTCGAAGCCGGCGGGCCCCAGTCCCTGTCGCCGGCTCAGCTGCAGGCGAACGACGACCACTTCACCGAGGTCCGGACGCTGTACGACGAATTCGTCGACGAGGTGCTGCGGGCCCGCGACTCCGCGGCCGACCACGTGGCCTTCCTGACCAGGGTCCTGTTCGTCGCGGTGCTCGCCTCGGTGGCGACCGCCGTCGTCGCCGGGCTGCTGCTGTACGCCGCACTGCGCACCTGGGTGATCCTGCCGGTGCAGGCGCTGGCCTCCGAGACGCGCACGGTGCGCTCGGGCCAGCTGGACCACGAGGTGAAGGTCGACGGCCCGCCGGACATCGTCGAGCTGGCCGACGACGTCGAGGCGATGCGCCGCGGGCTGGTCGAGCAGCTCGCCGCGCTGGAGCGCACCCGCGAGAAGCAGGAGCAGCAGGCCGAGGAGCTGCGACGCTCGAACCGCGACCTCGAGCAGTTCGCGTACGTCGCCTCCCACGACCTGCAGGAGCCGTTGCGGAAGGTCTCGAGCTTCTGCCAGATGCTGGAACGCCGCTACAAGGGCCAGCTCGACGAGCGCGCCGACCAGTACATCGAGTTCGCGGTCGACGGCGCCAAGCGGATGCAGCTGCTCATCAACGACCTGCTCGCCTTCTCCCGCGTCGGCCGCATGTCGGACGGGTCCGCCGAGGTGGACATGGACGGCGTCGTCGCCGAGGCGCTGCGCAACCTGTCGACCGCCGTCGAGGAGTCGGGTGCGGTCGTGACGTCCGAGCCGCTGCCCGTGGTGCACGGCGAACGGCGGCTGCTGGTGCAGCTGCTGCAGAACCTGATCGGCAACGCGGTCAAGTTCGCCGGCGACGAGCCGCCACGCGTTCGGATCGAGGTGCAGCACGTCGACGACTGCTGGGAGTTCGCGGTGACCGACAACGGGATCGGGATCGAGCCGCAGTACGCCGAGCGCATCTTCGTCATCTTCCAGCGGCTGCACGCCAAGAGCGAGTACGCCGGCACGGGCATCGGACTGGCGCTCTGCAAGAAGATCGTCGAGCACCACGGCGGCTCGATCTGGCTGGACCCGACTCCGGGACCGGGCACCACCTTCCGCTGGCGGCTGCCGGTCGGGGCGCCGGTGGGCGAGAACGACGGGGCGGAGCCGCTCGGCTCCGCCCCGCACTCCGAGGCACCGCAGGGTGCGGAACGGGAGGCGGCGTGCACAGCGACGTCAAGGTGATCGACGTGCTGCTCGTCGAGGACGACCCCGGCGACGTGCTCATGACCCGCGAGGCGTTCCTCGACCACAAGCTGAAGAACGTGCTGCACGTGGTCGACAACGGCGCCGACGCGATGGCCTTCCTGCGCAAGGAGGGCGAGTACGCCGAGGCCCCCACCCCCGACCTGGTGCTGCTCGACCTGAACCTGCCGAGGATGGACGGGCGCGAGGTGCTGGCCCAGATCAAGGCGGACGACGAGCTGCGCAGCATCCCGGTCGTGGTGCTCACCACCTCGGAGGCGGAGGAGGACATCCTGCGCAGCTACCAGCTGCACGCCAACGCCTACGTCACCAAGCCGGTGGACTTCGAGCGCTTCCTCGAGGTCGTGCGGCAGATCGACGAGTTCTTCGTGACGGTCGTGAAGCTGCCGCGGCACAAGGACTAGCTGCCGGACGGCCGCGGCAGCAGCCGGTCGCTGATGATGCGGCGCTGGATCTCGCTGGTGCCCTCGAAGACGGTGGTCAGCCGGGCGTCTCGCCAGTAGCGCTCGACGCGCCGCTCGGTGGTGTAGCCGTTGCCGCCGTGCAGCTGCATCGCCTGCCCGGTGACACGTGCAGCCATCTCCGAGGCGGTCAGCTTCACCATCGCCGACTCGCGCTCGGCCGGCAGCCCGGCGTCGAGGAGGCCGGCGACGTAGCAGGTGAAGGCGCGGGCCTGCTCGACCTCGGCAGCCATGTCGGCGAGGGCGAACCGCAGCGCCTGGAAGTCCCCGATCGGGCGCCCGAACTGCTCGCGCTCCTGCAGGTAGTCGGTGCAGTCCTCGACCGCCGCACGGGCCAGCCCGACCGACCGAGCGGCTGTGTGCACGCGCGCGACGTTCAGGCCGCGCTGCATGGCGGCGAACCCGCCGTCCTCCTCGGCGTCCGCGGCGCCGTCCTCGGCGTACAGGCCGGTGAGCCGGTTCTCCTCGGGTACGCGCACGCCGTCGAGATCGAGCTCCCAGGTGAGGAAGCCGTGGTAGCCGATCTTGTCGATCGTCGTGCCGGTCATGCCCTCGGGGAAGGCGCCGCGCTCCTTGACGACGAGGAACGGCTCCAGCCCCGCCGACCGGGGCTCCCCCGGCTGCGGGTCGCGCACGCGGCAGAGCACCTCGATGAAGTCCGCGGCGAGCGCGTTGCCGGCCCACCGCTTGCGACCGGTCAGCACCCACTCGTCCCCGTCCTGCACGGCGCGGGTCGAGACGTTGGCGAGGTCGGATCCGGCGTCCGGCTCGGAGAGGGCGATGGCGCCCACCCACTCCCCTCGGGCGCTCCGGCCCAGCAGCTCGTGCCGGCGCGCGTCGTCGCGCACCTGCGTGCCGAGGCCCTGCCCCCGGGCGAGGATGCTCCCCACGCTCATCCACGCCCGCGCCAGCTCCTCGCTGACGAGGCAGTACTCGAGGACGCCGAGCCCGAGCCCGCCGTGCTCGGCGGGCACGGTGATGCCGAACCAGCCCTGCTCCGCGAGCCGGTCGATCAGCTCGCGCGGCATCTCGCCCTTCTGCGGGTCGAGCTCGTCGGCCAGCGGGAGGACGACGTCGGCAGCGAACTGCCGGGCGCGTCGCTGCAGTGCCTCGCGCTCCGGCGTGTGCCACGGCGGCTGGAGCTCCGGTGGTCGCGGTTCCCGACGTGCGCTCACTGCGGCATCCTCCTGGTGGCGGGCGGCCCCGGCCGCGATCGACGGGGCGCAGCCTGGCACGCTCGCTCCGTGGGGCTCTTCACGGTCGACGGGGCACGCGCCGAGCCGACCGCTGTCGTCCGCGGCGGCGTGGCGTCGCCGTGGTGAAGCGCAGCGCGGGCCTGCTCGTCTACCGGGTCCGCCACGGCGTCCTCGAGGTCCTGCTCGGTCACCCGGGCGGTCCGTACTTCGCCCGCAAGGACGACGGCGTGTGGACGATCCCCAAGGGCGAGTACGGGCCGGAGGAGGAGCCGCTCGCTGCCGCCGTGCGCGAGTTCACCGAGGAGATCGGCACCGCACCGCCCGACGGCGGCGACGCCCTGCCCCTCGGAGAGACGCTGCAGAGCAACGGCAAGGTGGCGGTGGTGTGGGCCGTCGAGGGCGACCTCGACGTCACCGAGATCTCCTGCAACCTGTTCGAGATGGAGTGGCCGCCGCGCACGGGCAGGCGGCAGTCCTTCCCCGAGCTCGACCGCGCCGCCTGGTTCGATCTCGCGACCGCGCGCCGCAAGGCCTTCGCCTCGCAGGGGCCGTTCTTCGACCGGCTGCTCGAGCATCTCGCGGAGCAGCCTGGCACCTAGGCTGGTGGACGCGATGGAGCAGGCAGCGGTCAGTCCCGAGGACCTGCGCCGCCGGCTCCCCGAGCTCATGCTCCGCGACGAGCGCCGGCTCCGGTCGCGGCTGCGCGCACGCGATCTCGACCTCGCGCGGGTCGCCGGCGAGGTGGAGCTCGCCGAGCAGCGCATCGCCCGACGCCGGGCCGCCGTGCCGCGCCTGACCTACCCGGAGCAGCTGCCGGTCAGCCAGCGACGCGAGGACCTGCTGGAGGCGCTGTCCTCGGCGCAGGTCGTCGTGGTGGCGGGCGAGACCGGCAGCGGCAAGACCACGCAGCTGCCCAAGCTGCTGCTGGAGCTCGGGCGGGGCGTGCGCGGCGCCATCGGGCACACCCAGCCCCGCCGGATCGCGGCCCGCACGGTGGCCGAGCGGATCGCCGAGGAGCTCGACGTCCCGCTGGGCAGCGCAGTCGGCTACAAGGTGCGGTTCACCGACCGCTCCAGCGACAGCACGCTCGTCAAGCTCATGACCGACGGCGTCCTGCTCGCCGAGCTGCAGCGTGACCGCGACCTGCTCGCCTACGACACCGTCGTCGTCGACGAGGCGCACGAGCGGTCGCTCAACATCGACTTCCTGCTGGGCTACCTCGCGCAGCTGCTCCCCCGCCGTCCCGACCTGAAGGTCGTCATCACCTCGGCCACCATCGAGACCGAGCGGTTCTCGCAGCACTTCGGCGGTGCACCGGTGGTGGAGGTCACCGGCCGCACGTACCCGGTGGAGGTGCGGTACCGGCCGCTCGTCCGGGAGACGGCCGAGCAGGAGGACGGCGACGACGAGGAGCCGCGCGACGCCGTCACGGCCATCTGCGACGCCGTCACCGAGCTCCAGGCCGAGGGGCCCGGCGACGTGCTGGTGTTCCTGTCCGGAGAGCGGGAGATCCGCGACGCCGCCGACGCGCTGTCCGGGTGCGTGCGCGACGGCACCGAGGTCCTGCCGCTGTACGGGCGCCTGTCCGCGGCTGAGCAGCACCGGGTGTTCACGCCGTCGCGCGGGAACCGGGTGGTCCTGGCGACGAACGTCGCCGAGACGTCGCTGACCGTCCCGGGCATCCGCTACGTCGTCGACCCGGGCACCGCGCGGATCAGCCGGTACAGCCTGCGCACCAAGGTGCAGCGGCTGCCGATCGAGGCGATCAGCCAGGCCAGCGCCGACCAGCGCAAGGGCCGGTGCGGCCGCGTCGCCGCCGGCATCTGCATCCGCCTCTACAGCGAGGACGACTTCCTCGGCCGCCCGGAGTTCACGGACCCGGAGATCCTGCGCACCAACCTGGCCAGCGTGCTGCTGCAGATGGCCGCGCTCGGCCTCGGCGACATCGAGGCGTTTCCGTTCGTCGACCCGCCGGACCGGCGGCAGGTCAGGGACGGCGTCGACCTGCTGCACGAGCTCGGTGCGCTCGAGCCTCACGCCGCCGACCCGGGCACGCGGCTGACCTCGATCGGCCGCCGGCTCGCGCGCCTCCCCGTCGACCCGCGCCTGGGCCGGATGGTGCTCGAGGCCGACCGCAACGGCTGCGTGCACGAGGTGCTCGTGCTCGCCGCGGCACTGAGCATCCAGGACCCCCGGGAGCGCCCGACCGAGAAGCGGCAGGCGGCCGACGAGAAGCACGCCCGTTTCCGCGACGAGCACTCCGACTTCATGGCCTGGCTGAACCTGTGGCGGTACCTGCAGGACAAGCAGGACGAGCTGAGCAGCAGCGCGTTCCGCCGCCTCTGCAGACGGGAGTTCCTCAACTACCTGCGGGTGCGCGAGTGGCAGGACCTCTACGCCCAGCTGCGCAGTGCCGTGCGCGACCTCGACCTCGCCGTCGACGACAAGGGCGAGCCCGATGCGGTCCGGGTGCACCGGTCGCTGCTCGCCGGGCTGCTGTCGCATCTCGGCGTCCGCGACGAGGAGAAGAAGGACTACCTCGGTGCGCGCGGCGCACGGTTCGTCGTCTTCCCCGGATCGCCGCTGGCGAAGAAGCCGCCGCGGTGGCTCATGGCCGCCGAGCTGGTCGAGACGTCGCGGCTGTTCGGGCGCACCGTGGCGCGCATCGACCCGCAGTGGGTCGAGCCGCTCGCGCAGCACCTGGTGAAGCGGCAGTACAGCGAGCCGCACTGGAGCAAGAAGCGGGCCGGCGTCGTCGCCGTGGAGCGGGTGACCCTGTACGGCGTCCCGATCGTCGTCGGGCGCACCGTCGACTACGGGCGCATCGACCCGGAGCTGTCCCGCGAGCTGTTCCTGCGGCACGGTGTCGTCGAGGGCGACTGGGACACGCACCACTCGTTCCTCGCCGCCAACCGGACCCTCCTCGAGCAGGTCGAGGGCCTGGAGGACCGGCTGCGTCGCCGCGACCTCGTCGTCGACGACGAGGCGCTGTTCGCCTTCTACGACGCGCGGGTGCCGTCCGACGTGGTCAGCGGGCGGCACTTCGACGCCTGGTGGAAGAAGGCGCGGCACGAGACGCCGGACCTGCTGACGCTGACCGTCGGCGACCTGGTGCGCGAGGACGCCGCCGGCATCAGCGCCCTCGACTTCCCCGACGTCTGGGTGCAGGGGGAGGTGCAGCTCGACCTGCACTACGTCTTCGAGCCCGGCAGCCCCGAGGACGGTGTCACGGTCGACGTGCCGGTCGGGCTGCTCAACCGGGTCGATGCCGAGGAGCTGTCCTGGCAGGTGCCCGGCCTGCGGCACGAGCTGGTCACCGAGCTGCTGCGCGGGCTGCCGAAGCAGGTGCGCCGCCAGCTCGGACCCGCGCCGGACCGGGCCGCAGCACTGCTCGCCGTGGTGCGGCCGCGCGAGGAGCCGCTGCTCGACGCGCTGTCGCGCGCGATCCGCTCCACCACCGGTGTCGTCGTCGACCACACCGACTGGGACCTCAGCCGGGTGCCGGCGCACCTGCGGATGACGGCGCGGGTGCACGACGACCGCGGCCGGGTGCTGGCAGAGGGCAAGGACCTCGACGAGCTGCGACGGCGGCTCGCGCCCCGGGTGCAGAAGGCGCTGTCGACGGCCGCGACCGGCATCGAGCGCACCGGGCTCAGCGACTGGACGGTCGGGACGCTCCCCCGCACGGTCGAGCTCGGTGCCGTGCGCGGCCATCCGGCGCTCGTGGACGAGGGCAGCGCGGTGGGGGTCCGGGTGCTCGCCGATCCGTCGGCGCAGTCGGCGGCGCACGCGCTCGGCACCCGCCGGCTCCTGCTGCTGCAGACGCCGTCCCCGCTCAAGGCCGTCGTCGGCAGGATGCCGAACCGCACCAAGCTGGCGCTGGCCCAGAGCCCCTACCCGAGCGTCCCTGCGCTGCTCGAGGACTGCGTGGCCGCGGCCGTCGACGCACTGGTCGCCGAGGCGGGCGGCCCGCCGTGGGACGCCGAGGCGTGGACGCGGCTGCACGACGCCGTGCGGCCCCGGCTGGAGCGCTCGGTGGAGCAGCTGGTGGCGACGGTGGGCACGGTGCTGGCCGCTGCCGCCGACGTGCGCGGGCGGATCGCTCCGCTGAGCCACCCCCTGCTGCAGGACGCCGTCACCGACATCCGCGCACAGGTCGACGGGCTGGTCGCGCCGGGCTTCGTGTCGCGCACCGGCGCGCGACGGCTGACGGACGTGCAGCGCTACCTGCAGGCGGCGCAGCGCCGCCTCGAGCGGCTGCCCGACGACGTCGAGCGCGACCGGCGCGCGCTGCGTCAGGTGCAGCAGCTCGAGCGGGAGCTCGCTGAGCTCGTCACCGGCCTGCCGCCGGCGCGGCGGGCGGCACCAGAGGTCACGGAGGTGCGGTGGATGCTGCAGGAGCTCCGGGTCAGCCTGTTCGCCCCGCCGATGAGGACGGCCTACTCGGTGTCGGAGAAGCGGGTGCTGCGGGCGATGGACGCGCTGCTCGGCTGACGGTGTCAGCGTTCCGCGGGACGTCGCCGCAGCAGCCTGGCGGCCGTCAGCGCGAGGACGGCGGTGACGACCGCGAGCAGGACGGTGATGATGAGCCAGTTGGACCCGCCGTCGGCCGGGTAGACGACCCCCTCGCTGCCGGTGTCGACCGCGGCGACGGAGTCTCCGGCGCGCTCCAGGGCCGCCCCGCCGATGAGGCGGACGCCCTCGCGCCGCACCGTGCCGTCGAGCGACCGGAACTCCCCGGACCAGGTGCAGCTGCCCCCGCTGTCGCACTGCTGCTGCTGCGCGGTGAACGTCCCGGTCGGTCCGTTCCCGAAGCGCGCCTGGTAGGCCGGGCCGATCTCGAGCAGCAGGAAGGGCAGCAGCAGCAGGCACACCAGGGGAGCCAGCGCCGACAGCGCCCGACGGCGCAGGGCGTCGTACGGCCGCCGGGGCTCCTCCACGCCGCCCACGCTAGTGCTGGCCCACTGAACCCCCCGTCCTGACCCACCGTCGGACTCTGACCGTCTGACCAGCCGGACTCAGCTGCCGGTGAAGCGCGCCTGCCGGCGCTCGAGGAACGACTGCACGCCTTCAGCCGCGTCCGAGGACGCGACGAGGCCGGGAAGCAGCCGACGCACCTCGGCGGCGGCCTCGCGGTCACCGGCACGCACCGCGGTGCGCGCGCTCTGCAGCGTCCCGCGCACCCCCAGCGGGGCCTGCTCGGCGATGGTGCGGGCGATGGCCACGGCACGCTCGACGTGCGACCCGGCGGGGACGACCTCCTGCACGAGCCCGATCCGGTGCGCCTCCTTCGCGCCGAACTCCTCGGCGGTGAGCAACCAGCGCATCGCGTTGCCCCAGCCCAGCTGCTGCGGGGCGCGGATCGTGGCGCCGCCGAACGGCATGATGCCCCGGCCGATCTCCAGCTGCCGGAACCGCACGTCGTCGGCAGCGACGACGACGTCGCTGGCGAGCGCCAGCTCGATCGACAGGGTGAACGCGATGCCCTGCACGGCCAGGACCACGGGCTTGGGCACGGCGTCGTTCCACAGCCCGAACGGGTCGAAGCGGCCGGCGCCGCCGAGCACGTCGGGCCCCTGCTCCTGCACCGCGGGCAGCACCTCGGCGAGGTCGAGCCCGGCCGAGAAGTGCTCGCCGTGACCGAACACGACACCGACGCGTGCATGGCCGTCGGCGAGCTGCTCGTAGGCCCGCGCTACCTCGCGGATGACCTGCAGGTTCCAGGCGTTGCGCTTCTTGGCACGGTCGACGCCGATCAGCAGGACGTCGCCGTCCTGCTCGACCGTGACGAGGCGCTCCGGAGTGCCGCTCACGCGACGGCTGCCGCGGCGGCGCGTCCCGCGGCCCGGCCGGAGAACAGGCACCCGCCGAGGAAGGTGCCCTCGAGCGACCGGTAGCCGTGCACGCCACCACCTCCGAAGCCGGCGACCTCGCCCGCGGCGTACAGACCGGGGAAGGGCTGTCCCCCGACCCGCAGGACGCGGCCCTGCAGGTCGGTCTCCAGACCGCCGAGGGTCTTGCGGGTCAGCACGTGCAGCCGCACGGCGATCAGCGGTCCGGCGGCGGGGTCGAGCAGCTTGTGCGGCTTCGCGACGCGGATCAGCCGGTCCCCCCGGTAGGCACGGGCCTGCCGCAGGGCCGCGATCTGCAGGTCCTTGGTGAAGGCGTTGTCCATCTCCCGGTCGCGCGCGACGATCTCGGCCTCGACGTCCGCGTAGGCCAGTGCCGGCGTCCCGCCGGTCACCCGGTTCATCCCGTCGACGAGCTCGCGCAGCGTCGGCGCCACGACGAAGTCCTCGCCGGAGTCCATGAAGGCCTTGACCGGCGCGGGAACGTCCTGGCGCGCGCGGTCGAGCACGCCGCGCTTGCTCTTGCCGGTCAGGTCGGGGTTCTGCTCGGAGCCCGACAGCGCGAACTCCTTGCCGATGATCTTCTGGGTGAGCACGAACCAGGTGTGCTCGTAGCCGGTCCGCCCGATGTGCTGCAGCGTGCCGAGCGTGTCGAAGCCGGGGAACAGCGGCACCGGCAGCCGCCGGCCGGTCGCGTCGAGCCACAGCGACGACGGTCCGGGCAGGATCCGGATGCCGTGCCGGTCCCAGATCGGGTCCCAGTTCTTGACGCCCTCGGTGTAGTGCCACATCCGGTCGCGGTTGATGAGGCTCGCGCCGGCCTGCTCGGTGATCGCGAGCATCCGCCCGTCGACGTGGGCCGGGACGCCGGAGAGCATGTGCTTCGGCGCCGTGCCGAGCCGCTCCGGCCAGTTCCTGCGCACCATCTCGTGGTTGCCGCCGATGCCGCCGGAGGTGACGACGACCGCCTGCGCCGACACCTCGAACTCACCGGTGACGTCGCGGCCGCTCGGCTGTCCGCGCTCGACCGACGACGGCGCCAGCACCGCGCCGCGCACGCCGGTGGCCACACCGTCGGTGACCACCAGCTCGTCGACCCGGTGCCGGAAGCGCACCTCGACCAGCCCGCGCGCCTGCGCGGTGCGCAGCCGGCCGAGGAAGGGTGCGAGCAGGCCCGGTCCGGTGCCCCAGGTGATGTGGAAGCGGGGGACGGAGTTGCCGTGCCCGATCGCTCCGTAGCCGCCCCGCTCGGCCCAGCCCACCACTGGGAACCACCGCACGCCCTGGGCGTGCAGCCAGGCCCGCTTCTCGCCGCAGGCGAAGTCGACGTAGGCCTGCGCCCACTGCCGCGGCCAGTGGTCCTCGGGACGGTCGAACGCCGCGGTGCCCATCCAGTCCTGCAGGGCCAGCTCGGGCGAGTCACGGATGCCCATCCGGCGCTGCTCCGGCGAGTCGACGAGGAACAGCCCGCCGAACGACCAGAAGGCCTGCCCGCCAAGGCTCCCCTCGGGCTCCTGGTCGAGCAGCACCACCTTGCGCCCGGCGTCGGTCAGCTCCACCGTGGCGACCAGCCCGGCCAGTCCCGCTCCGACGACCACGACGTCTGCATCCACGCCCGCCCCTCCTCCGTGTCGACTGAGGTGGAGCCTTCCACGCCGGGCGTCAGCCCTTCGAGCGCGCCTGCTCGACGTCGGGGAGCACGACCTCGTCCGGCAGGAAGGCCGCCGTGAGCGCCGCCAGCTCGTCGGCGACGTACTGGGCCATCCGGTCGACGTCCGGCACCAGCTCGCGGTCGGCGATGAGGCCGAAGTGCAGGCCCCCGGCCAGGCTGCACACGGTGATGTTCAGCCCCTGCCCGTCGGCGATCGCCGACAGCGGGTAGTAGGCGTCGATCTTGCAGCCGGCGTAGTACAGGTCGATCGGCGGGCCGGGCACGTTCGAGACGATGAGGTTGAACGGGTTGATCCGCTCGACCACCCGCAGCCGGGCGGCGGCGCGCGCCGCCTGACCGGCGATCGCCGGCATGGCGAACTGGGTGACGTCGCCGAGCAGGTCGGCCGGGAGCGCGCCGTGCTGGTCCTTGGCCGCCTTCATGGCGGTGTGGCAGGCGCGCAGCCGCTCCACCGGGTCGTCCAGGTGCGTCGGCAGCGCCGCCATCATCGTCGACACCCGGTTGCCGCCTGTGCCCTTCTGGTCGTCGGTGCGGATCGAGACCGGCACCGCGGCGATCAGCGGCGATGACGGGAGCGCGTCGTGGTCGAGGAGCCAGCGGCGCAGCGCCCCCGAGGACAAGGCCATGACGACGTCGTTCACGGTGCAGCCGGCCGCGTTCTTGAGCGCCTTCACCTCGCTCAGGGCAACGGTGGTGAACGACCAGCGGCGGTGCGGGCTGATCGGCCGGTTGAACGGCGTGCGCGGCGCCCGCAGCCCCGGCGTGTTGAGCACCAGGTCCGCGTCGCGTCGCAGCACCTTGTCGATGACGGGCAGCCGCGGCCGGGCCGGGCTGGTGGCCAGGCCGGGCAGCGACCGGGCCAGGCCGTAACCCAGCCGGGCCGCACGGATCGGCTGCCGGGCCAGCGTGACGGCGCTCTTGGCGAGCAGCATGACCGGGTTCGGCTGCTCGTCGCACTCCCACGGAGGCGGCTCCTCCTCCGCGCGCCCCTCGGGCGACAGGTCGAGAACGGCGGCGAGGATGTCGTTGCCGCTCACGCCGTCGATGGCCGCGTGGTGGACCTTGGTGTAGACGGCCTTCTTGCCGCCGGCGAGGCCGTGGACCAGGTACAGCTCCCAGAGCGGCCGGGAGCGGTCGAGCGCGCGGGCGTGCAGGCGGGCCGCCTGGTAGGCCAGCTGCTTGTCGTCGCCGGGCTCGGGCAGCGCGATCTCCCGGACGTGGTACTCGATGTCGAAGTCCGGGTCCTCGATCCAGTAGGGCTGGTCGAGGCCCAGCGGCACCTCGGCGAGCCGCCGCCGGAACGGCGGGATGAGGTGCAGCCGCCGCTCGATGAGCGAGGTCAGCCGCGGCAGGGTCAGCGGCTCCGGGGACGTGGAGGGGTCCAGCACGATGACGCTGCCCACGTGCCCGAAGACCGACCGGGTCTCCATGGCGAGGAACGCGGCGTCCAGACCGGTCAGCTGCTGCACGGAGGTCTCCCTGCTCGACGGAGCGATGATGCCCGTCCTACCCCGCCGGACCCGGTCGGCGAAACACCGGGGGTCTCAGGTCCGCCGGACGGCGTACACCCGCACGGTCTTGGCCAGCACCCCCTCGAGCGCCCGGGTGGTCGGCACGTCGAGCTCGTCGACCTGCTCGAGCAGCGCGCGCGGCAGGTAGTGCCGGCCCGGGTCGCCCACCAGCACCTGGGCGCCGGCGCGGGCTGCGGCCAGCAGCCACGGCTGGACGCGGGCGGCCATCGCGGCGTCGTAGAAGACGTCACCGGCCAGCACGACGTCGACGCCGGGCGGCGGCTCGTCGAGCACGTCGCGGCCGTCCACGTCGACGGCCAGCCCGTTCGCCCCGGCGTTGAGCCGGACGGCCTCCACCGCCACGGGGTCGACGTCGACGGCGAGCACCGATGCCGCGCCCGCGCGCGCCGCGGCCAGCGCGCACAGCCCTGAGCCGGTGGCGAGGTCGAGCACCCGCCGCCCGCGCACCAGGGCCGGCGTGTCGAGCACGTGCCGCGCCAGGGCCTGACCGCCGAGCCAGGCGAACGCCCAGAACGGGGGCGGGAGCTCACCGTCGTCGAGCTCGCGCTGCAGCGACGCCCAGGCCTGGTCCATGTCGTCGGCCAGGTGCAGCCGCACCTCCGGCACCACGGGCGGCGACTGCAGCCGGGTGCGCTCGAGCACGAGCGCGCGAGCCCGGTCAGGTGCCACCTACGCCCGCTCCTTCCGTGCCTCCCGCTCGGCGCGACGACCACGCAGCACGCCCAGCTCGTAGACCGCCAGCACGACCAGCGTCACCGCGGTCAGCGGCAGGACGAAGAAGGCCATGGCCGTGCTGAACCCCTCGACCGCGTCGTGCTCGGCAGCGGCGAGCAGCAGGTAGCCGACGTAGACGACGTAGTAGCCGAGGAAGAGCGCGCCTTCCCAGCGCGCGATCGTCAGGCCGGTGAACACCACCGGCAGCAGCGCCACGGCGACCGCGACCATCACCGGCATGTCGAAGCGGACGGCGCTCGGCTCGACCGGGACGCCGCCGGGCGCGACGACGGCGGCCAGGCCCAGCACCGCGCCGATGTTGAAGACGTTGCTGCCGAGGACGTTGCCGATCGCCATCTCGCGCTCACCGCGCAGCGCAGCGATGACGGACGTGGCGAGCTCCGGCAGCGACGTGCCGATCGCGACGACCGTCAGGCCGATGACCAGGTCGCTGACGCCGGCCGCGGCCGCGATGGTCGTGGCCGCGCTGACCAGCCAGCGCGCACCCAGGACCAGCAGCCCGACGCCGACCAGCACCAGCGCGCCGTCCCGCACCGGCCGGCGCTGATGCTCCGACTGGTTGCTCGACCCTTCCTGCGAGGACGCCAGCGCCGCCGTCTCCCGCCGCCCGGCGAGCACCGACCAGCCGACGTAGGCGAGGAGCAGCGCCACGAGCAGCGCCCCGTCGCCGCGGGACACCTGCCCGTCGAGAGACAGGAGCAGCAGCAGGACCGACAGCACGATCACGACGGGGACGTCGAGCCGCACCAGCGAGGACCGGACGGCCACGGGCAGCACGAGGGCAGAGACCCCGAGCACCAGCAGCACGTTCGCGACGTTGCTGCCGACGACGTTCCCGACCGCGATGCCGGGGTTGCCCGACAGGGTGGCGTCCAGGGTGACCGCGAACTCCGGTGCCGACGTCGCGAAGGCGACCACGGTCAAACCGACGACGAGCGGCGACAGCCCGAACGACCTCGCCAGCCCGCTGCCGCCGCGCACCAGCAGCTCGCCTCCGCCGACGAGGGCGACGAGGCCGGCGACCAGGGTGCCGAGGGTCAGGGCGTCCACCGGTCGAGCGTAGGACCGGTGCGCCACCGCCGGTCAGCCGACGCGCGTCCACGGGTGCTGCCGGGACAGCAGCGCACGGGCGTCGACGAGCAGGGCGCGGACGTCCGACGGCGGGACCTGCGCGTCGAGCGCCTGCCGCCCCAGCCCGGCCAGGCCTGCATCGGGATCGGCGGCGAGCGCACGGTCGAGCGCCACGTTCGCCAGCGCCCCGCTGCCGCGCACGTGCGCGACCCAGGCGACCAGGGTGCACACCGGCACGTCGTGCGGCGCGGCGCACCGTCCGGCCAGGTGCACGAGCAGGGCCAGCAGCCGCTCCTCCTGGTCCACCGCCCAGGTGAGCACGGCGTCGCGGACGAGGACGTCGGCCAGCGAGACGACGAGCCCCGCCGCGACGGCCGGGTCGAGAGCCCCGCTGAGCGCCGCGTCGTCCGCCAGGACCTCGCGCCACAGCAGCAGCGACGCGCGCCCGGCAACCGCGCGGCCCCGCTCGGCGACCTGCCGGCGGCGGTCGGACTCCGCCGCCGCCAGCGCGTCGCGCAGCGGGCCGGGGGCAGGCGCGGCGAGGGAGGCCACGAGCTCTTCCCTCGACGGGAGCACCGCCCGGCCGTCGAGGGCCTGCTGCGCCGCCACCAGCTGGAGCGCCGGTGTGGGCTCCGGGTGGAGTGGCGTGCCGGCGGCGGGGCAGCAGCGCTCGTCATCGCAGTCGTAGGACCACCAGCGGCCCGAGCGCACGAGCAGCCGGTCGGTGGCGCGGAGCCCGGCGCGGTCCAGCCGCTCGGCGAGCCCGTCGACCAGACCCCGGCCGGGGAGCTCCCCGGCGGCGGCGTCGGGCTGCTCGGTGTGCACCACGAGCAGCACGCGCGTGGCGCCGTCGAGCAGGATCCGCTCGACCAGCTGCCCCGCCAGAGCCGCGCCGTGCCGGTCGTCCGGCAGGTCGACGCGCATCGTCAGCCCTACGCGGGAGCGGCGGCCGCGCAGGCACACGACGGTCAGGCTCTCGTGCGGCACGAAGCCGCAGAGCTGCGGGACGAGCGCGACCAGCTCAGCGGGTCGGCTCAGGCGGACGATCGGGCGGTCGTCGGACAGGGCGGGGTCGGAGCGGCGGGCTCCCGGAGAGGCAGGCATGACGGGCACGGTGCCGACCGCGCCCCCTCGCCGGGGGAGGCCGCCGCAGGCTGTGGAGACGGGCGGCCGATGTGGACGGAGGGAAGAACGGCCGGCCCCAGGACGTCGTCCTCAGGGTGACCCGTGACCGGCCGAGCGCCCGCGCCTGGACGGTGTGGACGGTCGGTCTGGTCGCCTACTCCGTCGCGGTCTTCCACCGCGGCTCGCTCGGCGTCACCGGTGTCGAGGCGCAGGCCCACTTCGGTGCGGGCGCCTCCGCCCTGTCGCTGTTCCTCGTCCTGCAGCTGGCCGTCTACGCCGGCCTGCAGGTGCCGGTCGGCATCGCGCTCGACCGGTTCGGGTCGCGCCGGATGGTCGCCCTCGGCGCCGCCACCATGGCTGTCGGGCAGCTGGTGCTGGCGCTGGCTCCGGACGTGCCGACGGCGGTGGTCGCGCGGGTGCTCGTCGGAGCCGGCGACGCCATGACCTTCATCAGCGTCCTGCGCCTGGTGCCGCTGTGGTTCCCCGGCCGCACCGTGCCCGTCGTCACTCAGCTCACCGGCATCCTCGGGCAGGTCGGCCAGATCGTCGCGGCCGTTCCGATGGTCGCGCTCCTGCAGGCGACGTCGTGGCGCACCACCTTCTCGGGCGCGGCGGCGGTGGGACTGCTCGTCTGCCTGCTGGTCGCCGTCGCGCTGCGGGACGCACCGCCCGGCACGCCGGTCGCTCCGCCGGTGGGCGTGGCCCAGGTGCGGCGCAACCTCGCGCTCGCCTGGCGCGAGCCCGGCACGCGCATCGGCATGTACACCCATCTGGTCACGCAGTTCTCCGGCACCGTCTTCGCCCTGCTGTGGGGCTTCCCGTTCCTCGTCGTCGGGCAGGGCCTGGCTCCGTCGACGGCGGCGCTGCTCATCACCGTGCTCGTCGTCGTCGGGATGCTGTTCGGACCCGTCCTCGGCCAGCTGTGCGGGCGGTGGCCGCTGCGCCGCTCGGTGCTCGTCTTCTCGATCCTGGGCGCGACCGTCGCGGCCTGGACGGTCGTGCTGCTGTGGCCGGGCACCGCTCCCCTGCCGCTGCTCGTGGTGCTCGTCGTCGTCCTCGGCACCAACGGGCCCGGCTCGATGATCGGGTTCGACTACGCGCGCACCGAGAACCCGGCCGAGCGGCTCGGCAGCGCCACCGGCGTCGTCAACGTGGGTGGCTTCGTCGCGTCGCTCCTCACCGTCCTCGCCATCGGTGCGGTGCTCGACCTGCGCACGCCGGGCGGCTCCGCGGACTACTCGCTCGACGCCTTCCGCGCCGCCTTCGCCGTGCAGTACCTGTTCTGGGCGATCGGCCTCGTCGGGGTAGTTCGGCACCGCCGCCTGCTGCGCGAGCGACTGGCGCGCGACGGCGTCGTCCTGGCGCCGCTGCACGTCGCGGTCGGTGCGCGGCTGCGCGGGACGTCGGCCTACCGCTGACCGCTTGACCACCGCCGCATCCGGGTAGGCGCCCGGGCAGGAAGATCGTTCTCTGGGCGGGAGGTCCCGGTGGAGGTCGTCGTCGGCCTGGACTCCGGCACCACCGCGACGAAGGCGGTCACCGCCGGGGACGACGGCCGCGTGCGCGACGTCGTCAGCGTCGGCTACCCCTTGCTCGTGCCTGGCCCCGGCCGGGCGGAGCTGGACGCCGCGGCGGTGTGCGACGCGGCCGTGCAGGCGCTCACCGAGATCGCCGCGTGCGCCCGCGAGCGCGGTGACGACGTCGTCGCGCTGACCCTGTCCGCGGCCATGCACGGCGTGGTGCCGCTCGACGGCGGCGGCAGGCCGCTCGGCCCGGTGCTGACCTGGGCCGACGGGCGCGCCGCCGAGCAGGCCCGTGCGCTGCGCACCCGCGGACGGGCGTCGGGCCTGCACGCGCGCACCGGAACGCCGGTCCACCCGATGTCGCCGCTGTGCAAGCTGGCCTGGCTCGGCGAGCACGAACCCGACCTGCTGCGAGGCACCCCGCGCTGGGGCGGCGTCAAGGAGCTGCTCGTCGGTGCGCTGTGCGAGCCCCAGCACGGTGTCGGTCAGCACGTCGTCGACCTCTCCTGCGCCTCGGCCACCGGCATGTACGACCTCGAGCGGCGGGCCTGGGACGACGAGGCGGTCGAGCTCGCCGGCCTGCGCGCCGAGCAGCTGCCCGAGGTGCGCCCCACCACGCACGTGCTCGACGGGCTGACCAGCGACGTCGCCCGTGCCACCGGACTGCGCCGCGACCTGCCCGTGGTGCTGGGCGCCTCCGACGGCGTGCTGGCCAACCTCGGCATCGGCGCGGTGCAGCGCGGCGTCGCCGCCGTGTCCATCGGTACGAGCGCAGCGATGCGGGCCGTCGTCGACCGTCCGACCGTCGACCCCACCGGACGGCTGTTCTGCTACGCCCTGACCGAGCACCGGTGGGTCCTCGGCGGAGCGGTGAACAACGGCGGGTCCGTCGTCCGCTGGGCCGCCCTCGCCCTCGCCGGCGTCCCGGGCATCGACCCGCCCACGGGCGAGGACGCCGACGAGCTCGACGCCTGCCTGCTGGAGGAGGCCGCACAGGTCGCCGCGGGCAGCGAGGGGCTGCTGTGCCTGCCCTACCTGCTGGGCGAGCGCGCCCCGTGGTGGCGCGAGGGGATGCGCGGCGCCTACCTCGGCCTGCGCCGCGAGCACCGCCGGCCGCACCTGGTGCGCGCCGCGGTCGAGGGCGTCTGCCAGCAGCTGGCCCTGGTCCGCGCCGCCTTCCCGGCCGCCGACCTCGACGTGCACGAGGTGCGCGCCACCGGGGGTGCGGTCGCCTCGCCGCTGTGGGCCTCGGTGCTCGCCTCCGCCCTCGAGCTGCCGGTGCGCCTCGCCGACTCGCCCGAGGGCACCGGACTCGGCGCCGGCCTGCTCGGGCTGCACGCCCTCGGTCGCCTCGACGACCTCGACGACGCCGCCCGGCTGGTCGAGGTGCACGACCCCGTGGAGCCCGATCCCGCGGACAGCGAGACCTACCGCCGCACCCGCCCGCTCGTGGAGACGTCGACCCTGGCCCTCGCCGACATCCTGTGCGAGCTCGACGCGCTGGCGCCCGACCTCGCCGGCGCCACCGAGGAGATCCCGTGAACGACGTCGAACCGGCCCTGTCCGCCGGCCCGCTGCTGGCCATCGCCCTGGCGGCCGTGCTGTTCCTGCTGTTCCTCATCATGAAGGTCAAGCTGCACGCCTTCGTGTCGCTGATCCTCGTCAGCCTGCTCGTGGCGCTGGTGGCACGGGTGCCGCTCGGCGACGTCGTCACGACCCTCACCGAGGGGTTCGGGCGCACGCTCGCCAGCGTGGCACTGCTCGTCGGGCTCGGCGCCATGCTCGGCCGCCTGCTCGAGTTCAGCGGCGGGGCACAGGTGCTCGCCGACCGGCTGGTCGGCCGCTTCGGTGAGCAGCGCGCACCGCTGGCGCTCGGTGTCGCGGCGCTGCTGTTCGCCTTCCCGATCTTCTTCGACGCCGGCCTGGTGGTCTTCCTGCCGATCGTCTTCACCGTCGCCCGGCGACTCGGCGGCTCGCTGCTCCTCTACGGCCTGCCGGTCGCCGGCGCCTTCGCCGTGATGCACGCCTTCGTCCCGCCGCACCCCGGCCCGGTCGCGGCCGCCGAGCTGATCGGCGCCGACATCGGCCTGGTCCTCGTCTTCGGGACGCTCATCGGCGTGCCGACCTGGTACCTCGGCAGCTACCTGTTCGGCCTGTGGACCGGAGGGCGGATCGACGTCGCGGTCCCGGACATCCTGTCCGGCGGATCCGGCTCGGGCGGATCCGGCTCGGGCGGATCCGGCGGGTCCTCGACGGGCGGCACCCCGCGACCTGCCGCGCCGGAGCAGACGGTCAGCGGCACCGCGCCGGCCATCGCCGGACCCTCGGGCGGAACCGGGCGTGAGGTGGCACCCGAGGCCTCCCCGCCGTCGTTCTGGACCGTCGTCGGGCTGCTGGTGCTGCCGCTGATCCTCATCTTCCTCAACACCGGCATGAGCACGCTCGCGACCGCCGGCACGATCGAGGAGGGCACCCTGCTCGACGTCGCGCAGCTGGTCGGAGCCACACCGATCGCGCTGCTGATCACGCTCCTGGTGGCCATGTACGTGCTCGGCAAGCACCGCGGCGAGGGCATGGCCGAGGTCGAGTCGGTGGTCAACAGCGCGCTCGGCCCGGTCTGCGCGGTCATCCTCATCACCGGCGCGGGAGGCATGTTCGGCGGCGTCCTGCGCGCCAGCGGCATCGGCGACGCGCTCGCCGACGTGCTCGAGGACATCGGGCTCCCCGTCATCATCGCGGCGTTCGTCGTCGCCGTGCTGCTGCGCGTGGCGCAGGGGTCGGCCACGGTCGCGCTGACCACCGCGGCCGGGCTCATGGCGCCGGTCATCGAGGCCACCGAGGGGCTGTCGAGCGCCTACCTCGCGCTGGTCGTCATCGCCATCGCCGGCGGCGCGACCGTGCTCTCGCACGTCAACGACTCCGGCTTCTGGCTGGTCAGCCGCTTCTTCGGCATGGACGAGAAGACGACGCTGAAGACGTGGACGGTCATGGTCACCCTGCTCGGCACCATCGGGTTCCTGTTCGCGCTGCTGCTCAGCCTGTTCGTCTGAGCCGGTCGCCCGTCCGCGGGCGGAAGAGCGTCTCCTGCGCGAGCGAGGCCACGAGCGTCCCGTCGGGGTGCCACAGCGTGCCGTCGTACATGCCGCGCCCGCGGCTGACTGCCCGCGGCACGAGGTCCATGAGCACCCACTGGCCTGTCCGTGACGGTCGGTGGAACCACAGAGAGTGGTCGAGCGTCGTCTGCCACGTCCCGCGGGACGCCGGCAGGCCGCCGGCGCCGGTGAACAGGTCCGACAGGTAGGTCAGGGCGGCCGCATCGACGAGCGGGCCGCCGGGCAGCACCGCCGTGCAGCGGAGCCACGCGCGGGTCGGGAAGGTCACCAGCCCGCCGGGCTGCTTCGGCACGACGAGCTCGTGCCCGAGCAGTCGCGGCGGCGGCTGCGACGGCGCCTCGGGCGGTGCGACCGCGGGCATCCGCAGGACGGCGACCTCGGCGGCGGTGCAGTCCTCGCGGGCGAACGAGGCGGCGAGGTTGAGGATGACCTCGCCGTCCTGCAGGGCAACGACACGGCGGGCGGAGAAGCTGCCGCCGTCCCGGTCGCGCTCGACCGAGAAGACCACCGGCGCGCGGCTGTCCCCCGGCCGCAGGAAGTAGCCGTGCAGCGAGTGCGGCACGCGGTCGGTCGGCACGGTGGCCCCGGCTGCGAGCAGCGCCTGCGCCGCGACCTGGCCGCCGTAGAGAGGGAAGGCCTCCTCGAACACCGCGGACGCCCGGTACAGGTCGCGGTCGATCCGCTCGAGGGCGAGCACCTCCTCGAGCCCGATGCCGTCGGGCGGCAGCTCGTCGACCGGGGTGCGGTAGTCGCTCACGCGCCAGCACGCTAGACGTGACCCCAGGGTGGCGAGCGGCACAGGTGAGCGCCCCCACACCCGCTTGCTCCTGCCAGCAGCCACGCCTAGCGTCGAGCGGGTCCCTGAACCAGCGGGCGTCCGGCTGTGCTGCCGGCCCGCTCTCGACAGGCGGCGCGAGGCTACGGTCCGCCGCCCCGCGACCGCGCACCGCGTCCCACCGGCCTGCCGCGCAGCGTCGCCCCGGAGGAGCCCCCCTTGCACCGTGTCCGTCCCGTCCTGCACGCCCTCGCCGGCGCCTCGCTGGCCACCGTGGTCGCCCTGCCGCTGGTCGCGGCCACGCCGATGACGTGGGCGGCCGCCGACCCGGCCGCGGCGGCTGACCCGCTGCGCCTGAACGACGCCGACCGGGCGCACGAGGCGGTGGCAGCCGCCCGCGCCGACGCCGGCGCCGCGGCCTTCCGTGCCGAGCGGGAAGCGGCCGAGCGGGCCGCCGCCGAGGCCGAGGCGGCCCGGCTGGCCGCCGAGCGCGAGGCGGCCGAGCGGGCCGCTGCCGAGGCACGCGCCGCCGAGCGTGCGCGGGCCGAGGAGGCCCGCGCCGCGGAGGCCCGTGCCGCGGCCGAGCGCGCCAGCCGCTCGGCCCGCACCGGCGACCCGAAGTCGATCGCCCGCGCGATGCTCGCCGAGCGGGGGCAGGCCGACCAGTTCGGCTGCCTCGACCGGCTGTGGACCAAGGAGAGCGGCTGGCGGCACACCGCCACCAATCCCTCGAGCGGCGCCTACGGCATCCCGCAGTCGCTGCCGGCGTCGAAGATGGCCTCGGCCGGCAGCGACTGGCGCACCAACCCCGCGACGCAG
>DATLGD010000116.1:0-12564 GCA_035540755.1 Mycobacteriales bacterium | reverse complement strand
CGAGAAGGCCCGCATCGACCGGGTGCTCAAGAACGCCGAGGTGCAGGCGCTCATCACCGCGCTCGGCACCGGCATCCACGACGAGTTCGACGTCGAGAAGCTGCGGTACCACAAGATCGTGCTCATGGCCGACGCCGACGTCGACGGTCAGCACATCCGCACGCTGCTGCTCACGCTGCTGTTCCGCTTCATGCGCCCGCTCGTCGAGGCGGGGCACGTGTACCTGGCCCAGCCGCCGCTCTACAAGATCAAGTGGAGCCGGGACGAGCACCAGTACGTCTACTCCGACCGCGAGCGGGACGCCCTCATCGAGCAGGGCCTGGCCGCGGGCAAGAAGCTGCCCAAGGACGCCGTCCAGCGCTTCAAAGGGCTGGGCGAGATGAACGCCGCCGAGTTGCGCGACACGACCATGGACCCCGAGCACCGCGTGCTGCTCCAGGTCACGGTCGACGACGCCGCCGCGGCCGACGAGCTGTTCAGCGTGCTCATGGGGGAGGACGTGGAGTCCCGGCGGTCCTTCATCACCCGGAACGCGAAGGACGTCCGGTTCCTGGACATCTGACGAGCGAGACGTTGTCGCGCTTTGTCACAGAGCAGTGACTGCGCGTGTTCCACGTGGAACGAGAGGGATCCTGAGTGACTGAGGTGCTGCCCCCGCCGCCCGGTGATCGCGTCGAGCCGGTCGGCATCGAGGTCGAGATGCAGCGCTCGTACCTCGACTACGCGATGTCGGTCATCGTCGGCCGCGCGCTGCCCGACGTCCGGGACGGGCTCAAGCCGGTGCACCGCCGGGTGCTCTACGCGATGTACGACGGCGGCTACCGGCCCGACCGCGGCTACTTCAAGTGCGCTCGCGTCGTCGGCGACGTCATGGGCAACTACCACCCGCACGGCGACTCGGCGATCTACGACACCCTCGTGCGCCTGGCCCAGCCGTGGTCGCTGCGGTACCCGCTGGTCGACGGAAACGGCAACTTCGGCTCGCCCGGCAACGACCCGCCGGCCGCCCAGCGGTACACCGAGTGCCGGCTGATGAACCTGGCCATGGAGATGCTGCGCGACATCGACCAGGACACGGTCGACTTCGCGCCGAACTACGACGGTCGCTCGCAGGAGCCGACCATCCTGCCCAGCCGGATCCCGAACCTGCTGGTCAACGGCTCGGCCGGGATCGCCGTCGGCATGGCCACCAACATCCCGCCGCACAACCTGCGGGAGGTGTCCGAGGCGGTGCAGTGGGCGCTGGCCAACCCGGACGCTCCGCCCGAGGAGACCCTCGAGGCGTGCCTGGCCCGGGTGTCCGGGCCCGACTTCCCGACCGGCGCGCTCATCGTCGGCCGCGAAGGGATCGAGGAGGCCTACCGCACCGGCCGCGGCAGCGTCCGGATGCGCGCGGTGGTGGAGGTCGAGGAGGCCTTCTCCAAGTCGGGGGGTGGGCGCACCCAGCTGGTCGCCACCGAGCTGCCCTACCAGGTCAACCGCGACGCGCTGGCGGTGAAGATCGCCGAGCTCGCCGACGACGGCAAGATCCGCGGCATCTCCAACGTCATCGACGAGTCCAGCGAGCGCACCGGCACCCGGCTGGTCGTCGAGCTGCGCCGCGACGCGATCCCCAAGGTGGTGCTGAACAACCTGTTCAAGCACACCCAGCTGCAGGACAGCTTCGGGGTGAACATGCTGGCGCTGGTCGACGGCGTCCCGCGCACGCTGCGTCTGGACGAGATGGTCCGCTACTACGTCGCGCACCAGGTCGAGGTCATCGTCCGGCGGACCCGGTTCCGCCTGCGCAAGGCCGAGGAGCGGGCGCACATCCTGCGCGCGCTGGCCAGGGCGCTGGACCAGCTCGACGCCGTCATCGCGCTGATCCGCGGAGCCGAGAGCGCCGAGGCGGCCCGCGAGGGCCTGATGTCGCTGCTGGACATCGACGAGGTGCAGGCCACGGCCATCCTGGACATGCAGCTGCGCCGGCTGGCCGCCCTGGAGCGGCAGCGGATCCTCGACGAGCTCGGCGAGCGCGAGGCCGAGATCGCCGAGCTCACCGCCATCCTCGACAGCCCGCCCAGGCAGCGCGAGATCATCGGGGAGGAGCTGGCCGAGATCGTCGGCCGGTTCGGCGACGAGCGGCGCACCCGGATCGTCGCCTACGAGGGCGACATGAGCGCCGAGGACTTCATCGCGCAGGAGGACGTCGTCGTCACCGTGACGCGCGGCGGCTACGCCAAGCGCACCAAGACCGACCTGTACCGCTCCCAGCGGCGCGGCGGCAAGGGCGTGCGCGGCGCCCAGCTCAAGCAGGACGACGTCGTCGAGCACTTCTTCGTGACCACGACCCACCACTGGATCCTGTTCTTCACCAACAAGGGCCGGGTGTACCGGGCGAAGGCGCACGAGCTGCCCGACGCCTCCCGCGATGCGCGCGGCCAGCACGTGGCCAACGTCCTGGCCTTCCAGCCGGACGAGGCCATCGCCCAGGTCCTGGCGGTCAAGGACTACGAGGCGGCGCCGTACCTGGTGCTGGCCACCCGGCGCGGGATCGTCAAGAAGACCGCCCTGCGGCAGTACGACAACGGCCGGTCCAACGGGCTCATCGCGGTGAACCTGCGCGAGGACGACGAGCTGATCGGCGCCGCGCTGGTGTCCGCCGAGGACGACCTGCTGCTGGTCAGCCGCGGAGCGCAGTCGATCCGCTTCCAGGCCAGCGACGACGCGCTGCGGCCGATGGGCCGCGACACCACCGGGGTGCGCGGCATGGGGCTGCGCGACGGCGACGAGGTGCTGGCCCTGCAGGTCGTCCCGGACGGGCAGCAGGGCGAGCTGGACCTGCTGGCGGTCAGCGACGGCGGCTTCGGCAAGCGCACCCCCCTCGGGGAGTACCGCCGGCAGAACCGCGGCGGCTTCGGGATCATGGCGGCCAAGTTCCCGGAGGCGCGCGGCCGGCTGGTCGGCGCCGTCGTCGTCCGCGAGGGCGACGAGGTCTTCGCCATCACCAGCCCGGGCGCGGTCATCCGGATGTCCGTCGAGCCGATCCGTCGCTCGGCCCGCGGCACCATGGGCGTCAAGCTGGTCAGCCTGGCCGACGGTGACGCCGTGGTCGCCGTCGCCCACAACGGCGAGGTGTCCTCGGCGGGGGTCCTGGACGAGTCGGCCGACGCCGCGGCGTCGGCCGCCCAGCCGGCCGGCCAGGACGGCGGGGAGAACGGCCTCGCGCAGCAAGCAGCGGACGCAGCGCCCGCGGTCGGGCAGGGCACCGCCGGGCCGGACGGCACGCCGAACACGACGGACGGGGACGACCAGTGAGCGACGACGCGACCGACGAGGGCACCCGCGCACCCGCGGCTGCCGGGCGCGGAGCCCTGGACGACGACGCACGTCGCCAGGCGCTGCAGCGCAGCGGCGCCTCCGGGGACAGCGCGCAGGGCGGGACGCCGACCGACCGTGACCGCACCCAGGGACTGCCGGTCCACGAGGACGACCGGGCCGGAGAGGGCCGCGCCGTGGCGGCGACGGCTGCCACCACGGGTGCCGGCGCCGCGCCGGGCACGCCGGCGGGGTCGTCGTCCGCCTCCTCGAGCAGCGGGCCCGGCGGCGGGCTGCGGGCGTCCTACGGCGCCCCGGCCGGGACCCCGCATGCCGCGGCCGGCACCGCGGCCGGCACCGGGAAGGCAGCCGGCACCGGGACGGCAGCCGGCACCGGGACGGCAGCGGGCGCCGACCGCACGACGGTGCTGCCGGCCGCCGGCCGCCCCGAGCGGCCCGGCCGCGGCGACGCTCGCGGGCCGGCAGCCTCCCGCCCTCCGGCGCGGCCGGCCGGCCGCAGTCGACGGGCCCGGCTGACCGTCCAGCGCGTCGATCCCTGGTCGGTCTTCCTGTTCTCGCTGGTGGCGTCGATCTGCCTGGGGATCGTGCTCCTCGTCGCGGCCGCGACGCTGTACGTCCTGCTGGCCAGCCTCGGCGTGCTGTCGTCGGTGAACACGCTGCTGGGCGAGGTGCTGGGCTCCGCCGGCCCCGACGGCGCGGTGCAGCCCTTCTTCACGCCCGGCCGGGTCCTCGGCGGTACCGCCGTCCTGGCGGCGGTGGACGTCGTGCTGGTCACGATCCTCGCCACCCTGGGCGCGCTGCTCTACAACCTGTGCGCCTCGCTGACCGGGGGCATCGAGGTGGTGCTGGGCGAGCGCGAGTGACCGCCGACGGGGCGATGCGGGTGGTGTAGTCTCGCCGACCGTGCCCGCCCCGATCCCGGGCACGCGGGGCCTGTAGCTCAGACGGTTAGAGCGCATCCCTGATAAGGATGAGGCCGGAGGTTCAAGTCCTCCCAGGCCCACCCCCGCACCCCGCCAGCGACGTCGTCCGCTGGCTCCGACCAGGCCACCGGGAGAGCAGCATGCGCCGATCCTTCGTCCTGGCCGGGCTGGTCGCCGCGGTCGCAGCGCTGCTCCGCCGCCGCCGTGCCGGTGCGCAGGCCGAGCGCGACCTGTGGACCGAGGCGACCGCCGCACCTGACCTCCGGTAGACCCGGCCCCGCGCGGCGGGAGCCACCTCGGGGGCGTAGCTCAACTGGCAGAGCACCGCCTTTGCAAGGCGGGGGTTGGGGGTTCGAGTCCCCCCGTCTCCACCCCGTACCGCCTGACCAGAACCTTCTGCGCTCCTGCGCAGATTCGTCCTCAAGGTCGCCGGCCGATCTGCCGAACACCGGTCAGATGGCGGGACGTCCGCCGTGCCGCCTCGGGGGACGCCCCGGTGCGGAACCGCCCCGGGAAGGGGCGGGAGGGACAGGCGATGCAGGACCGGCGCGGTCGGTGGTCGAGGACCACTGCGCCCGGCCGTGCCTGTCCTCAGCCGCCGGACCGTGCGTCCCGACGCCGCGCCCTGTCGATCTCCGGCCTGCTGGTGCTGCTCCTGGGCATCGCCCTCGCCGCCCTGGCCGCGCCGGCCGCCGCGGCCGACGGCGTGGCGATCACCTCGGCACCGGACCGCTACACCTCCGCCTCGTCCCTGACGTGGAGCGGAACCCTCCCGGACGGCGCGACCGCGGAGTGCCGGGTCGTCACGCCGGGCGGTACGACCGTGCAGGACTGCACCGGCACCGGCAGCTTCTCGGTCACGGTCGACGCTGCCGCCTCGGGCGACTACACCCTGACCGTCACCGCGCAGCTGCCCGACGGCACACCCGCCGGCAGCGACTCCAGCACCGTCACCGTGGACCGCACGCCGCCGTCGGTCGCCATCACGGGGTCGCCGGTCAGCCCGTCGGCGGACCGCTCCCCGACCTGGACGCTGGCCATCAGCGGGGGCTCCGGGACCTGCACCCTGACCGGCTCGGGCTTCACCAGCGGGCCCTCGTCCTGCTCCACCAGCTACACGGCGGCGCTCGGTTCCGCGCCCGAGGGCAGCTACGTGCTGACCGTCGTCGCCACCGACGAGGCCGGCAACGAGGCCAGCGCCACCAGCGACCCCTACGTCCTGGACGTGCCGCCCCCGGCGCCGACGGTCGGCGGTCCCCCCGCCACCGGCAACAGCGCGACGGTGGCGTGGACCTTCACGGTCCCGTCGGGCACGACGGCCCGGTGCACCCTCACCGCTCCGAACGGAACGGTCACGTCCGCCGACCCCTGCACCTCGCCCTGGTCGACGACGCTCCCGTCCGACGGCAGCTTCACGGCGTCGGTGGTCCTGGTCGAGACCAGCGGCGGTGCCACCTCGGAGCCCGGCACGCGGACGTACGTGCTGGACCGCGTGCCGCCGCCCGCCCCGGCCGTGACCGGTTCCGAGGGCCGCACGGCCGACCCCTCCCTCCGGTGGACCTTCTCGCCGGGGGACAACAGCGCCGTCTGCCGGTTCGAGGTCAACGGCGCACTCGGCACCGAGACCGGCTGCTCCAGCCCGTGGACGACGACCGTCTCCGCGGACGGGACCTACCGGCTGCAGGTGGTCCTGATCGACGCGGCCGGCAACCGCTCGACGGCGGCCTGGAGCCCGGCGGTCGAGGTCGACCGCGTCCCGCCGCCCACGCCGACGATCACGTCCGCCCCGACGTCGCCGAACAACGGCGGGTCGTCCCGGAGTTTCACGTGGAACCACACGGTCGCGGAGCTGACCAGCTGCCGGATCCTGTTCGGCTCGACCGTGGTCCAGGACTGGGCTCCCTGCACCGGGTCGGTCACCTTCAGCACGTCGGGGCGGCCGGACGGCACGTACACCCTCGAGGTGCAGAGCCGGGACGACCTCGGCAACGCCGGCGGCGTCGCGCGCAGCAGCGTGATCCTCGACGCCACAGCGCCGGGCGCTCCGACCGTGGCCACCCCGCCCGGACCCAGCAGCGCGAGGACGCTCACGGTCACCTTCAGCGGTGAGCCGTCGACCACGGCCACCTGCACGCTCCGCCGCGGCAGCACGGTGGTGGACACCGTGTCGGGCTGCCTGTCGGGCCACACCTTCGACCTCACCGGCGGGGCCGACGGCACCTACAGCGTCGACGTGGTCCTGCGGGACGCTGCCGGCAACGACAGCCCGGCGGGGACCTCGTCGTACCTGCTGGACACGACGGCACCTGACGCCCCGAAGGTCTCAGTCCCGGCCGGTGTGTCGAGCAGCCGGGCTCTCACGGTGACCTTCAGTGGCGAGGCGGGGGCCACGGCCACCTGCACGCTCCGCCTCGGCTCCACCACGCTGCGGACGGTCGAGGGCTGCGTCTCGGGACTGACGTTCGACCTGTCCGGCATGGACGACGGCACCTACACCGTCACCGTCACCCTGCGGGACGCTGCCGGCAACGTGAGCCAGGCCGGGACGGCCGACTACCGGCTCGACACCACGCCGCCGCTCCCGCCGTCGGTGCTGGCCCCGGTCGGTCCGTCCCGGAGCCGCAGCTGGACGGTGACGTTCAGCGGCGAGCCGGGTGCCACCGCGTCGTGCGTGCTGCTGCGCGGGAGCACCGTCGTGACGACCGTGGACGGGTGCCTGTCCGGGCACGTGTTCGACCTGACCGGCCTGCCCGACGGCACCTACACCGTCGAGGTCCGCCTGACCGACGCCGCCGGCAACACCAGCGACCCGGGCACCCGCTCCTACCTGCTCGACACCACGCCGCCGGCGGCTCCCTCGGTGTCCGCTGTCGCGGGTCCCTCGAACGTCCGCTCGTGGACGGTGACGTTCAGCGGCGAGCCGGGTGCCACCGCGTCGTGCGCGCTGCTGCGCGGCAGCACCGTCGTGACGACCGTGGACGGGTGCCTGTCCGGGCACGTGTTCGACCTGACCGGCCTGCCCGACGGCACCTACACCGTCGAGGTCCGCCTGACCGACGCCGCCGGCAACATCAGCGACCCGGGCACCCGGAGCTATGTCCTCGACACCACCCCGCCGACCGTGCCGGTCTTCACCGTCGAGCCGCCCACCTCGTTCGACTCCCGGCCGACCTGGGAGTTCGGCTCCGACGCCGACGCCACCTTGCTGTGCCGGCTCTTCGCCCCGGACGGCACCGTGCTCACCGACGGGCTCTGCTCGAGCCCGTTCACGCAGAACCTGTCCGGTCGCCCCGACGGCAGCTACCTGCTCGAGGTCCGGGCCCGCGACGCCGTCGGCAACGTCTCGGCCCCCGCGCGCAGCACCTTCGTCCTGGACACCCGGCCGCCGGCCGTCCCCACGGTCGTGTCCGCGCCGGCGACGTCCAACAGCCTCCGGCCCACCTGGGAGCTCCGCGGTGACGCGGACGCCGTCCTGCTCTGCCGCCTGGTGGCTCCGGGCGGCGCCGTCGTCGTCGACGGCCTCTGCAGCCCGACCTTCACCCCGGACCTCACCGGCCACCCGGACGGCCTGTTCCGGCTCGAGGTCCGCGCGCGCGACGCCGCCGGCAACGTCTCCGACGCCGTTCTCACCAGCTACCTGCTCGACACCCTCCCGCCTGCGGTCCCGACCTTCACCCGGACGCCGGCGACCTCCTCCGACCGCGCGCCCCGGTGGGAGTTCAACGGTGACGACGGCGCCGTCCTGCTGTGCCGACTGCGTGCGCCGGGCGGAGCGGTGCTGTTCGACGGACAGTGCGTCGACGGCGCGTTCGTGGCGGACCTAACCGGTCGCGCAGACGGGGACTACCTGCTCGAGGTGCGCGCCCGGGACGCGGCGGGCAACGTCTCGTCCCCGGCCGGCAGCGTGTACGTGCTGGACACGACTCCGCCGGCCGCTCCGGTCGTCACCGCCGCCCCCGGCCCCTCGAACGCGCGCTCGTGGACCGTCAGCTTCACCAGCGAGGCCGGGTCCACCGCCTCCTGCGTCCTGCGGCGGGGGAGCACGGTCGTGGCCAGCGTGGCCGGCTGCACGAGCGGCGTCACCTTCGACCTCACCGGCCAGCCGGACGGGACCTACACGGTCACCGTCGAGCTGGTCGACGCCGCGGGGAACCGCAGCCAGGCCGCCACCGCGTCGTACCTGCTCGACACGACGCCGCCCGCCGCTCCCGTCGTCACCGCGACCCCGGGCCCGTCGAGCAGCCGCAGCTGGCAGGTGAGCTTCACCGGGGAGAGCGGGACGACGGCGTCCTGCGTCCTGCGCCGTGGCGGCGAGGTCGTGCGGACGGTGGCTGCCTGCACCAGCCCGGTCGTCTTCGACCTGACCGGTCTGCCGGACGGCACGTACACGGTCGAGGTCGAGCTCGTGGACGCGGCCGGCAACCGGAGCCGGGTCGGCTCTGCCAGCTACGAGCTGGACACCACGGCACCGGCGGTGCCGGTGTTCACCGCCGTACCCTCGACCTCCTTCGACCGCGCCCCGCGCTGGGAGTTCACCGGGCCCGCGGACGGGGTGCTGCTGTGCCGGCTGTACGCCCCGGACGGAACGCTGCTCGTCGACACGCTGTGCACGGGCACGTCGTTCACCGCTGACCTCGCCGGCCGCCCGGACGGGACGTACACCCTCGAGCTGCGCGCCCGCGACGCCGCCGGCAACGTGTCGGCGCCGGTGACCAGCGCCTTCGTGCTGGACACCGTCGCGCCCTCGGTGCCGGTCTTCACCCGCGAGCCACCGACGTCCTTCCGACGGACGCCGACGTGGGAGGTCGGCTCGGACGCCGACGCCGTGCTCCTGTGCACCCTGCGCGCACCGGACGGCACGGTCCTCGTCGACCGCGTCTGCAGCAGCCCGTTCACCGCCGACCTGACCGGTCTGCCGGACGGCACCTACACGCTCGAGGTCCGCGCCCGGGACGCGGCAGGGAACGTGTCGGCCCCCCGCACCAGCACCTTCGTCCTCGACACCGTCCCGCCGGCCGCCCCGGTGTTCACCGTCGAGCCGCCGACCTCCTCGAACCGCTTCCCGCGCTGGGAGCTGACCACCGAGGCCGGCACCGTGCTGCTGTGCCGCCTCACCGGCCCCGATGGCGCCGTGCTGGTCGACGCCGCCTGCACGAGCCCGGTCGTCGCCGACCTCACCGGCCGTCCCGACGGCAGCTACCTGCTCACGGTCACCGCTCGCGACGCCGCAGGCAACCTCTCGCCGTCGGTGACCAGCACGTTCGTGCTCGACACCGTCGCGCCGAGCCGGCCGGTCTTCACCAGCGTGCCGCCGGCCACGTCGTCGGGCCGGGCTCCGACGTGGACGTTCACCGGCGACGCCGACGCGGTGCTCGAGTGCCGCCTCTACGGCCCGAGCGGCGCGCTCGGCGGCTGGGCTCCCTGCGCCGGCACGTACACGGCCGACCTGGCCGAGGTGGCCGACGGCAGCTACAGCCTGCGGGTGCGTGCGCGGGACGCCGCCGGCAACGTGTCCGAGCTCCTCGTCGGCAACTACCTGCTCGACACCGTGCCGCCCGCGGCCGTCGTCATCACGGCACCGGGAAGCCCGTCGAGCGGCCGCACGCCGACCTGGACGTTCTCCGGGGAGCCGGGCGCGACCCTGCAGTGCCGGGTCCTCGGCGGGACCTGGCAGACGTGCGACGCGGGCGGGTCGTTCACGCTGGACCTCCGCACCGCGGCGGACGGCACGTACACGATCGAGGTCCGCGCCGTCGACGCCGCCGGCAACGTCGGCCCGAGCAGGACCAGCAGCTACGTGCTGGACACGACCGCCCCCTCGGTGCCGGTCTTCTCGGTGCAGCCGCCGACGTCGTTCGACCGCTTCCCGCGCTGGGAGTTCGCCAGTGAGGCCGGAGCCGTGCTGCTGTGCCGCCTGACCGGTCCCGGCGGGACGGTGCTGCTCGACGGCGTGTGCTCGAGCCCGCTGACGGCCGACCTCACCGGCCGTCCCGACGGCACCTACACCCTCGAGGTCCGCGCCCGTGACGCCGCGGGCAACGTCTCGGCGCCGGCCAGCAGCACCTTCGTGCTGGACACCGTGCCGCCGGCCGTCCCGGTCCTGACCTCGCCGGTGACACCCGGGAGCAGCCGCACCCCGGTGTGGGGCATCGCCGCGGAGGGCGCGCCGTCCTGCCGGCTGCTCGGCCCGGGTGGCGCCGTGGTGCTCGACTGGGCGGCCTGCGGACCCAGCTTCGCCCCGGACCTCACCGGCCGCCCGGACGGCACGTACACCGCGGAGGTGCGCAGCCGCGACGCGGCCGGCAACGTCTCCGGCACCGCCTCCAGCAGCTACCGCCTCGACACCACGCCGCCGCCGGCCCCCGGAGTGACTGCCCCGCCGTCACCGTCGACCTCTCCGGGCCTGGTGTGGACGGTCACCAGCACCGAGGCCGGCACGACGGCCTGGTGCCGCGTGCTCCGCGACGGCGCCGTCCTGGTCGACTGGGCGGTCTGCACCGCCTCGACCACCGGCAGCCCGTACCCCTTCGACCTCAGCGGACGGCCGGACGGCGCCTACCGGCTCGAGGTGCGGCTCGTCGACGCCGCCGGCAACGTCGGGCCGGTCTCCGGCGCGACCTACGTGTACGACACCACCGCGCCTGCCCCGGTCGGGATCACTCCGCCGCCGAGCCCCGGCAGCACCCGCACCCCGACGTGGACCTTCACCACCGAGGCCGGCGCGCGGCTGGAGTGCCGCGCCGGCGACACCGGCGCCTACGTCCTGTGCGGGACCGGCGGCACGTTCTCCCTCAACCTGTCCGGGGCGCCGGACGGGACGTACGCCATCTGGGTGCGAGCGGTGGACGCCGCGGGCAACGTGGGCGCCGCCAGCCGCAGCGTGTACGTCCTCGACACGACAGCGCCGGCAGCACCCGTGGTGACCGCTCCGGCAAGTCCCGCGCAGAGCCGCACGCCGGCGTGGCAGTGGACCGGCGAGCAGCTGGCCGGCACGTGGGCCACCTGCGTGCTCACCCTGGACGGCGCGCCGTTCCTGCGGGTGGAGCGCTGCACCTCCGCCTGGACCGTCCCGCTCGGGGCGGACGGCCTCTACACGCTGCGCGTCACGCTCACCGACGCCGCCGGCAACCGGTCAGAGGGCGGAACGGCCTCCTACCGGCTCGACACGACCGCCCCGGAGACTCCCGAGATCAGCGGCCCGCAGGGCCCGAGCAACGTCGCGGAGGCCAAGTTCAAGGTGATCGCGGAGGCGGGCGCAGCGCTCCGGTGCCGGGTCACCTTCACGCCGCGGAGCGGAGGCACGCCCACGGTCGGCTCCTGGTACGGCTGCACCGACTCGCCGACGTTCCGGACGGGCACCACCGCCGGCTCCTACCTGCTCGAGGTCACGGCCACCGACGCCGCGGGCAACGTCTCCGAGGTCGCCGACTTCGTGTACGAGTTCGACCCGAACGGACTGGCCGGGCTCGACCCCGTCGTCCCGGCCGACGGCAACAACCGGCGCCCCACCTGGACGTTCACGACGTCCGAGGGAACCTGGACCACGTGCGTGCTGACCGGCCCCGGCAGCACGGGGGTGCTGGACAGCCGCACCTGCGACGGGTCCTACCGGGCAGACCTGCGCGGCCGGCCCGACGGCGTCTACCGGCTGACCATCACGATCCACGACGTGCTGGGCAACGCCTCGCCGCACACGTTCAACTACAAGCTCGACACCACGCCGCCGCCGGCTCCGGTCGTCAGCACCACCCCCGGGATCGGCTCGAACCCGCTGGTCACGTGGACCTGGGCGGGGACCGAGGCCGGCGCCACCTACACCTGCCAGCTGTTCCGCAACGGCACGGCGGTGACGACCCGGGTCCCGTGCAGCTCCCCCTGGACCACCGACCTCACCCGCTTCGGCGAGGGCACCTTCACGATGCAGGTCGTGGCCTCGGACCAGTACGGCAACCGCAGCGACGCGGGCACCCAGCACCTGGGCTCCTACGTCTGGGACGCGACGCCGCCGCCGGTCGGGCCGATCAGCTCCTCCGCCGGCACGTCGGGCACCGCTCGGCAGGTCACCTTCACCTTCCTGCGGGCCGCTCCGGGCACCACGGCGACCTGCACGGTCAGCCGCAACGGGCAGTTCGTCTCCGGCGCGGACAGCTGCCGCGACGGCCGCTTCGACCTGGACCTGACCGGACAGCCGGACGGTCGCTACGACCTGGTGGTCCGCTACCGGGACGCCGCCGGGAACGAGTCGGAGAGCCGGACGAGCTACACCCTCAGCTCGGTGCGCCCGGCCCCGCCGGCCCCGCCGGCACCGGCACCTGCCCCGGCC
>DATLGD010000115.1:0-11926 GCA_035540755.1 Mycobacteriales bacterium | reverse complement strand
CGGGTGCCCTCCTCCAGCTCCATGATCTTGTCGACGATCTGGGACGGCTGCTGCCGGGCGATCGGCCGCCCGCACTTCGGGCAGTGCGGGGTGCCCGCCCGGGCGTAGAGCAGGCGGAGGTAGTCGTAGACCTCGGTGATGGTGCCGACCGTGGAGCGCGGGTTGCGGCTGGTGGACTTCTGGTCGATGGAGACCGCCGGCGACAGCCCCTCGATGAAGTCGACATCCGGCTTGTCCATCTGGCCGAGGAACTGGCGCGCGTAGGCCGACAGGGACTCGACGTAGCGGCGCTGGCCCTCGGCGAAGATCGTGTCGAAGGCCAGGCTCGACTTCCCGGACCCGGACAGGCCGGTGAAGACGATCAGGGCGTCGCGCGGCAGGTCGAGCGAGACGTCCTTGAGGTTGTGCTCGCGCGCGCCGCGCACGACGAGGCGGTCGGCCATCTGGTCCTTCAGGTCGGGACGGGCCGGAGAGGGGGAAGGCCGGCTCCTCAACGCTAACGTCCACCTCCGACACTTTCCTCCCGACGACGGGATGAGGACGACCACACGTGGTGGCGCACCTGGCCGGCAACGCCCGCAGCCACATCCGGATGCTCGACGGCGCCGCGCGCGGCGTCGTCACCGACCAGTACCCGGACGGCGCAGGCGGCCGGGAGGCCGAGATCGCCGAGCTGGCTGCCGACCCGGCGTCGGCCGTCTCGGCCCTGCACGACTCCTGCGGCGAGCTCGAGCAGCTGTGGCGCTCGCTCGGCGGTGTCGCCTGGACCTGCCCGGTGCGCCCGCTCGACGCCGACCCGGTGCCGGCCGGCGTGCTCGCCTGGGCCCGCTGGCGCGAGGTCTGCGTGTTCGTGGGACCGCAGCCCCGCACGCCCGTCGCCGGGGAGCTCGACGAGCTGGTGCTGTGGGTGCTCGGCCGCAGCGCGGGCACAGGTCTGCGGACGTCGTCGGGCGCCCTGCCCGACCTGCCAGAGTGGCGCTGAACCCCCGCCCAGGAGGAGAGCTGTGGCCTACACCGGAACGGTCGAGCAGGACGGACCCGCGGACGTGCGCGAGGTGCCCGGTCTGCGCATCACCAAGGTCTGCACCCCGCCGTTCACCAACAACTGCTACCTGCTGCGCTGCACCGCCACCGGGGACACGCTCCTGGTCGACGCAGCGGGGAACGCCCCCCGCCTGCTCGAGCTGGTCGGGGACGGCCGGCTGGTCGGTGTCGTGCAGACGCACGGGCACTGGGACCACGTGCAGGCGCTCGCCGAGGTGAAGCAGGCCACCGGCGCTCCGGTGATGGGCCACGAGGGCGACGCCGCCGACCTCCCCGCGCCGCCGGACCGCCTGCTGGCCGACGGCGACACCGTCGCTGTCGGGGAGGCCGAGCTCGAGGTCGTGCACCTGCTCGGGCACACCCCCGGCTCCATCGCCCTCGTCTACCGGGGCGACCCGGAACGGCCGCACGTCTGGTCCGGCGACAGCCTGTTCCCTGGTGGCGTCGGGAACACCGACAAGGACCCGGCCCGCTTCGCCACCCTCCTCGACGACGTCGAGCGCAAGGTCTTCGGACCGCTCCCGGACTCGACCTGGGTCTACCCGGGGCACGGCGCCGACACCACGCTCGGCGCCGAGCGGCCGTCGCTGCCGGCGTGGCGCGAGCGCGGCTGGTAGCCCGCGTGGAACAACCTGGCCGGCAGGTAGGTTGGGCCCTTCGACAGGCGGTACGCCGCCGTCCGCAGCGAGCCCCCTGCTCGCTCCCGCTGGTGTGTTCGTGCTCCGTCTCGGGTGAGACCCCCGGTCCGTCGCCGCAGCTCCGACGCGGCCCGACCGACCGGCCCCTGCGCCGGCCCCAGAACCGGAGCCCTCCCCTGTCCAGCACCCGTCGTCCCCGCTCGTCCTCCTCGTTCGGCCCGCGCCGCGCTCCCCGGCAGCAGATCGCGCCGGTGCGCTCCGACCTCGAGCTGGCCCTCGACGCCGCCGCCGAGCGCTCGGCCGGCGATCCGGTCGCCGACACCACCTTCGCCGCGCTCGGGCTGCCCGAGAGGCTCGTCACCACGCTGGCCCGGCGCGGCATGGCCGCCCCGTTCGCCATCCAGACCCGGGCCGTCCCCGACGCCCTCGCCGGGCGCGACGTGCTCGGCCGCGGCGAGACCGGGTCGGGCAAGACCCTCGCCTTCGGCCTGCCGCTGCTCGCCCGCCTCGCCGGCTCGCCGCGCGAGGGCCGCTTCCCCCGCGCCCTCGTGCTGGTGCCGACCCGCGAGCTGGCCCAGCAGGTGCACGACGCGCTGCAGCCGCTGGCGCAGCCGCTCGACCTGCGCCTGGCCGCCGTGTACGGCGGCGCCTCGATGGGCCGGCAGATCTCGGCCCTGCGCCGCGGCGTCGACGTCGTCATCGCCACCCCCGGCCGGCTGCAGGACCTCGTCGACCAGCGCGAGTGCTGGCTCGGCGGCGTGCGGCTCACCGCGCTCGACGAGGCCGACCACATGGCCGACCTCGGGTTCCTCCCCGCCGTGCGGGCTCTGCTCGACCTCACGCCGGCCGACGGCCAGCGGCTGCTGTTCTCCGCCACCCTCGACCGCGGCGTCGACGCCCTCGCCCGCCAGTACCTCACCGACCCGGCGGTGCACGCGGTCGCCTCGGCCAGCTCGCCGGTGGCCGCGATGGACCACCGCGTGTTCGCCGTCCAGGCCGACGCCAAGGTCGGCATCGCGGCCGAGATCGCCGCCCGGCCGGGCCGCACCCTGTTCTTCGTCCGGACCAAGCACGGCGCCGACCGGCTCGCGCTGCAGCTGCGGCGTACCGGGGTCGAGGCCGGCGCGATCCACGGCAACCTCACCCAGAACGCGCGCACCCGGGCGCTGGACGCCTTCAGCCGCGGTGAGGCCCGCGTGCTCGTCGCCACCGACGTCGCCGCCCGCGGCATCCATGTCGACGACGTCGACCTCGTCGTCCACTACGACCCGCCGGCCGACGCCAAGGACTACCTGCACCGCTCGGGGCGCACCGCGCGCGCCGGCTCGGCCGGCACGGTCCTGTCCCTCCTGCTGCCCGACCAGGTGCGCCAGCACCAGCGCCTGCGCGAGCAGGCCGGGGTCGAGGCCAACGCCGCGGCCGTCGTCCCCGGCCACCCGGCCGTGCGCGAGCTGGCCATATCGGGCGAGCCGATCGTCGTCCAGGCGGCACCCTCGCGACCGCCGACCGCGCCGTCGTCCCGCCGTCCCTACCGGGGCGGCCGGCCGTCGACCGGTCCGGGCGGACCCCGCCGCGCGGCGCCGCCCCGGGCGCAGAGCCGCAGCTGACCGAGCCCTACAGGGCGTCGCTGCGGTTGTTGGCCTGCCGGTCGATCGTGCGCTCGGGGCAGCTCATGAGCATCGGGCTCCGCACCAAGAGCGGGCGGTCGAGCGGCACGGTCTGCGTCGTCGAGCGCGCCAGCGGGCCGACCGCGACGTCGACGCCGAGCACGAGGCCGTCGACGTTCTGCACCTCGCGCTCGTGGTAGTAGGCGCAGTTGGCCAGGACCGCGCGCAGCACCAGCGAGCCCTCCTCCCCCGGGGCCAGGGCGAGCGGGAGCCCGTCGACGGCGCGGACCTCGAGCAGCGGCATGACGCCCGCACCGGTGGCCGCGGACGTCACCTTCACCGGCAGCGGCCCGTCGTTGCGCACCGGCACCGTCACCGCGAGGTCCGCGCCGTACCGGTAGTCGACGATGTGCGTCCCCCGCAGCCCGTACTCGGGCACGGTGACCACCTCGGTGCCGCCGGCGAACGCCGTGGAGCCGGCCCGGACGTCCGCGGTGGACGGGGCCCACAGCAGCAGGCCGGACCAGCCGAGACCGGCCAGCGCGAGGAGCGCTGCCAGCACGACCGGGCCCCGTCGACGACGCGGTCCGGCGGTCGCGGTGGCCGGGCCGGCCGCGGGCTCCGGGATCATCACCGCCGGTGGCCGCAGCGCGGTGATCACGAGACCGCGCCGTTCCGGCGGCGCAGGTAGAGCACGGTGCCGGCGAGCAGCAGGCCGGCGGCGGCGGGCAGCAGCGCCGCGCCGGTGGCGGGCAGGGTGCGGGAGGCCGCCACCGGCGTGGTCGTCGTCGGCTGGCTGCCGCCCCCGCCCGCGGGTGGCGTCGTGCCGTCACCCGAGCCGGCCGGCGGCTCCCCGCCCTCGCCCGGGGCGGCCTGCCGCCCGGCCGGCTCGGCCGGGCTGTCGAACCAGTCGCAGCCGGGCGGGTCGGGCTCGTCGTCGCGGTTGTAGGTGGCGCAGGAGGCCATCATCGCCGTCTTGAGCGTGTAGCCGGTCTTCAGCACCGAGCCGCCGCTGTCGCAGTCCGGCAGGCCGCCGGGGTGTACCAGCACGTCGGAGGTGACCGTGCCGGTGGCCGGCACGTTGCCCTGCCAGCAGTTGCCGAGGCCCTGCTCGTCCCACTCGAAGTCCAGCCCGTTCGGCTGCGTCACCCCGGCGGGGTGGAAGCCGAGCCGGTTGTGCGTGAAGTGGTTGTCGTTCGAGGTGTCGTACTGGTCGGCCGCGACCTCGCCGCGGATGGCCGCGGGCACCCAGAGCAGCTTGGCTCCGGCCCGCCAGTTGTCGTAGATCAGGTTCTGGTCGACGAAGTTGTGGTTGCCGCCGGCGATGAGGATGCCGGTGCCGACCGGGACCGGGAAGGCCGGGCAGACGGTGCCCTGCCCGATGCCCCGGTCGGCCGGCTTCTCGCGCCGGCAGGGCGCGTCGTCGCCCTGCACGAACTGCTTCACGTAGTTGTTGTTGTTGGCGAAGATCCGGTTGCCCGTCAGCCAGGCGTGGTCCTGCGGCATCCCGGGGTGGTCGGCGACGAACGAGTCCGTGACGTAACCGGCCTGGTTCTGGAAGACGTCGTTGTCGTGGAAGTACACCGAGTTGCCCGCGCTGCCGGAGAAGCCCAGCGCGTTGTGGTGGCTCTTGCAGCCGAAGATCTCGACCGCCCAGCGGGTCAGCGGGCCGGTCTTGTCGTTGTCGGCGTTCACGTCGGCGGCCGAGCCCGGGTAGATGCCCGAGTCGCCGTTGTAGGAGGCGTCGCAGTTGCTGATCACGCCGTGGTCGGAGGTGAAGGTCAGGATCCCGTAGAGGTCGTTGTGCCGGGTGTTCACCCGGTCGATGAGGTAGCCGTCGGTCTCGTGCACGTAGAGGGCGTTCTCGCGGAAGACCTCGAAGGTCATGTTGCGCACCACGAAGCCGTCGGCGCGGTCGGCCTTCATGCCGTTGTGCTTGATCCAGTCACCCTTCTCAGGGCCGGACTCCTTGAAGCCGCCGTGCAGCACGACGTCCTCCATGCGCATGCCCGTGCCCTCGATCTGCAGGTCGCACAGGGCGTTGCAGTCGACCTCGCGGGTGTCGACCGTGCTGTCGCCGGCGATCGTCACGAGGTTGATGACCTCGCCGCAGGAGACGATCAGCGGGTAGTCGACGACGCCGTCGTCGTAGTCGTCGGTGCACGGGGCGTTCTCGTCCCACGAGGGCTCCTCGCGGTAGAGGCCCGGCAGCACGTAGATGTTGGTGCCCCGGACGCCGTTCTTCTCGACGTGGTCGACCGCCGCCTGGATGTGCTGGAACCGGCACCTGTCGACCAGGGCCTCGTTGAGGGTCCTGACCGGACCCGCGGGCATCAAGGCGATGGCCCGGCGGCTGCCGGGCTTGCACACCACCACGTGCGGGGTGCTCTCGTCGAAAGGACGGTGCTCCGGAACGCTGCCCGACCCGTCCGGGAACTCGGAGTCCCGCTCCTCGTGCGCCAGCGCGGCGGTGCCGGCGCTCAGCGCCAGGACGCACCCGGCGAGGACGGCGGACAGCAGTCGTGAGGGCCGAACGCGCACAGGTGCTCCCTTGACGTCGAGGTGCTACGAGGAGATCACTTCGACGTCGGGCGCAGGGCTCCTGCCCGGAGATCAGCGGCGTTCGACGTCCTCCGGAACGCTCCGCAGCGCCTCAGCCGGCTCCGGGTCGACGCCGTGCTTGAGCGCGGCGTCGGGATCACGCCGCACCTTGGCGAGGCTGGCCACCACTGTCACGGTCAGGACGACGCCGATGACGCTCAGGGAGGTGCCGATGCCGATCTCCGGCAGCAGGGCCCACGCCCCCTCGCCGACGTGGCCGACGTCGATGCCGTTCTCGTGCAGCGCGTGCAGGATGAGCTTGACGCCGATGAAGCCGAGAATGACCGACAGCCCGACGCTCAGGTAGACCAGCCGGTCGAGCAGGCCGTTGACGAGGAAGTACAGCTGGCGCAGGCCCATGAGGGCGAAGGCGTTGGCCGTGAAGACCAGGTAGGGCTCCTGCGTGATCCCGAAGATGGCCGGGATGGAGTCGAGGGCGAACAGCACGTCGGTGGTGCCGATGGCGATGAGGACGATCAGCATCGGGGTGAAGACCAGCCGGCCGTCGACGAGCGTGCGCAGCCTCGAGCCGTCGTACTGCTTGGTCGTGGGCAGCACCCGCTCGGCCAGCTTCAGCACCGGGTTGCCCTCGAGCGACGGCTCCTCGTCCCGGTGTCGGGCCAGCTGCACCGCCGTGTAGATGAGGAAGGCGCCGAAGACGTAGAAGACCCAGGAGAACCGGTCGATCGCCGCCGCGCCGAGCGCGATGAAGATGCCGCGCAGGATCAGCGCCAGGACGATGCCGAACATCAGCACCCGGTGCTGGTAGGCAGGCGGCACCGCGAACGCCGTCATGATGATGACGAAGACGAACAGGTTGTCGACCGACAATGCCTTCTCGGTGACGTAGCCGCCGAGGAACTCGGCGGCGATGGTGCCGCCCGAGACGAAGAACAGCCCGACGCCGAACAGCAGCGCGGCGAAGATGTAGATCAGGGACCACGTGCCCGCCTCCTTCAGGCTGGGCACGTGTGGCTTGCGGTCGCTGATGTACAGGTCCAGGCAGATGACGCCGACGAGGACGCCGATCGTGATCAGCCAGGTGGACAGCGTGACGTCGAGCAAGGGGAACCCCATCTCCGGTGACGTGGAAGGACACCGGAGGTCTCTCCCACCCGGCCGCGTGGCGACCGGACCACCCGCTCCGGGCCCGAGGGCCGTGCTGACGACGCGGGTGCGTGGGGATACTCCCCTCCGTGCAGCAGGACGTTACCCGCTGACGCGCGGGTCACCCGCTGTGCGGCAGGCTGTCCCCGTGCCGCCTCTCCCGTTCTCCGACCTGCTCGCCGTGGCCGCACGCACGAAGGGCTTCCTCCCGGACGACGAGGCTGCGGTCCTGCACGCCGCCGCGTCGGAGGCCGAGGCCGGGACCTGGCTCGAGATCGGCACCTACTGCGGGAAGTCGACCGTGCACCTCGGGGCGGCCGCCCGCGCCGTCGGCGCCTCGCTGGTGACCCTCGACCACCACCGGGGATCCGAGGAGAACCAGCCCGGCTGGGAGTGGCACGACGCCTCGCTGGTCGACCCGCACACCGGCAGGCTGGAGACCCTGCCGTCACTGCGCCGCACGCTGTGGGACGCCGGCCTGGACGACGTCGTCAGCGTCCTGGTGGCCACCACGCAGCAGGTGGCGCCCTGGTGGACCACGCCGCTGACGCTGCTGTTCCTCGACGGCAACCACACCGAGGAGGTCGCCCAGCACGACTACGCCGGCTTCGCGCCGCACGTCGTGCCCGGCGGGCTGCTGGCCGTGCACGACGTCTTCGAGCGGCCCGAGGACGGCGGACGGCCGCCGTGGAACGTCTTCCGCCGGGCCGTCGACAGCGGCGCTTTCACCGAGGCCGGCGTCACGGGCTCGCTGCGCGTGCTGCGCCGGACCGCAGCGCCGGTGACCTGACCGGTCGGCTCAGCCGCGCTCCGTGCGCGGGAGGGGCGTCGGCGTGCCCTCGATGACCGGCCGCGCGCACGGGGCGCTGTCCGAGCCGCACACGTCGGCGGGCAGCAGCACGCCGGTCGGCAGATCGGCGCCGTCGAACAGGGCCAACGTCGGTCCGCCGGCGAGGGCGTCCGCGGCGAGCACGACCGCGGCGGCCGTCCACGACGAGCGCTCGACCGGCCACCGCACGCCCTCGTCGAAGACCAGACCGGTCCAGTAGGAGCCGTCCTGCTCGCGCAGGTGCTGCACCTGGCGCAGCAGCGCGGTCCCGCGCTCGCGCTCGCCGATCGCGGCCAGGGTGAGGCAGAGCTCGGCGGTCTCGGCGCCGGTGACCCAGGGCCGGTCGGCCACGCACCGGCAGCCGACGCCGTCGACGACGAACTCCGTCCAGCGGTCGTCGAGCCGCTCCGCGGCGGCCGGCCCGCGCAGGGCACCGCCGAGGACCGGGTAGTACCAGTCCATCGAGAAGCGGGTCTTGTCGAGGAAGACCTCGGGGTGCTGGGCCACCGCGTGCTGCAGCAGCCCGGCCGCCAGCTCCCACTCCGGCTGCGGCTCCCCCACCAGCTCGGCCAGGGCGATGCCGCAGCGCAGGGCCTGGTAGGCCGAGGCCGAGCCGGTGAGCAGCGCGTCGGCATCGGCGCGCCCCTCCGGCGACCGGGACCAGTGCAGCTGACCGCCGGGGGCCTGGAAGTCGATGACGAAGTCCAGCGCGCGGCGCACGTGCGGCCACATCGCGTCGACGAGGGACCGGTCGCCGGTGACCTGCCACCACTGCCAGACGCCGACCGCGACGTAGGCGACCTGGTTGGTGTCGACGCTGGCGTCGAGGACGCTCTCGCCCTCGTACTTCATCCGCCAGACGCCGTCCGGCTCCTGGGTGCGGCGCATCCACGCGTAGGCCGCCCGTGCCTCGTCGAGCCGGCCACCGAGCACGAGCGCCATGGCGCACTCGACGTGGTCCCACGGGTCGGCGTGCCCGTCGGGCCAGGGCAGCGCGCCGCTGTCGTGCTGCGCCGCGGCGATGCTCGCGACCGTCTGCTCGAGCTGGTCGGCGGTGAGGACGCCGGGGAGGTCACGCAGCGGCACCGAGGAGCTCCGTCCCGTCGGCGAGCGGCTTGCGGAGGTAGACGACCAGGCTCTTGCCGACCACCGGGTCGAGCAGCCGCTCGGCGAGCCGGGTGATCCTCGGCGCCTTCATCATGTCCCAGACCAGCAGGCGGTGGTAGGCCCGGACCAGCGGGTGGTCGCCGTCGTCGACGCCGACGGCGCACTTGAGCCACCAGTACGGCGCGTGCAGCGCGTGGGTGTGGTGCCGGTCGACCGGCTCGAGGCCGACGTCGGCCAGCCGGCGCCGCAGCTCGGTGCCGCGGTAGATGCGCACGTGGCCGCCCTCGACCTCGTGGTAGGCGCTCGACAGCGCCCAGCACACCAGCTCAGGACCCCACCGGGGCACGGTCACCGCCATCAGGCCGCCCGGCTTGAGCACCCGGAACAGTTCGGCCATGGCGCGGCGGTCCTCCGGCAGGTGCTCGAGGACCTCGGCGGCGATGATCCGGTCGAAGCTGGCGTCGGCGAACGGCAGCCCGTAGGCGGTGCCTCGCAGGGCGGTCGCCGTGGCACCCTCCGGCGCCTCGCCCTCGAGCGCCATCGCCCCGAACATCGCCGAGACGTCCTTGAGCTCGGCGGCGTCCATGTCGAGCGCGACGACGTCTGCGCCCCGCCGGTAGAGGGCGAAGGCGTGGCGGCCGCCGCCGCAGCCCATGTCCAGCACCCGGTGGCCGGGGCCGACGGGGAAGCGGTCGAAGTCGACGGTCAGCACGGGGCGTCCTCCAGAGCGGTGCGGTACCAGCGGACCGTGGCCTCGGCCACCGCCCGCCACGTGAAGTGCTCGACGACGCGCTCCCGGCCGGCGGCCCCGATGCGGGCGGCGAGATCGGGGTCGTCGAGCAGGCGGCCGATCGCGGCGGCCAGCTCCTCGGGGTCGCCGGGCGGGACGTGCAGCGCGGTCTCGCCGTGCGGGCCGACCACCTCCGGCAGGGCGCCGGCGGCGCTGGCCACCAGCGGCGTCTGGCAGGCCATCGCCTCGACCGCCGGCAGGCTGAAGCCCTCGTAGAGGCTGGGCACGACCGCGACCTCGGCGGAGCCGAACAGGTCGACCAGCTCCTGCTCGGCCAGCCCGGAGACGAAGCGGACGGCGTCGCCGATGCCCAGGCGGTCGATGGCGCGCAGCACCACCCCGCCCCCGCGCGGGCGCCCGACGACGACGAGCTCGACGTCGCGCTCTGTGCGCAGCTTGGCGACCGCCTCGAGCAGCGGGACGACGCCCTTGATGGGCACGTCGGCGCTGGCGGTGGCGACGATGCGGCCGGGCACCCGCGGCGCCGTCGGCGGCACGAAGACGTCGGTCTCGACGCCGACCGGCACGACCGTCAGCCGCTCGGCGGGCACCTCGAAGTCGCGCTCGATGTCCGCGGCGCTGCTGCTGCTCACCGTGAGCACCGCCGGCAGCCGGCGCACGACGCGCCCCTGCATCCGCAGGAAGGAGTACCACCGGTGCAGCGACGCCCGCTTGAGCCGGGTCGTGGCGGCTGCGAGGTCGTGCCGGCGGTCGACCGTGATCGGGTGGTGCACCGTCGGGAGCACCGTGAAGCCGGCCCGCTGCAGCAGCAGCAGCCCGTAGCCGAGGGTCTGGTTGTCGTGGACGACGTCGGGCCGCTCGCGACGCTGCGCCAGCTCGCGCCACGCGCGCAGGCTGAAGGTGAGCGGTTCCGGGAAGGCGGCCGTCCACATCAGCGCGACCTCGAGCACGTCGATCGGGCTGCGCAGCTCGCGCCAGGACGGGGTGCGGAACGGGTCCGGCTCCCGGTAGAGGTCCAGGCTCGGCAGCTTCGTCAGCCGCGGCCCGGGGTCCAGGTCGGGGTACGGCGGACCGGAGAGCACCTCGACGTCGTGCCCGAGAGCGGCGAGCTCGCGGGACAGGTGCCGGACGTAGACGCCCTGGCCGCCGCAGTGCGGCTTGCTCCGGTAGGACAGCAGCGCGATGCGGAGCGGACGGTGGTGCTCTGCGGTCACGTGCGCGTCCTCCTGGGTGCGAAGGGCTGAGCCTACCGGCGGTAACACCTGCCCTGCCTCGCCAACCCGGTTGCCGCGGCCGGAGGGGGCGTGCTGTCCTCTCGCGGTGACGCCCTCCCCCGGCCCTGCCGACGACGACCGGGCGCAGGCCCGCGCCTTCGCCGACGACTTCCGCCGCTTCCTCGACTGGCTGCACGCCGGGGAGGGCGGCCGGCAGAACGAGGTGACCGGCCTGCTGCGTCGGCACCTCGGTCCCGCGAGCGGGACGACGTCGGTCGTCTCCCGCGGCTTCGCGCCGTTCGACCACGTGAACCTGCAGGTGGCGCTGGACGCGTGGGCGGCGGAGCCCGGAAGGGCCGTCGACGTCTCGGGCCTCAGCCGGCCGCCGCACTTCGGCCCGCTCGACCTGTCCATGCTCGTCCACGGTGACCACCTGCCACCGGTGCGCCTGTCGGCCCCCGACCTCGTCGACCTCGCCGTCGGCCCCGACCGCACGCTGGCCTGCCTGCAGCTGGCCCTGCTGCGCGTGACCGACACCCGCGGCCGGTACGTGCTCCTCGTCCGCGGGCCGCAGCCGCACGAGGACCCGCGGCTGGTCGTCGAGGTCACCGGCCTGCCGACGGCCGACGCCCAGGACGTGCTGCGCGAGCTGGCCGACCTGCGCCGCCGCCTCAACGTCTACCGCGGCCAGCTGCTGGAGCTCCAGGTCGGGCCGGGCGGCGTCGCCGTCGCCTTCCCGCAGCTCGCGCCGACCGGGCGGGACGACGTCGTCCTGCCGGAGTCGGTGCTGCGGCGGGTCGAGCGGCACACCCTCGACATGGCGGCGCGGCGGGACGACCTGCGCGCGGCCGGCCAGCACCTCAAGCGGGGCCTGCTGCTCCACGGCCCGCCGGGCACCGGCAAGACCCACACCACCCGGTACGTGGTGCAGCACCTGCCCGGGACGACGGTGCTGCTGCTGTCCGGTCGCTCGCTGCACCTGGTCGGCGAGGTGACGCAGCTGGCGCGGGACCTGCAGCCGGCCGTCG
>DATLGD010000114.1:0-5911 GCA_035540755.1 Mycobacteriales bacterium | reverse complement strand
CCGCGTGGGGGAGGGCGTGGCCGGCCGGGTGGCGCGCACCGGGGTGCTCGCCGCCGGGCGGCCGGCCGACCTCGGCGGGAGCCCGGCCGAGCCCGCCGCCGACGCCGTCGTCGCCGTGCCCCTGCGCGGCACGGGACCGGTGCTCGGGGTGCTCGTCGTGCTCGACCCGCGCGGCGGCGCCGCTCCCTCCCCGGACGACGTCGCCACCCTGACCACGCTCGCCGGGCAGGCCGGGCTCGCCGTCGAGAACGTGCTGCGGCACCGCGACGTGCAGCGCCTGGCCGTCACCGACGAGCTGACCGGCCTCGCGAACTACCGCTCGTTCCTCTCCACCCTCGACAGCGAGGTCGAGCGCGCCGCCCGCTACGGCCGCCCGGTGGGCCTGCTGCTGCTCGACGTCGACCACTTCAAGGACGTCAACGACACCTACGGCCACCAGCGCGGCGACGCCGTCCTCGCCGAGCTCGCCGGCCGCGTCGCCGCGCAGGTGCGCGACGTCGACACGGTGGCGCGGTACGGCGGCGAGGAGCTCGTCGTCGTCCTGCCGGAGACCGGTGCCGAGGGCGCCGAGCTGACCGCCGAGCGGATCCGCTGCGCGGTGCGGGACCGCCCGTTCGCCGACGGCGGCCTGCCGGTCGCCGTCACGGTGTCCCTCGGCGTCGCGGTGCACGAGCCGGGCCGGGAGACCGCCGACGCACTGGTGCGGCGCGCCGACGAGGCGCTCTACCGCGCCAAGCGGGCCGGGCGCGACACCTGGCGCGCGGCCCCCGCTCCCCAGGCCTGACATCGGGTCGTAGGGTCGCCGGGGTGAGCGCGCGCATCCGCAAGGCCGTGGTCCCCGCCGCCGGGCTCGGCACCCGCTTCCTGCCCGCGACCAAGGCGTCGCCCAAGGAGATGCTGCCCGTCGTCGACAAGCCGGCCATCCAGTACGTGGTCGAGGAGGCCGTGCGCGCCGGCCTGGACGACGTCCTGATGATCACCGGTCGCAACAAGAAGCCGATGGTCGACCACTTCGACCGCAACATCGAGCTCGAGCAGGCGCTCGTGGCCAAGGGCGACCAGAAGCGGCTGGCCCAGGTGCAGCACGCCAGCGAGCTGGCGCAGGTGCACTACGTCCGCCAGGGGGACCCGAAGGGGCTCGGGCACGCCGTGCTGGTGGCCGCCGCGCACGTCGGGGACCAGCCCTTCGCGGTGCTGCTCGGCGACGACCTCATCGACGAGCGCGACCACCTGCTCGAGCAGATGGTGGAGGTCCAGGCGCGCGAGGGCGGCAGCGTCATCGCCCTCATGGAGGTGCCGCGCGAGCAGGTGTCGATGTACGGGTGCGCGGCCGTCCAGCCGAGCGACGTCGAGGACGTCGTCCGCATCACCGACCTGGTCGAGAAGCCGCCGGTCGAGGAGGCGCCGAGCAACCTGGCCATCATCGGCCGCTACGTCCTGTCGCCCGGCATCTTCGACATCCTGCGCGAGACGCCGCCCGGCCGTGGCGGCGAGATCCAGCTGACCGACGCCATGAAGACCCAGATCCGGAGCGAGCCGGTGCACGGCGTGGTCTTCCGCGGCCGCCGGTACGACACGGGCGACCGGCTCGACTACCTCAAGGCCTGCGTGCGCCTGGCCGCCGAGCGCGACGACCTCGGCCCGCCGCTGCTCGACTGGATGCGCGAGTTCCTCGCCGACAAGGGCTAGGCGTGATCACCTACGCCGAGCACCTGGCGAACGTCCTCGAGCGCATCAGCCCGCTGTCGCCGCTCGAGCTCGGGCTCATGGACGCGCACGGGTGCGTCCTGGCCGAGGACCTCGTCGCCCCGGCCGACCTGCCCGGCTTCGACAACAGCGCGATGGACGGCTACGCCGTCCGCTCCGACGACGTCGCGTCCGCGTCGGACGGCTCCCCGGTCGTGCTGCCGGTGACCGGCGACGTCGCCGCCGGCCCGGCCTCCCCGCTGCGGGTCATGCCCGGCGTCTGCGTGCGGATCATGACCGGCGCGATGATGCCGAACGGGGCCGACGCCGTCGTCCCCGTCGAGCACACCGACGGCGGGGTCGCCCAGGTCGTGGTGCACCGGTCGGCCCGCCCCGGCCAGCACGTCCGTCGGGCCGGCGAGGACGTGAAGGCCGGGGAGAACGTGCTCCCGGCCGGCACGCACCTGGGTGCCGTGCAGGTCGGGATGGCCGCCGCCACCGGGCGCTCGCGCCTGATCGTGCGGCCGCGGCCGCGCGTCGTCGTCGTCTCGACCGGCAGCGAGCTCGTCGACCCGGGCGAGCCGCTCGGCCCCGGCCGCATCGTCGACAGCAACAGCCCGGCGCTCACGGCGGCCGCGCTCGAGGCCGGCGCCATCGCCTACCGCGTCGGCATCGTGCCGGACGACCCGCGCCGGCTCGCCGACACGCTCGAGGACCAGCTGGTGCGCGCCGACGTGCTCGTCACCAGCGGCGGCGTGAGCGTCGGGGCGTACGACGTCGTCAAGGAGGTGCTGTCGCGGCTCGGGACGGTGCGCTTCGACGAGGTCGCGATGCAGCCCGGCAAGCCGCAGGCGTTCGGCACCATCGGTCCCGACGAGACGCCGGTCTTCGGCCTGCCGGGCAACCCGGTGAGCGCGCTGGTCTCCTTCGAGGCCTTCGTGCGCCCGGCACTGCGCCGCATGCTCGGCGCCACCCCGATCGAGCGGCCCCGCGTGCGTGCGGCCGCCACCGAGGCGCTGCGGTCGCCGAGCGGCCGGCGCTCGTTCCTGCGGGTGGCGCTCGAGGTGCGCGACGGCGCCTACGTCGTCACCCCGGTCTCGGGGGCGGGCTCGCACCTGCTGGCCGGGATGTCGCGGGCCAACGCCCTCGCGATGGTGCCCGAGGACGTCGAGGAGGTGCCGGCCGGCGGGGCCGTCGAGGTGCTCGTGCTGGAGCGCCGCGGCCGATGAGCGCCCCCGAGAAGAGCGTGCTGACCCACCTCGACGACGCCGGCGCCGCCCGCATGGTCGACGTGGCCGGCAAGGACGTCACGGTGCGCACCGCCACCGCGAGCGGCCGGGTGGACCTGTCCGCCGAGTGCGTCGCGCTGCTGCGCTCGGGAGCCGTGCCGAAGGGAGACGCGCTGTCCGTCGCGCGGATCGCCGGGATCATGGGGGCCAAGCGCACCCCCGACCTCGTCCCGCTGTGCCACCCGATCGCCCTCTCCGGCGTCACCGTCGACCTCGCCGTCGACGACGCCGGCGTCGCCGTCACCGCCACCGCGCGCACCGCCGACCGCACCGGCGTGGAGATGGAGGCGCTCACCGCGGTCACCGTCGCGTGCCTCGCCCTCGTCGACATGACCAAGGCGGTCGACCCGCGCGCCGTCATCGGCTCGGTGCAGGTCGAGGCGAAGAGCGGCGGCAAGACCGGGGACTGGACGCGGTGACCCGCGCCGAGGGGCTGCCGGAGGGGGCGCGCGCCCGCGTGGTCACCGTCTCCGACCGCTCGCACGGCGGCCTGCGGCACGACACCTCCGGGCCGGCGCTCGCCGACGGGCTGGCCGCCCTCGGCTTCGAGGTCGACGACGTCCTCGTCGTGCCGGACGAGGTCGGGCGGGTGCAGGAGGCGCTGCGCTCGGCCGTGCGCGACGACGTCGACGTCGTCGTCACCACCGGCGGCACCGGCTTCGCCCCGCGCGACGTCACCCCCGAGGCCACCCGCCCGCTGCTCGAGCGGGAGGCGCCCGGCGTCGTCGAGGCGCTGCGCCGCACCCGGCAGGACGAGATCCCGACGACGATCCTGTCCCGGGGCGTGGCCGGTGTGGTCGGGCGCACCTTCGTGCTGAACCTGCCCGGCAGCACCGGTGCGGTCAAAGACGGTCTGGCGGTGCTGGCGCCGGTCGTCGGGCACCTCGTCGCGCAGCTGCGCGGCGGCGGTGACCATGACTGACCCGGTTGCCGACCCGGCGGCCGACCCGGTGCTGCGCCGCCGGTGACCGCGCCCGGCTGGCCGGCGTCGCTGCGCCACGGGCAGGTCGGCCTGCGGCCGCTGCGCTGGCGGGACGCCTCGGCCTGGGTCGAGGTGCGCGTGCGCAACGAGCGCTGGCTGGGGCCGTGGGAGGGCCGGCCGGAGAGCAGCCCCGAGAGCAGCTGGGTCGAGCGCAACAGCGCGGCGGTGTTCGCCTCGATGCTGCGGGCGTCGCGCCGGGAGGCGCGGGCGGGCCGCTCGCTGCCCTTCGCACTCACCTTCGAGGGCCGCCTGGTCGGTCAGGTCACGGTCAGCACGGTGGTGCGCGGCGCGTTCGACAGCGCCTCGGTCGGCTACTGGGTCGACGAGCGGGTGGCCGGCCGGGGGGTGGTGCCGACGGCGCTGGCGCTGGTCGCCGACCACTGCTTCCGCGAGGTGGGCCTGCACCGGCTGGAGGCCTGCGTGCGGCCGGAGAACGCGGCGTCGCTGCGGGTCGTGCGCAAGCTCGGCTTCCGCGAGGAGGGGCTGCACCGCCGCTACCTGTTCATCGACGGCGACTGGCGCGACCACCTGTGCTTCACCCTGCTGCGCGAGGAGGTCAGCCGCGGGGTGCTCCGCCGGTGGCTGGTGGAGCAGGACCAGTCACAGCAGTCACAGGAGTGACAACCCGTCCCGCGACACACCGCAGGACGTCCACCACGATCCGTGCAGAGATCACTACCGTGCGGCTCCGTGGGCAGCGGACTGATTCTCCTCGTCATCGTCGCGGCATGGCTGGCCGTGCTGGTGCCGATGGCGCTGCGCTCCTCGGAGTCGGCAGAGTCCCTGTCCTCGGTCGACCGCTTCAGCGACGCGATGCGCGTGCTGTCCCGCCGCGACGCCGCCGCCCGAGCACGCGCGCTCGCCGTGGCCGGCCCGGAGCGGCTCGGCAGCGACGTCGACGACGCGCACGACCAGTGGGACGACGAGTACGACGACTGGGACGACGACCTGTCCGACTGGCAGCCGGCCGAAGGGCGGTTCGCCCGGGCCCGCCGCGTCACCGGCAACGCGCTCGGCGCGGTGACCCGTCGCGTTCCGCGGCGGGCCGGTCGTCGGACCGGCCCGCTCTCGCCCGCCGCCCGCCGGCGCCGCCTGCTCGCCGGGCTGGTCGTGCTCGCCGTCGCCACGCTGACCGGCGGGCTGCTGCTCAGCCCGGAGCTGCTGGTCGCGCACGCCGTCGCCGACCTGCTGGTCGTGCTCTACCTGGTCCAGCTGCGCCGCCTGGTGCGGGCCCGTTCGGCCGCCGCCCGCCGTCGGAACCGACGGGCGCAGCCGCGTCCCGTGCCCGCCGCGCGGCAGGCGTCGACCTCCCGCGGCCCGGTGCACGTGGAGGCGGCGGCCGGGAGCGAGCGCGACGTGGAGCCGGTCACCGCGGCGTCGGTCGAACCGGTGGAGCAGCCGGTCGTCGAGGAGCCGGTGGTCACCGCCGCCCGCCACGACGAGCCGGTGCCCGTGGCCTACGGCCTCGGTGCCCCGTGGTCGCCGGTGCCGGTGCCTCCTCCGGTCTACGCCAGCGCCCCGGTCGCAGCGCGTCCCCGGCGCACGGTCGACCTGACCGGCGCGGCGGGACAGCCGGAGCGCTCCACCGCCGGCGAGCGCCTGCCGGGCATGGAGGACGAGCTGCCGGCGGCCGATCGCGGTGTCGAGCCGCGCCGCGCCGTCAACGACTGGTAGCCCGCGCTTCTCGGGCCGAGGCGGGGGCGGGCCCGGCTGGTAGTCTCGCCCCCGTCTCGGGGCTGTGGCGCAGTCCGGTAGCGCACCTCGTTCGCATCGAGGGGGCCAGGGGTTCGAATCCCCTCAGCTCCACCAGGGACGGCAGCACGACGACGGCCCCGCTCCGGTTCGGGGACCGTGCGGGGCCGTCGTCGTGCTGCCGTCCCTGTTGGAGCTGAGGGGATTCGAACCCCTGGCCCCCTCGATGCGAACGAGGTGCGCTACCGGACTGCGCCACAGC
>DATLGD010000113.1:0-2544 GCA_035540755.1 Mycobacteriales bacterium | reverse complement strand
CAGCTCGAGGTCACCGAGGGCTCGTTGCTGCTGGACGTCGGGCGCACCGCCCCGGTGCTGCGCCGGCTCGGCGACCTGGGGGTCACCCTGTCGCTGGACGACTTCGGCACCGGCTGGTCGAGCCTCAGCCAGCTGCGCCGGCTGCCGTTCCACGAGCTGAAGGTCGACCGCTCGTTCGTCGAGCGCATGGACGTCGACATCCGCGACCTCGCGATCGTGCGCGGCGTCCTCGACCTCGCCCAGGGGCTCGGGCTGCGCGTGGTCGCCGAGGGAGTGGAGACCGAGCAGGCGTGGGAGCAGCTCAAGGGGCTCGGCTGCCACGTCGCGCAGGGGTGGTACCTGGCCAAGGCCCAGCCGCCGGACCGGCTCACGCCATGGCTGCAGGAGCGCACGGTCGGAGCACCGCCCGGCCCGCCGGTCCTGCCGCAGCAGCTCTCTGCCTGAGCCGGCGGTCTACTCCGCCCGGGCCGTGGAGGTGTCCGGACCGCCGTCCCCGACCCACACGCCCTTGAGGTTGCAGAACTCGCGGATGCCGTGCGCCGACAGCTCCCGGCCGTAGCCGCTGTCCTTCACCCCGCCGAACGGCAGCTCCGGGAACGAGGCGACCATGCCGTTGACGGCGACCATGCCCGCGTGCGACTCGGAGATGAAGCGCTCCTGCTCGCCAGGGTCGTTCGTCCACACGTTGCTGCCGAGGCCGAAGTCGGTGTCGTTGGCGAGCTCCAGCGCCTGGTCGAGGTCGGCGGCCACGTGCAGCTGCGCGACCGGGCCGAAGACCTCCTCGCGGAACATCCGCATGTCCGGGGTGACGCCGGTGAGCAGCGTGGGCGGGTAGTACCAGCCGGCGCCGTCGGGGCGGGTGCCGCCGACCAGCACCCGCGCACCCTTGTCGACGGCGTCCTGCACCAGCTCCTCGACGTCGGTGCGGCCCTGCTCGGTGGCCAGCGGCCCGACGTCGGTGCCGTCGTCCGTCGGGTCGCCGAGCACGAGCGCGCCCATCGCGTCGGCGAACAGCTGCTCGAACCGCTCGGCGACGTCGGTGTGCACGATGAAGCGCTTCGCGGCGATGCAGCTCTGGCCGTTGTTCTGGCACCGGGCGGTGGCGGCCACCGTCGCCGCCTTCTCGAGGTCTGCTGACGGGAGCACGACGAAGGGGTCGCTACCGCCGAGCTCGAGCACCGACGGCTTCAGCACGTCCCCGGCGACGGAGGCGACGGCCCGCCCGGCCGGGGTGCTGCCGGTGAGGGTGACGGCGGCGACGCGCGGGTCGCGGATGATGCCCTCCACCTCCTTCGCGCTCACCAGCAGCGTCTGGAAGACGTCGTCGGGGAAACCGGCCTTGCGGAACAGCTCCTCCAGGTACAGGGCTGTCTGCGGCACGTTGCTGGCGTGCTTGAGCAGACCGACGTTGCCGGCCATGAGGGCCGGAGCCGCGAACCGCATCGCCTGCCAGAGCGGGAAGTTCCACGGCATGACGGCGAGCACCGGGCCGAGCGGCTGGTACCGGGCGAAGGCCCGGGTGGCGCCGACAGCCGCCGGGTCGACCGGCTCGTCGGCGAGCATCGACCCGGCGTGCGCGGCGTAGTACCGGCAGCCCTTGGCGCACTTGCCGATCTCGGCCTTGGCGGCCTTCAGCGTCTTGCCCATCTCGGTGGTCATCAGCTCGGCCAGCTTCGGGGTGTCGGCGTCGAGCACGTCCGCGGCAGCCCGCATCCAGCCGGCCCGCTCGGCGAAGGAGGTGCGGCGGTAGGCGCGGAAGGCGGCCTCGGCGCGGACGAGGCGGTCCTCGAGCTCGGCCGAGGTGAGCGCCTCGAAGGTCTCGAGCGTCTCGCCGGTCGCCGGGTTCACGGTCGCGATGGCCATCGGGTCCTCCTGTCGAGCGGTGCCGGGCCGCCTTGCGGTGACCTTCCCGCGCGGCGCGCGGACACGCCACCCTCCTAGTCTGCGGGCATGGCCGACGTCAGCGTGCGTCCCGCCCGTCCGGCCGACGCCGAGCGGGTGGCGCGGGTGCAGCTGAGCACCTGGCGCACCGCCTACGGCGACCTGCTGCCTGCCGAGGAGCTCGACGCGCCCGAGGAGCAGGTGGCGGCGATGTGGCTGAACGCCGTCGAGGCGCCGCCTTCTGCGCGGCACCGGGTGCTCGTCGCGATGGAGCGGGACGAGCTGGTCGGCGTCGCCGCCAGCACCCCGGCCGAGGACGACGACCTCGACGCCGCGACGACGGCCGAGCTCGGCGTGCTGCTCGTCGAGCCGCGCTGGGGACGGCGGGGCCACGCCTCCCGGCTGCTGTCGGCCAGCGTCGACGGCTGGCGGCAGGACGGCGCGCTGCTCGCCGTCACCTGGGCCTGGCGGCGCGACGCCGCCACCCGCGGCTTCCTCACCGGCGCGGGCTGGGAGCCAGACGGCGCAGGGCGCGGACTCGACACCGGGCCGCGGGTCGAGCCGCAGGTGCGCTTCCACACCTCGCTGGCGCGCACGTGAGCTTTCCCGGCTTCCCCGAGTCGGCGCTCGAGTTCTACGAGGGGCTGCTCGCCGACAACAGCA
>DATLGD010000112.1:0-18474 GCA_035540755.1 Mycobacteriales bacterium | reverse complement strand
GACTCGTTGAGCCACAGGTCGTCCCACCAGCGCATCGTCACGAGGTCGCCGAACCACATGTGCGCCATCTCGTGCAGCACCGTCTCGGCCCGGCGCTCGTACGCCGACTCGGTCACCTTGGAGCGGAAGACGTAGTCCTCGAGGAAGGTGACGCACGCGGCGTTCTCCATGGCGCCGGCGTTGAACTCCGGGACGAACAGCTGGTCGTACTTGCCGAAGGGGTACCGGTGGTCGAAGACCCGGTGGTAGAAGTCGAAGCCCTGCTTGGTGACGGTGAACAGCTCCTCGGCGTCGAGGTGCTCGGCGAGGGTGCGGCGGCAGTAGATGCCGAGCGGGATGCCGTCGTGCTCGTCGTGCACGCTGGCGTACGGCCCGGCCACCAGCGCGGTGATGTAGGTGCTGATGCGGGGCGTCTCGGCGAACACCCAGGTGCCGGCCTCGCCCTCGGCCGGCCGCTCCTGCACCGTGCCGTTGCTGATGCAGACCCAGCCAGCGGGCGCCTGCACGGTCAGGCGGAAGGCGGCCTTGAGGTCAGGCTGGTCGAAGCAGCCGTACATCCGGTGCGCGTCGAAGGTCTCGAACTGCGAGTACAGGTACACCGACCCGTCGACGGGATCGACGAAGCGGTGCAGGCCCTCGCCGGTGCGCATGTACGCCGCGTCGGCCTCGACGACGAGCACGTTCTCCGCAGCGAGGCCGGTCAGCGCGATCCGGTGGCCGTCGAAGACCTCCGCGACGTCCAGGTCGGTGTCGTTCAGCCGCGCCGAGCGCAGCGCGGGAGCGGTGAGGTCGAGGTGGGTGCTCACGCCCGGCTCGGTGCAGCGGAAGCGCACGGTCGAACGGCTGCGGAAGGTGCCCTCGCCCGGCCCGCCGGATCCGTCGGTGAGGTCGAGCTCGACGTCGTAACCGCTCACCTCCAGCAGCCGGGCGCGCTCACGCGCCTCGTCGCGCCGGAGGTCGTTCTCGGTCACGCGCAGTCCTTCCTGGTGGGAACGGGCGATCCTGCCACGGACACCGGGCGGTGAGGCACCCCGTGTCCGGATTTCTGCTTGCGAATGCAATCATCATGGCCATGAGCGAGACGACTGCCGTGGACTTCTGGTTCGACCCGATCTGCCCCTGGGCCTGGATCACCTCTCGCTGGGTGCTCGAGGTCGAGCAGGTCCGGCCGATCTCGGTGGCCTGGAACGTCATGAGCCTGGCCGTGCTCAACGACGGCCGGGAGATGCCCGAGGAGTACCGGGAGATGATGGCCCGCGCCTGGGGCCCGGTGCGGGTGTGCGTGGCGGCGGCCGCCGAGCACGGCGCCGACCGCCTGCTGCCGCTCTACACCGCCTACGGCGAGCGCATCCACCACCGCAAGGTCGAGCTGGCCGATCCCTTCCTGCACGAGACCGCGCTCGAGGCCGCCGGCCTGCCGACCTCGCTCGCGGCCGCCGCCACCGATCCTGGCTACGACGACGCGCTGCGCGCCAGCCACTCCCGCGGCATGGACCCCGTCGGCATGGACGTCGGCACGCCCGTCGTGCACGTCGACGGCGTCGCCTTCTTCGGCCCGGTCCTGTCCCGCATCCCGCGCGGCGAGGAGGCCGGCCGGGTGTGGGACGGCGCGCGGCTGCTCGCCGGCTTCCCGCACTTCTACGAGCTGAAGCGGACCCGCACCGAGGACCCGGCCTTCGACTGAGCCGTCGTCGCGATCTCGCCGAAGGGGTGGACGCGGCCCTCGGCGCCGTCCATCCTGCGAGCAGGCGCCCCTGCCCGCGGCGCCGGCAGGACAGCCTCGTCCGAGGGAGGGCGCATGACCGCCGACAACCGCTACTGGTCGATCGAGGCGTGCGGCTGGGTGAGCGCCCCCGCCGTCGGACAGGACGCGCTGGCGACCCCGTGGTCCGGCGCGGACCTCCCGCTGCCGGGAAGCCGTCCGCACCCGCGCGACGCCGACGACCTGCTCCGCACCCGCTCCCGCAGCGGCGCGCTGCCCGGCCAGCGGACGACGGATCCGACCCGCCGGGCCGCTGGGCCGGCCCGCCCCGCCGCTCCGCCCGGAGGCCGACGCTGAGCGCACGGCGCCCGACGTAGGGTCGGAACCGGTCCGGCCGCTCGGCGGGGCCCGTCGCGGCCTCCCGCGACGGAAGGCCGACCGGAGGTGTCCCGTGCAGCAGCGGACCGCGTTCTTCGTCGACGGTCAGTGGGTCCCCGCCGAGGGCCGCGACCCGATCGCCGTCGTCGACCCGTCGAGCGAGGAGCAGATCGGCAGCGTGCCCGCGGGCACCGCCGAGGACGTCGACGCCGCCGTCGCCGCGGCCCGAGCCGCCTTCGAGCCGTGGGCGTCGCGCCCGGCGCCCGAGCGGGCCGCGCTGCTGACCGCCGCGGCCGACGCGCTCGAGCGGCGCACGGACGAGGTCGCCGCGCTCATCACCTCCGAGATGGGCACGCCGCTGTGGTTCTCGGTGGCGGTGCAGGTCGGCAACCCGGTGAAGGTGCTGCGCAGCTACGCCACCATCCTCGAGACCTACGAGTGGGACGAGCAGATCGCCAACTCGCTGGTCGTGAAGGAGCCGATCGGCGTCGTCGGCGCCATCACGCCGTGGAACTACCCGCTGCACCAGGTGGTCGCCAAGGTCGCCGCCGCCCTCGCCGCAGGCTGCACCGTCGTCCTCAAGCCCAGCGAGGTGGCGCCGCTGTCGGCGTTCGCGCTGGCGGAGGTCCTCGACGAGGTCGGCTTCCCGCCCGGCGTGTTCAACCTGGTCACCGGCTTCGGGCCGGTCGTCGGCGAGGCGATCGCCGCGCACGAGGACGTCGACATGGTCTCGTTCACCGGCTCGACCGCAGCCGGCAAGCGCGTGCAGGCGGTCGGTGCCGGCACGGTCAAGCGGGTGGCGCTCGAGCTCGGCGGCAAGAGCGCCTTCGTCGTGCTCGACGACGCCGACCTCGCCAAGGCGGTCAAGGTCGGCCTCGCCAACTGCTTCATCAACGGCGGCCAGACCTGCACGGCGTGGACCCGGATGCTCGTGCCGGCCGAGCGGTACGAGGAGGCGCTCGAGCTGTGCGCCGCCGGGGCGGGTCGGTACGCCGTCGGGGAGCCGACGGCCGAGGGCACCAAGGTGGGGCCGCTCGCCAACGCCAACCAGTACAAGAAGGTGCGCGACTTCCTCGAGGCGGCCGTGGTCGACGGCGCCCGCGTCGTCGTCGGCGGGCCCGAGCGCCCGGAGGGTCTCGACCGCGGCTTCTACGTGCAGCCGACCGTCCTGGCCGACGTGCAGCCCGGCTCGCGGGTCGAGCAGGAGGAGGTCTTCGGCCCGGTGCTCGTCGTGCTGCCGTACGACACCGAGGACGACGCCGTCGCCATCGCCAACGGCACGCCCTACGGCCTGGCCGGCGGGGTGTTCTCCGGCGACCAGGAGCGCGCCGTGCGCGTCGCCCGGCGGATGCGCACCGGCATGGTCGACGTCAACGGCGGGCGGTTCAACCCGCTGGCGCCGTTCGGCGGCTACAAGCAGAGCGGCAACGGCCGCGAGCTCGGCGTCTACGGGCTCGAGGAGTTCCTCGAGGTCAAGTCGCTGCAGCTGTAGGAGCGCCGTCGGCGCAGCAGATTGCTCCGGTCGCCGCGCTTCACCGGGCGCCCGGCGGGGGACGGCGGGGGCGTGGGCCTCCCCGACGTGCTGGGTGCGACAGCGCTCCGCGCGGCCTATCAGCCGGTGGTGTCGCTCGAGACCGGTCAGGTGCTCGGCTTCGAGGCGCTCGCCCGCGGCCGCTGCGCTCCCGACCTGCTGCTGCGGCAGGCCCGCGAGGACGGGTGCATCGCCGAGCTGGACTGGGCCTGCCGGGCGGCGGCTCTCGCCGGCGCGCTCGACGCCGGGCTGGGCAGCACGCTCACCCTGCTGGTGAACGTCGAGCCCGACACCGCTGTGGCCGTACCGGCCGGCCTCTGCGAGCTGGTCGCGCGGGCCGAGACCGACCTGCGCGTCGTGCTCGAGATCACCGAGCGTGCCGTCGTCCAGCGGCCCAGCGAGCTGATGCGCGTCGTCGACTGGGCCCGCGCCCGCAACTGGGGCATCGCCCTCGACGACGTCGGTCAGGACCCGGCGTCGCTCGCGCTCATGCCCTTCCTCGAGCCGGACGTCGTCAAGCTGGACCTGCGGCTGGTGCAGGAGCGTCCGACCCCCGAGATCGGCCGGGTGATGAGCGCGGTGACCGCCCAGGCCGAGCGCACCGGCGCCGTCGTCCTCGCGGAGGGCATCGAGGACGACGAGGACCGCCAGGCCGCGCTCGCGCTCGGTGCCACGGTGGGGCAGGGGTGGCTCCTCGGCCGGCCCGAGCCGCTCCCGTCGTCGATGACCCAGCCCGACGACGTCCTGCCGCTGCGCCGCACCTGGGCCGTGCACGACGACCCCACCCCCTTCTCGGTGCTGCGGGCGGCCCGACCGCTGCGGCGCGGCGACAAGTCCCTGCTGCTCGGGATCGCCGGGCACCTCGAGGAGCAGGCGCTGTCCCTGGCGGAGGTGCCGGTCGTGCTGTCGACCTTCGAGGCCGGCGAGCCGGTCCCGAAGGCCATGCAGGACAGGTACTCCGAGCTCACCGGGCGCGGCTCGTTCGTGGCGGCGCTCCGCACCGGCGACGCGCCGGAGGTCCACGACGGCACGCGCGGCGCGCGCCTGCCCGACGACCACCGCCTCGCCGACGAGTGGTCGGTCGTCGTCGTCGGCGCGCACTACGCGGGGGCGCTCGTCGCCCGCCGTGCCGCCGACGGCGACGCGTACGACTTCGCGGTCACCCACGACCGGACGCTCGTCGTGGAGGCCGGCCGGGCGCTGCTGCGGCACGTCGCCGAGCTGGAGCACCCCGACCGGGCCTGACCGACCGCGGGCAGCACCGAGGACCACCGGTGAGCCGTCGTGCACCATGCCCGAGACTGTTCCCCATGCGAGTGCACCTGGGTTCCGACCACGCCGGCTTCGCGCTGAAGGTCGCGCTCGTCGAGCGGCTGAGCGCGCTCGGGCACGAGCCGGTCGACCACGGGCCGCTCGTGCTCGACCCGGCCGACGACTACCCCCCGTTCTGCCTGCGTGCCGCCCGCGCGGTCGTGGCCGACGACGGCAGCCTCGGCGTCGTCATCGGCGGGTCCGGCAACGGCGAGGCCATCGCCGCCAACAAGGTGCAGGGCGTGCGGTGCGCGCTGGCGCACTCGGAGGAGACCGCCCGGCTCGGCCGGGAGCACAACGACGCGAACGTCGTCAGCGTCGGCGCGCGGATGCACGACGAGGCGACGGCGTTGCGGATGGTCGAGGTCTTCCTGTCGACGCCGTTCAGCGGCGACGAGCGGCACAGCCGGCGGATCGCGATGCTGGGCGAGTACGAGCGCACCGGGGTGCTGCCCCCGCTGCCTGCCGGGCACTGACCTCGGCGAGCCCGATCCCGCTCGAGAGGAGCGCCCGTGCCCGAGGGGCACACCATCCACCGGCTGGCCCGCGACCACGCGCCGCTGCTCGTCGGGCGGCCGATCTCGTGCGCGAGCCCGCAGGGCCGGTTCAGCGAGGGTGCGGCGCTGCTGTCGGGCCGCGTGCTCGAGCGCCTCGACCCCTACGGCAAGCACCTGTTCTACGGCTTCCAGGGCGGTCACGTCCTGCACGTGCACCTCGGCCTCTACGGCGCGTTCACCCGCGGGTCCGGGCCGCCTCCGCAGCCACGCGGCGCGCTGCGCCTGCGCATGACGGCCGGCGACACGTGGATCGACCTGCGCGGCCCGACCGCGTGCGAGGTGCTCACCGCGCCCGAGCGGCGGGCGATCCTCGACCGGCTGGGCCCCGACCCGCTGCGCCGCGGCGCAGACCCCGGACTCGCCTTCGCCAGGCTGACCCGCAGCCGGCGCTCGGTGGGCGAGCTGCTCATGGACCAGTCGGTGCTGGCCGGGGTGGGCAACGTCTACCGGGCGGAGGCGCTCTACCGGGCGGGCGTGTCGCCGTTCCGGCCCGGCACCGCCGTGACGGCGCAGATCTGGGACGCGGTGTGGCAGGACCTGCGCGCCCTGATGCGCGCCGGGGTTCGGGCCGGGCACATCGTCACGACGGAGCGGGCCGACCGCGATCGTCGCACTGGTCCGGCCCGGCGGGAGGACCGCTTCTACGTCTACCGCCGGCACGGCCTGCCCTGCCGGCGCTGCGGCACCGAGGTGCGCAGCGCCGTCATGGCCGCGCGCAACCTGTTCTGGTGCCCGGTCTGCCAGCCGGCGTGAGACGGCCGGGTGGAGGGGACGGCGGACGGAGCGGGCAGGACGGGACGTCCCGGGCGGTAGCCTCGCGATCATGACGAGCCGGGGCGGGCGGCGCCTGCCGCGGCGCCTCGGCGCGCTGGCCGTAGCCGCGCTCGCGTTCGTTCCGGGGCTGGTGACCCGGCTCCGCCGCCGACCTCCGCCGCCCCGGGTGGCCCTGGTGCTGCTCACCGTGCTCGCGGTCGCGTTGACCGTGGCCACCCGCACCCTCGGCCTGTCGCCGGTGCCGGCCGCGATGCTGGTGGTGCCCGTCCTGGGTGCGGGGCTGCTGCTGGAGCGGCGACAGACCCGTCTCGTGCTCGTCGTCGTGGCGCTGTGCTTCGCCTACGACGTGAGCGTCCACGGCATCGGGCTCGGCGGCGTCCGGCTCGGCACGGGCATCGTCCTGCTCATCACCGCCGGGGTCGCCTACGAGTTCGCCCGGGCCCGCGAGGAGACCGGCCTGTCGGGCGCGTCGGGGGAGGGGGTGCTCGTCGAGCTGCGCCAGCGCCTCGAGATGCAGGGCCGGCTGCCGGAGCTCCCGGCCCCGTGGCGGGCGGAGGCCAGGCTCTGCCCCGCAGGCGGTGGCCCGTTCGCCGGCGACTTCGTCGCGAGCGCCCTCACGGGCGGCGGCCGGTGCCTCGAGGTCGTGCTCGTCGACGTCTCCGGCAAGGGCGTGGCGGCCGGGACCCGGGCGCTGCTGCTGTCCGGTGCCCTCGGCGGCCTGCTCGGCGCCGTGCCGCCGCCGGACTTCCTGCCGGCGGCGAACGCCTACCTGGACCGGCAGGACTGGGCGGAGGGCTTCGCGACCGCCGTGCACGTGGTCCTGTCGCTCGACGACGGGCGGTACACCGTCGCCTCCGCCGGCCACCCGCCGCCCGCGGTGTTCGACGCCGGCAGCGGTCGCTGGGCGCTCGTGCAGGCGGAGGGACCGGCACTCGGCCTGCTGCCCGACGTCCACTACGACACCAGCAGCGGGCAGCTCGAGCGGGGCGACGCGCTCATGCTCTACACCGACGGCCTCGTCGAGGTGCCGGGACGCGACCTCGGCGTCGGCATCGACAAGCTGCTCGGCGAGGCCGAGCGGGTCGTGACGCGCGGGTTCGCCGGTGGGGCCGACTGGCTGGTGCAGCGGGTGTCGGCCGACTCGAACGACGACCGCGGGCTGGTCCTGCTCTGGCACGCCGGCTGACGCCCCTGCCGCTTCGGCAGATGCCGGTCAGCCCGTGACGGCGAGCCGCGTCACCGGGCGGCGCTCGGCTGCGAGCCGCACCGGCACGTCCCGCACCTGCGCGAGGAGCTCGACGTACTCCGCCCGGTGCACGAGCACCGAGCCCAGCGACACCAGGTGGGCGGTGTCCTGCTGGACGTCGACGAGCACCCCGCCGCCCTCGAGCAGCCGGTCGCACAGCTCGACGAGCGCGGCCTTCGACGCGTCGCTCTCGCGGTGGAACATCGACTCGCCGCAGAAGACGGCCCCGACGAGCACCCCGTAGAGGCCGCCCACCAGCCGCTCGCCGTCCCACACCTCCACGCTGTGCGCGTGGCCGGCGCGGTGCAGCGCGCCGTAGCCCTCGCGCATGCGGGCGGTGATCCAGGTGCCGTCCGCGCGGTCGGCACACGCCGCGACGACGTCGTCGAAGGCGGCGTCGACCGTCGCCGTCCACCCGCTGGTGCGCAGCCGCCTGCGCAGGGAGCGCGAGACCACAAGGTCGACCGGCAGGAGCACCGCGCGGGGCTCGGGGGAGCACCACGGCACCAGCCCGTCGTCACCCGGCAGGAGCGGGATCTCGCCCCGCCGGAGCAGGCGTCGGGCGGAGCGCTCGAGCGGCTGCTGGAGCGTGCCGGTGGCCGGCCACGGGAAGACGCCGTGCCGGTAGGCCGACACCAGCGTCGCCGGGTCGAGGGTGCCGCCCAGCGCGACGAGCTCCCGGGGCGCGCGCACGACCTCGACGTCCGCGAACGGGTCGGCGGGGTCGGGCGGCACGCGGCACACGGTAGGCCGGGCCGCGTCGGCCGGCCCGCGTCTGGGACCCGCACCCCTACCGCGCGGGGTCGAGGTTCTTGCGCAGCACCGCCGCGGCGATGAGGACGAAGGCGGCCGCGCGGGTCAGGTAGACCCACAGCCGCCGGTCCTCGGACTCGAGCGCCACGAGCAGCACGCGGTTGACGGCGAAGACGAGGAAGGCGCCCGACAGCACCGCGAACAGCGGGTCGCGGGACTGCCGCCAGAAGCGCAGGAAGAACAGCGAGACGGCGAGCGAGGCCAGGAAGGTCCCGCCCTGCAGGAACTCGGTCATCGCGACTCCCAGATCAGGCCCGCGAGGATCACCGACACGGCGAGCAGGCCGGACAGGTCGCGCAGCAGCTGCAGGTCGACGTCGGGCAGGACGCTCCGGTCGATCAGCAGCAGCAGGTTGTTCCCGGCGAGCCCGGCGAAGCCGAGGCCCGTCCAGAGCACGAGCCGCTGCCGCGAGGCGGCCCAGGCCCGCAGCAGCAGGACGGCGCACAGCAGGCTGGTGAGCGCGCACAGCAGGTAGACGACGGCGGCCACGTCAGCGCTCCTGGTCCGGGACGCCGTCGGAGCCGTCGCCGCGGCGGCGCCCGCCCTCGTCCGGGCGGCGGAGGCGGAAGGCGTCAGCGAAGCGCACGAGCGGGTCCTCCGTGGAGGCGTAGATGTACCGGGTGACGGTGGGCTTGCGCCGGGACCAGGTCTCGGCCACGGCCTCGAGCTGCGCCTGGAGCGCCGGTGTGGCCGGCGCGCACCAGTAGACGTCGCCGTCGCGGCCGAGCAGGCCGCGCGAGACGAAGGCGTCGAGCCACGGGCCCAGCGACCCCTGGGGCAGAGCGGTGCGCCGGGCCACCTCCGCGAGCTCCACGCGCTCGCCGGTCTGCAGCAGGAGCAGGAGCACCTCGAGCTGGCTGGCCGAGAAGATGTGCTCGTCCAGGAAGGCCCGCACAGGCAGCGGCAGGTCCTGCACGTCCCTCCTCCCGGGTCGGCGGGCTGCTGTCCGGCAGCCCCCGGGCAGCCTGCCGCACCGGTCCGGCGGGCATGCGCGGGGGTGGGCGCCCGGCCACCCGGCACGCCGGACGCGGTGCGTGACCGTGCGTTTGCGCGGAGTGCGTACCGGCGGCGGCGGTCGTGGGGGACACTGGCCCGTCGCGCCTGGCGGCGCCGGCTCGGAGGAGGAACCACGTGAGCGTCGACACGTCCCCGCAGGAAGCCCGGACCCAGGTCCCGGCGGACGACCGCGAGCTGCTGGAGATGCTCCGGGCGCTCACGGCCGTGGTCGCCGGCGACTTCTCCGTGCGGCTCGAGCCGATGGACGGCGTGGCCGGCCAGGTCGCCGAGCGCATCAACCAGGTGGCGGCGCTCAACCAGCGCCGCACGAAGGAGCTGATCCGGGCCAGCCGGGTCATCGGGCGCGAGGGCCGGATGACCGAGCGCCTCGCGGAGGTGGGCGCCGAGGGCGACTGGAGCACCGGCGCGGCCGCGGTCAACTCGCTCATCGACGACCTCGTCCGGCCGACCACCGAGGTGGCCCGCGTCATCGCGGCGGTCGCCGAGGGCGACCTCTCGCAGCAGATGGCCCTCGAGATCGCCGGGCAGCCGGTCAAGGGCGAGTTCCTGCGCATCGGCACCACGGTGAACACGATGGTCGACCAGCTGTCGTCGTTCGCCGACGAGGTGACCCGCGTGGCCCGTGAGGTGGGCACCGAGGGCAAGCTCGGCGGTCAGGCGCAGGTGCGCGGGGTCTCGGGCGTGTGGCGCGACCTGACCGAGTCGGTCAACTCGATGGCCGGCAACCTGACCAGCCAGGTCCGCAACATCGCCCAGGTGACGACCGCGGTCGCCCAGGGCGACCTGAGCCAGAAGATCACGGTCGGGGCGCAGGGCGAGATCCTCGAGCTGAAGAACACCGTGAACACGATGGTCGACCAGCTGTCGTCGTTCGCCGACGAGGTGACGCGCGTGGCCCGTGAGGTGGGCACCGAGGGCAAGCTCGGCGGTCAGGCGCAGGTGCGCGGCGTCTCGGGCACCTGGCGCGACCTCACCGACTCGGTGAACTTCATGGCCGGCAACCTGACCAGCCAGGTCCGCAACATCGCCCAGGTCGCCACGGCCGTGGCCAAGGGCGACCTGAGCCAGAAGATCACCGTCGACGCCAAGGGCGAGATCGCCACGCTCGCCGAGACGATCAACACGATGGTCGACCAGCTGTCGTCGTTCGCCGACGAGGTGACGCGCGTGGCCCGTGAGGTGGGCACCGAGGGCAAGCTCGGCGGCCAGGCCGAGGTGCCCGGCGTCGCCGGCACCTGGAAGGACCTGACCGACAACGTCAACTCGATGGCCTCGAACCTCACCGCCCAGGTGCGTGACATCGCTCAGGTGACCACGGCCGTGGCGAAGGGCGACCTCAGCCAGAAGGTGTCCGTCGACGTCAAGGGCGAGACGCTCGAGCTGAAGTCGACGATCAACACGATGGTCGACCAGCTGAGCTCGTTCGCCGACGAGGTGACGCGCGTGGCGCGCGAGGTCGGCACCGAGGGCAAGCTCGGCGGTCAGGCGCAGGTCAAGGGCGTCTCGGGCACCTGGGGCGACCTCACCGACAACGTGAACTTCATGGCCGGCAACCTCACCAGCCAGGTGCGCAACATCGCCTCGGTCGCCACCGCCGTGGCGAAGGGCGACCTGTCGCAGAAGATCACCGTCGACGCGCAGGGCGAGATCCTCGAGCTGAAGAACACCGTGAACACGATGGTCGACCAGCTGAGCTCCTTCGCCGACGAGGTGACGCGCGTGGCCCGCGAGGTGGGCACCGAGGGCAAGCTCGGCGGTCAGGCGCAGGTCAAGGGCGTCTCGGGCACCTGGCGCGACCTCACCGACAACGTCAACTACATGGCCGCCAACCTCACCGGCCAGGTCCGCAACATCGCCCAGGTGACGACGGCGGTGGCGCAGGGCGACCTCAGCCAGAAGATCACGGTCGACGCCAAGGGGGAGGTGGCGGCGCTGGCCCAGACCATCAACACGATGGTCGACCAGCTGTCGTCGTTCGCCGACGAGGTGACCCGCGTGGCGCGCGAGGTCGGCACCGAGGGACGGCTCGGCGGTCAGGCGCAGGTGAAGGGCGTCTCGGGCACCTGGCGCGACCTCACCCAGAACGTGAACGGAATGGCCTCGAACCTCACCGGCCAGGTGCGCAACATCGCCTCGGTCGCCACCGCCGTCGCCACCGGCGACCTGTCGCAGAAGATCACCGTCGACGCGCAGGGCGAGATCCTCGAGCTGAAGAACACCGTGAACACGATGGTCGACCAGCTGTCCTCGTTCGCCGACGAGGTGACGCGCGTGGCCCGCGAGGTGGGCACCGAGGGCAAGCTCGGCGGTCAGGCGCAGGTGAAGGGCGTCTCGGGCACCTGGCGCGACCTCACCGACTCGGTGAACTTCATGGCCTCGAACCTCACCAGCCAGGTCCGCAACATCGCCCTGGTCACGACGGCCGTCGCCCAGGGCGACCTCAGCCAGAAGATCACCGTCGACGCCCAGGGCGAGATCCTCGAGCTGAAGTCGACCGTCAACACGATGGTCGACCAGCTCTCCGCCTTCGCTGCGGAGGTCACCCGCGTGGCCCGCGAGGTCGGCACGGAGGGCCAGCTCGGCGGCCAGGCCGAGGTGGCCGGGGTCAGCGGCACCTGGCGGCACCTCACCGAGAACGTGAACCAGCTCGCCGGCAACCTCACGACCCAGGTGCGCGCCATCGCCGAGGTCTCCACCGCGGTCACGCGCGGCGACCTCACGCAGTCCATCGCGGTCGAGGCGCAGGGCGAGGTCGCCGAGCTCAAGGACAACATCAACCAGATGATCGCGAACCTGCGGTCGACCACCGAGATCAACGCCCAGCAGGACTGGCTGAAGTCCAACCTCGCCCGCATCGGCGGGCGCCTGCAGGGGCAGCGCGACCTCGGCGAGGTCACCCAGATGATCATGAGCGAGGTGACCCCGGTCATCGAGGCCCAGCAGGGTGCGTTCTTCCTCGCCGAGCAGGACGGCGAGGCCACCGTGCTGCGCCGCGCCGCGTCCTACGGCGCGAGCGCCGACGACGTCCAGGTGTTCCGGCTCGGTGAGGGCCTGGTCGGTCAGGCCGCGGTCGAGCGGCGGCCGATCCGCGTGCGCAAGGTGCCCGCGGAGTACCTGCGGGTGCGCAGCGGGCTCGGCGAGGCCGCGCCCGCGGACCTGCTGGTGCTGCCGGTGCTGTTCGAGGAGCAGGTGCTCGGCGCCATCGAGCTGGCCGGCTTCCAGGAGTTCAACGAGGTGCACACCGGCTTCGTCGAGCAGCTCGTCGAGACCATCGGCGTCGTCCTCAACACGATCATCGCGAACGTGCGCACCGAGGAGCTGCTGACCCAGTCGCAGCGGCTGGCCCAGGAGCTGCAGGTGCAGTCGGTGGAGCTGCAGCGCAAGAACGCCGAGCTGCAGGAGACCGCAGCGCTGCTCGGCGAGCAGAACCGCAACATCGAGATCAAGAACCGCGAGATCGAGATGGCCCGCCTGGGCCTCGAGGAGAAGGCCGAGCAGCTGGCGCTGTCGAGCCAGTACAAGTCCGAGTTCCTCGCCAACATGAGCCACGAGCTGCGCACGCCGCTCAACAGCCTGCTCATCCTCGCCAAGCTGCTCGCCGACAACCCCGAGGACAACCTCACCGACAAGCAGATCGAGTTCGCGCGGACGATCCACAACGCCGGCAGCGACCTGCTCGCCCTCATCAACGACATCCTCGACCTGTCCAAGGTCGAGGCCGGCAAGATGGACGTGCACGTCGCTCCCGTCGTGCTGGGGGCGGTCTGCGACTACGTCGACAGCGCCTTCCGGCCGCTCGCCGAGCAGCAGGGGCTCGAGCTGGTGGTCGAGCTGGAGGACGGCCTTCCCCCGGCTGTGGTCACCGACGAGCAGCGGCTGCACCAGGTGCTCAAGAACCTGCTGAGCAACGCCCTGAAGTTCACCGAGCGCGGCACGGTGCGGCTGTCGGTCTCCCGTGCCCCGACGCAGATGCTGTTCGCGTCCCAGCCGCTGAACGACGCCGCCGACGTCATCGCCTTCAGCGTCACCGACACCGGCATCGGGGTCCCGGCCGACAAGCTCAAGCTCATCTTCGAGGCCTTCCAGCAGGCCGACGGCACGACCAGCCGCCGCTACGGCGGCACCGGGCTCGGCCTGTCCATCTCGCGCGAGATCGCCCGGCTGCTCGGCGGCGCCATCGCGGTGCAGAGCGAGGCCGGTGCCGGCAGCACGTTCACGCTCTACGTGCCCGCGGAGTACCCCTTCGCCGACGTGGAGGGCACGGCGGCGCCGGCGGTGACCTCCGCGGCGACGGTCAGCTCCCAGGTGCCGGTGCTCACGGCCGCTCCGGTCGACGACACCCCGTTCGACGGCGTCGACGCGCTGGCCGGGGCCCGGGTGCTCGTCGTCGACGACGACGTCCGCAACGTCTTCGCCCTGACCAGCGCGCTCGAGCTGCACGGGATGCACGTGCTGTACGCCGACAACGGCGCCGACGGCATCCAGCTCCTGCAGTCGCATCCCGACGTCGACCTCGTCCTGATGGACGTCATGATGCCGGAGATGGACGGCAACCAGACCACCGAGGCCATCCGGCGGCTGCCGCAGTTCGCCTCGCTGCCGATCGTGTTCCTCACCGCGAAGGCCATGCCCGGCGACCGGGACAAGAGCCTGGCCGCCGGCGCCTCGGACTACATCACCAAGCCGGTCGACCTCGACCGGCTGCTGACCCTCATGCGCACCTGGCTGAGCACCCGGGTCCCCGACGCACCGGCCGGCGCATGACCGCGGGCACCTCGGCCAAGATCCTGCTCGTCGACGACCGGCCGGAGAACCTGCTCGCGCTCGAGGCCATCCTGTCCGGCCTCGGGCACGACCTGGTCAAGGCCGCCTCGGGGGAGGAGGCGCTCAAGCGGCTGCTCACCGAGGACGTGGCCGTGATCCTGCTCGACGTGCAGATGCCGGGCATGGACGGCTTCGAGACCGCCAACCACATCAAGCAGCGCGAGCGCACCCGCGACATCCCGATCCTGTTCCTCACCGCCATCGACGGGGCGGCCCACCAGGCCTTCCGCGGCTACGCCGCCGGCGCGGTCGACTACCTCGCCAAGCCCTTCGACCCGTGGGTGCTGCGCGCCAAGGTGGCCGTGTTCGTCGAGCTGCACGAGCGCCGCCGGCAGCTCGAGGCGCAGACCTCCTCGCTGCTCGAGGAGGCCGGGCTGCTGCGCAGCGGCCGGCTGCAGGAGCTCAGCGAGGCCACGCTGGCCAAGCTCCGGACGCTGCGCGGTGCGCTGCCCGAGGACGCCCCGCCGGCGGTGCACCAGGCGGTCGAGGAGGCGCTCGCCGCGGCGGAGGTGCTGCGGCAGGCACTTCCGGAGCGACGGGGTCCGCGGTCGTGAGCAGCCCCGGCGCGCGGCCGCTGCTCGCCGTCACCCTGCCGCCGGACGGCACCTCGCCCCGGCTCGCCCGCAGCCACGTGCGCCAGGTCCTGACCGAGGCCGGCCACGAGGCGCTCGTCGACGACGCCCTGCTCATGGTCACCGAGCTGGTGACCAACGCCGTGGTGCACGCCGGCACCGTCGTCCAGGTCGACGTGGTGGCCGACGCCGGCGGCGTCCGGATCGAGATCGGCGACCTCAGCCCCGGGGGGACGCCCGTCGTGCGCGACGACGCCGACTCCAGCACCCGGGAGGGCGGCCGAGGGATGTTCCTGCTCGACGCGCTCGCCGAGGAGTGGGGGACCCGGCACTCCCGGGACGGGAAGTCCATCTGGTTCCGCCTCGGCCGGCCCGCCCCCGCCGTGGTGCGGACCCGGCCCTCCGCGCGGCCCGGGGCCACGGCCGCGACGGCCGCGCACGGCGTCCCCCCGGCGCTCGGCTGGCTCCTCGCGCTGCCGGGCGACGTCGAGACCCGCCTGTCGCCCGGTCAGGTGCTCAGCGAGCTGCTGCACCGGCTGTGCGACGCGCTCGACGTCGAGGCGGCGGTCCTGCTCGTCGAGTCCGACCGCGACCCGGACGCGTGGACGGTCGCGGCGTCCCGCGGCGAGGAGCCCGACGAGGAGGAGGTGCGGGAGCTCCGCCGGTCATCCCGGACCTCGGACGCGGTCAGCTCCGTCCGCGGGCGCACGACCGTGCTGCTGCGCGGCAGGGGCGGTCCGTTCGGGGCGCTGGTCCTGCACGCAGGGCCGCTCGACGCCCCGACCACGGCCATCGCCCGGCTGGCGGCCGAGCGCCTCGGCATGGTCCTGCGCGACGACCGCGCCGACGTCGCGCAACGCCGGCAGCGCGGTGCGCTCGCGCTGCTCGCGGAGGCCAGCGACATGTTCGCCGCCACGCTGGACGTGCAGCTCGCCGTCACGCTCGCCACGCAGCTGTGCGTGCCGCGCCTCGCGCAGTGGGCCGCGGTGTTCATGGTCGACGACCGAGGCGTCCGGCTCGCGTCGGTCAGCCACGAGGACGAGGAGGGCACGTCCGGCCTGCGCGTGGCCCTGTCCGGGTCCGCCGGGGAGGCCTTCGCGGAGCGGCTGTCGCGGGACCTGGCCGTCCAGCGCCCGTCGTTCGTCGGCCGGGCCGAGGCGGCCGCCGTCCTCGGCGACGGGCCGAGGGGCGACGTGCTCGCCCTCCCGCTCGTGGCGCGACGCCGGCTGCTCGGCGGGCTCGTGGTGGCGCGCCCGGAGAGCGGCACCTACAGCGCTGAGGACGTGTCGCTGCTGCTCGACCTGGGGCGCCGCGCCGCGCTCGCCGTCGACAACGCGCGGCTCTACGGCGAGCGGACCCAGATCGCCCACGCCCTGCAGGCCTCGCTGCTGCCGCGCGAGCTCCCGTCACCCGCCGAGGCCGAGTTCGGCGCCCGCTACCACCCGGCCGGGGAGGGCAACGAGGTCGGCGGCGACTTCTACGACGTGTTCGGCCTGCCCGGCGGCGGCTGGGCGGTCGCGATCGGCGACGTCTGCGGGAAGGGCGCCGAGGCTGCGGCGATCACCGGGCTCGCCCGCAACGTCGTGCGGCTGCTCGTGCGGGAGGGGCGCGCGCCGTCCGAGGTCCTGCGCCGGCTGAACGACGCCGTGCTCGAGCTCGGCGAGCGCGGCCGGTTCTGCACCGCTGCGCTGGCACTGGTGCAGCCCACGGCGTCCGGCGCACTCGACATCACCTACTGCAGCGGCGGGCACCCCCCGCCGGTCCTCGTGCCCGCCGGCGGGGCGCCGCGCTTCGTCGGCCGCAGCGGCACCGTTCTCGGGGTCGTGGAGTCGCCCGACCTGTCCGACGAGCAGCTGCAGATGGCGCCGGGCGACCTGCTCGTCCTGTACACCGACGGCGTCACCGAGCGACGCAACGGCCGACGGGAGTTCGGCGACGAGACCCTGCTGCGGGTGCTCGCGTCCACCGCGCCCTGGTCGGCCGACGCCGTCGCCGGCCGGATCCAGGCCGAGGTGCGCGACTTCGGTCCCGATGCCGCCCGTGACGACCTCGCGGTGCTCGTGGTGCGCGCGACAGGCGTACAGGCGCCCGCCCGTCCGTCGGAGCAGGCCCCGCAGCCGGTCTGAGCCGGCCCGGGCCGGCACGTGGCGTCCCAGAACCAGGCCGCAGCCGTGCCGCCTCCCGGGCGGCCTGTCATCGACGCCGGCGGCCCTGCCCCAGCGCGCGCAGCATCCGGCCGGTCCGCGCGGCGGCCCGGCGGCCGCGCCGGGCCGGGCGGCGGCTGCCCCGTGGGCCGGGTGTCACCAGCCGCGGGTCGAGCGGGCGCCGGTTGCCCGGCCGCCGCCCAGGAAGGTGGCCGCGCACCGGCCGGCTCACGACGGCGGCGGCCGCGAGCACGGTCGGGAAGCGCACGCTGCTCACCATGAGCGCGCTCAGCGCGACGGCCAGCAGCAGCGCAGGCGCCGGCTCCCAGAGGGCGAAGCACATCAGCAGCACACCCGCGACGGGAGTGGGCACGCCGACGAAGTGGCCCTGGATCTGGACCAGCGGGAAGCGGGAGAGCCGCCACGCACCCGCCAGCAGGAAGCCGCCGGAGACCAGCGCGGCCGCTGCGCGCGCGTCGGCCTGCGCCACCGTGTGCAGCGCGTAGGCGGGCACGACGCAGAAGCAGACGAGGTCGGTCAGCGAGTCCAGCTGGGCGCCGAAGGTGCGGTCGCCACCGGCGCGGCGGGCCAGCGCGCCGTCGACGCCGTCGAGCACGGCGGCCAGGGCGACCAGGCCGGCCGCCACCGCGAGCGCGGTCGGCACCAGCAGCAGCGCGGCGAAGCCCGCGAGCAGGCTGACGCTGGTGACGGCGTTCGGCAGGCTCAGGTGCGGGCGCACGGGCTACCGGCCGCGCAGCCTGGCGAGCGGGGTCAGGCCGGCGTTCACCCGGGTGCCCTTGGAGACGAGCACGTCGGCCGCACCGGGCGGCAGCAGGACGTCGGTGCGCGAGCCGAAGTGGATGAGGCCGAGCCGCTGCCCGGCCACGACGTCGTCACCGACGTCGACCCAGTTGGTGATCGTGCGGGCGACCATGCCCGCCACCTGCACGACGACGACCGGCCCGGCCGGCCCGTCGAGCAGCAGCCGGTTGCGCCGGTTGTCCGCGGCCCCCTTGAACAGCGCGGGCGCGAAGCCGTCGCCGAGCTGCTCGGACTTCACGATCCGGCCGGCCACCGGAGCGCGGTTGATGTGCACGTCGGTGACCGAGAGGAACACGGTGATGCGGGTGGCGCGCCCACCGGGCAGCCACGGCTCCTCGACGTCGTGGTCGACGCCGGTGACGAACCCGTCGGACGCCGCGCAGACCAGCGACGGGTCGGTGGGCAGCGGCCGGTCGGGGTCGCGGAAGAAGGCGACGACCGCGGCGGCCAGGCCCACGGGCACCCAGCCGCTGCGCCGGCCGGTGAGCAGCAGGGGCGCGCCGAGGGCGAGCGGGGGCAGCGCGTAGCGGCGGGCGATGCTCCAGGTCAGCCGGCTCACGGGGTGGCCGCGCCCTTCGGCTCCCGGCAGGCGTACAGGAACGCCGGGGGGACGTTGCGCAGGCACACCGTGCGCTGGACCGAGGTGAACAGCCGGTGGAGCTCGGCGGCGATCAGCGGCGAGTACTGCAGCACCAGCAGCGCGCCGCCGGGAGCCAGCACCGAGGCGGTGCGCTCCAGGATCGTGCGGCCGACGCCGGAGGGCAGCGAGGTGAAGGGCAGCGC